>CABUKW010000012.1 GCA_902492275.1 uncultured Peptococcaceae bacterium
TTATGGATATGGAAAAGGCACAATCTGGCGTTTGGATCGTGCCTTTCTTCATCAACTGAAATGTGGAGGATTGCAGCATGGATAATTTGAGCAAATTTTGTACCTGTAAAAATTATGACTGTCCGTTACGCCCGACAAAACATGATAAAGGGTGTGCGCCCTGTATCAGCAAAAATTTGAGGTTACATGAAATACCCGCCTGTTTTTTCAATCTTCTTCCAGAGGAAAAACAGAGAACGGGCGATACGTTCTTGGACTTTGCAGAACTGGTCTTTCAAAAGCAGAAGAAACAGTAATTATTCCTGTTTCTTCTGCACTCCAATACAATCCCGTATTTCCTGTACGTCCTTTTGGGGAGAACGTCCGAACATACGCCGGTAATCGCGGATAAACTGGGAAACGCTTTCATATCCGACTTCCATAGCGGCGTCCGTTACATTTGCGGCTTTATCCAGCATGAGCCGACGGGCTTCCGTGAGGCGCAGCTTCTTCTGGCATTGAAGCGGTCCCATGCCGACAGCGCTTTTGAATTTCTGATGAAAACTGGATAGGCTCATGTTACTTTGTTCGGCTAAATCCTCAACCGCAAAATCGACCTTATAATTTTGCTTAATCCAACTGTTGATATGGTAAATATCTCCCGCCTGTTGGATATTGACAATCTGCTGCATAAACTGCTTTCTATAAGCCCCTGTAATGATATTGAATATTATTTCGCGCTTGAGATGTTTTCCCATAAACGATAATTCCGTCGGTGTCATGTTCAATAAACGGATTAGTATTTCTGTCATTTTTTCATCGGTACAGGGCGGCATTGCGGCGGCCGTTTCATCAAATAATTTTTCCGGCAAATCACCGTCAATATCCAACATAACAGAAATGACATCATCAACAGAAAATTCTATCAACAAAGCAATAAACGGATGTGTTTGTAAATCGGAAAGAATTTCCGCCGCCCTCGGACTATCAATGGCAGAAATGAGATACTGTCCGGCTTTATACTCAAAAATACCCTCGATAGAATGGAGCCGCATATTTCCATGCACAACAAAGAAAAGATACGGGTTCGGTATGTCAGGCAAAATCATTTCTTTTTGCGTGCAGCGGTAAACGTCAATGTAGGAAACCGGCGTTGTATTTTTTCCGTCCGAATTTATGTAAGGCATAACGCTTTTATATAAAGCCTGTATTTTTTCTTTCATAGAAATCAATCCTTGCTTTAGATATTTTTATAGGGCAGACGAAGCAAATCCTTTAAGCCATTATACCACGAAGAAGGGAAAAGGTTGGCATAAAAAGTTATATGTCCGAAAATTCTGTCCGGCGATGGAAAAGAAAAAAAGCTGTCGCCGGAAAGCCGGAAGCGATAGACAAGGTGTTGCACCACTATGCCGGACATATCAAATACCTGTCTACCTATCGGGGTCATATCAACGACGATATTCAAGACCGTCCGAAAGCACAACTTATTAAGGCTATCCTGCAATTCCGTTTTGACAGGTAGGAAGTAACAAAGCCAGAAAAAGCCGTCAAGGATAAAATGCACGCTTGCGCGCCCTTGACGGCTTTTTCTGGCTTTGTTGTTGGGCAGCAAAGAGAACGCAATCGGATAAACCGCTTACGCGCTCAATTCGTTATGGAATGGTACGCATTAGAGGGCTTCTCTCGTTTGATTTAAGCGGCATTACAGCGGCGATAAGGACAGGAGCAAGGGTTTTATACTCCCACCCTCAAAAACAGTGTTCTATTGCGTAACACAGCAAACGATATTTCTTTGTGCTATCATTTCCGTTCCATTCTTCTCCATTCTGGCGGCTCTGCCGCTTTGCCTTGTTCCAAAGGGAAGGGGTTAGAGAAAGGATAGGAATGGAGTCGGTATTTGATGAAATCCGTATTTGGTATTTCTTTAGTTATTTATATCTTTATTTAATTGCATTGGATAATCCAACGTAGGCTTTTCCAACATAGGGAAATCCAAGATAGGCGGTTTATGCTTCGTCGGATAATTACTGCGTAGCAAGACGCAAACAGTAAAACAGGGAGTCGCCCACCTTTAAACTAGTCAACTCTCTGTTTCTGCGTACACCCTGTCTGTCAGCGTTAGTGATAAGTTGTTGTGAATACTTCCTTATCAGCGTAAACCGAAGGCTTGGAGCAGTTTGTAAGATGGAAATCTTACATCTGCTCTATTTTTATGATTGCCAATAAGAACGAGCTGTTGTAGAATAATTAGGCAACGCTGCTTGATGATAAAATGCAGAAAGAGTATGTAAAAAATATTTTATGAAAAGTTTTCGAAAAATACAGATATTTTATTTGTATTTATCACTTTAGCGTGTTAAAATAATGAAGCGAACACAGTTCGAATTTTAATAAACAGGTGAGAATATGAAATGTTATAATAAAGTAACGCCGGAAGGCACAAAGGATTATCTCTTTGATGAATGCAGCCGCCGCTCCCGTGTGACGGGAATTTTGAAGGATATTTTTAAGGCCCGCGGCTATCGGCGGGTGATGACGCCGACCATTGAATTTTATGATGTATTTGGCGCATCAGCCAATTATCTGCCGCAGGAAAATATGTATAAGCTGATGGATCAGAAAGGCCGGTTAATGGTGCTTTGCCCAGACGGTACAGTTCCCATTGCCCGTTTAACGGCAACCCGCCTGTTGCACATGGAAATGCCGCTGCGGTTATATTACAGCCACAATGTTTATCGTATGGCCAACGGCTTACGGGGCCGCAGCAGTGAAATTTATCAGTGCGGCGTAGAATTAATCGGCAGCGGAACTATCCGCAGCGACTTGGAAATTATGGAGATGGCAGCCAGCAGTTTGGAGAAGATTAGCGCAGGCAGCGGCTATCGTTTAGAGCTGTGTCACATTGGCTACTTTAAAGCGCTGATGGATAGTCTGGGGGCCGATGAGGATACCAAGGAAGAAATTCGCCATCATATTGAGCAGAAAAATTTTGCTTCGCTGAATGATTTATTAGAGCAGTTTCCCGACAACAAGGCTGCAGTTGCCTTAAAATATTTGCCGCGGCTGTTTGGCGGGGAAGAAGTATTTGAGCAGGCCTATGCCCTGTTTGATGATGAACAGGCTCGTAAGAGTCTGGATTATTTGCAAACCATTTATCGCAGCTTGCAGCAACTGGGTTTGGGCGATAATGTGATTATTGATTTGGGTTTAGTAAATCAGGCTGAATATTACACCGGCATTATTTTCCGCGGCTACTTTAATGAGGTGGGCGAGCCTGTGTTATCCGGCGGTCGTTATGATAATTTGCTCAGCGATTTTGGCGCGGCGCAGTCTGCCATTGGCTTTGCGGTCAATGTAGATTTGGCCAGCAGCGTGGTGGAAAAGAAGCCGCCATTGACTGCGGAGGTGCTGGTGATGGCCGCTAGTGATGAATATTTGGTGAAAGCGATTTTGTATCGCAAGCAGCTGATTGCCAAAGGGCAAGTGGTTGAAAACTGTGTGCTGGAGGATCGAGAAAGCGCAATTGCTTACGCTGCCCGCTGCGGTATCGCGCAGGTACACATGATTGGGAAAACCACAGAGATTATTGATATCGAATTGGAACAGAATTGTTAAGGAAAAGTAGGGGAGATTATGAAACCGATTCGCATCGCTTTAACAAAAGGGCGTTTGGAAGAAAAAAGTATTGAAATGTTTGAGCAATTGGGCTATGATTGCAGCGAAATCCGCAATAAGGGCCGCCGGCTGATTTTGCCTGTCAAGAATGCCAATATTGAGATTGTGCTGGCGAAAGCCGCAGATGTCATTACCTACGTGGAAAATGGTGTGTGCGATTTGGGCGTTGTGGGCAAAGACACCATCATGGAAGCCGGAGGTACCTTTTACGAAGTGGCCGATTTAGGTTTCGGCCGCTGCCGGTTTGCTTTGGCATTGCCGGCTGGCGTTAATTTTTACGAAGGCTACCACACTCGCTGCATTGCCAGCAAATATGTCAATGTGGCTCGCAGCTACTTTGAAAAGAAAAATATGGATGTGGACATTGTAAAAATTGAAGGCTCGGTAGAATTGGCGCCTATTTTAGGTTTGTCCGACGCCATTGTAGATATTGTGGAAACGGGCACTACCTTGCGGGAAAACGGTTTGGTGGTAGCGGAGGAAATTTGTCAGGTCAGCGCGCGATTGATTGTGAATATTGCCAGCATGAAGCTGCGCAAAGCGGAAATTGATGAACTGATTACGAAAATAGAAGCCTATGTGCAGGAGTGTAACGCGCAAAAAAAAGCACAGGCTGAACAGAAAGGGGCCGAACAGGCATGATAACCATTACCGTAGCAGATGGCGTTGCAGAAAAAGAATTGCTGCAAGGCTTACGGCAGCGCAGTGGGGAAACGGACAAGAAAGTGACGGCTGCTGTTACAGAAATCTTAGAAACTGTAAAAGCGAAAGGCGATGAAGCCGTAAAAGCATATACCCTGAAATTTGACGGCCGTTGTCCGGAGCAGACTGAAGTATCTCGACAACAGATGGAAGAGGCGGTGGCGAAGGCAGACCCACGATTTGTGCAGGCGCTGCAGAATGCCATGGAAAATATCCGTGCCTTTCATAGCCGTCAAAAGCAGCAGAGCTTTATTGATGCCCAGCCCAACGGCGTTTTAATGGGACAACGCATTCGCGGTTTAAAACGGGTGGGCTTGTATGTGCCCGGCGGCACAGCCGCGTATCCATCGTCGGTACTGATGAATGCCATTCCGGCCAAAATTGCCGGTGTGGAAGAGGTGATTATGGTAACGCCGCCTTTAAAAGATGGCAGTGCCAATCCAGACATCTTAGTGGCCGCTGCGTTAGCCGGCGTGGATCGTATTTTTCTCATGGGCGGTGCGCAGGCAGTGGGTGC
Source organism: uncultured Peptococcaceae bacterium (assembly GCA_902492275.1). Taxonomy (GTDB): domain Bacteria; phylum Bacillota; class Peptococcia; order Peptococcales; family Peptococcaceae; genus UBA7185. The sequence goes on from CABUKW010000012.1 coordinate 4,877, forward strand.
CTTGGCGTATGGCACCGAAACCATTCCCAAGGTAGATAAAATCGTAGGGCCAGGCAATATCTATGTGGCGACTGCCAAACGAATTTTATACGGCGTGGTGGATATTGATATGATTGCCGGGCCCAGCGAAATTTTGGTGATGGCCGACAGCACTGCCAATCCGAAGTTTTTGGCCGCCGATTTGATGAGTCAGGCAGAGCATGATGTATTGGCCTCGTCCATTTTATTGACAACGGATAAGGCGGTCGCCGAAGCGACCTTGGCAGAATTGGAAAAACAGCTTGCAGGCTTGTCCCGCAAAGAAATTATCGAAAAATCGCTGACCAACTACGGCGCCGTCATTGTGTGCCGCAGCGTAGAAGAAATGGTGGATTTAGCCAATGAATTGGCGCCGGAGCATTTGGAAGTGATGCTGGAAAATCCGATGGCTTATCTGGGACGGCTGGACAATGCAGGCTCGGTATTTTTAGGCCAGTATGCACCGGAACCCTTGGGCGATTATTATGCCGGCCCGAACCATGTGCTGCCTACCAGCGGCACCGCCCGTTTCTTCTCGCCGCTAGGCGTGGACAGCTTTATTAAAAAATCCAGCTATATTTATTACACAGAGGAAGCGCTGCGGGCTGCTCAAGAGGATATTGTCTGCATTGCAGAGCGAGAACAGCTGACGGCCCATGCCAATTCGATTAAAGTGAGGTTTGCAGAATGACCTATCAGTTACCAGAAAAATTGAGAAATTTAGAGCCCTATCAACCTATTACCGGCCAATTTCCGGTGCGGCTGGACGCCAACGAGAGCTTTTTGAGCCTGCCCGATGAAATCCGCCATGAGATTGGCGTGTTGGTATCTCGGATTGATTTTAACCGTTATCCAGACCCCTATGCGGTGGAACTATGCCAGAAATTTGGCAAGCATTTTCAGGTGCCATCCGATTTAGTGGTAGCTGCTAACGGCTCCGATGAACTATTATTTTTGCTGACTACTTGTTTTGCCGACGCCGGGGACAAGCTGATGGTGGTAAAGCCTGACTTCTCTATGTATCAGGTTTATGCCGAGCTGGCTGGTATGCAGGTGGAAGTGTTCAACAAAAATGATAATTATGCCATTAACGCCGATGATTTGATTGCGGCTGCCAAAGAAAAAAATGTTCAGATGTTGATTTTCTCCAATCCCTGCAATCCGTCTTCCTTGGTAGAAAATCGGAATGATGTGCTGAAAATTGTGTCGGCACTGGAAGATGTGTTGGTGGTGGTAGATGAAGCCTATATGGAATTTGCCGACGATTCGGTTTTACGAGAGATAGAAAACTATCCCAATCTGCTGGTGCTGAAAACCTTTTCTAAGGCTTTTGGATTGGCTGCAGCTCGCTTGGGCTTTGCGGTATCCAATAAAACCATTATTAACGCCTTAAAGGCGGCCAAATCGCCTTACAATGTGAATACCATGTCTCAGGTGGTAGGCTGTATTTTACTGGACCATCCTGCTTATCTGGAAGAATGTCAGATGCTCATCAAGGAGTCCCGCGATTATTTATTCGGCATGCTGCAGGCGATGGCCGGCAGTCGCCCTCAAATCAAGTCCATTCAAAATACCCGTTCCAACTTTGTTTACATGGAAGTTGAGGACGCCGCAGGCGTTTACAAAGCGTTGCAGCAGCAAGGGATTGCCATCCGGCTGATGGGCAGTCATCTGCGCATTTGTGCTGGCAGTGAAGAGGAAAACGCCGCAGTGTTGAAAGCTTTAGGCGATTATCTGAAAGGAGCCGACTGATGCGCTGTACAGAAATCAAACGGGAAACCAAAGAGACCCAAATTCAATTACAGTTGAACCTTGATGGCAGCGGCGTTTTTCAGGGCAGTAGCGGCATCGGCTTTTTCGACCATATGCTGACTGCCTTTGCCGTGCATGGTGGTTTTGATTTGACCCTAACTATGCAGGGAGATTTAGAGGTGGATGGTCATCACAGTGTGGAGGACGTAGGAATTATTTTAGGACAGGCCTTTGCCAAAGTGTTAGATAAAAGGCAAATTCAGCGGTTCGGCAGTTTTTATGTACCCATGGACGAAGCGTTGGCTTTTTGTGCGTTGGACGTTAGCGGACGGCCCTATCTGGTGTTTGACGCCGCTTTTTCCAATCCCAGCGTAGGCATGCTGGACTGCTGCCTGGTAGAAGAATTTTTTCGCGCTTTTGCCATGCACAGCGGCATTACGCTGCATATCCGGTTGGAATACGGCAGCAACGACCATCATAAAATAGAAGCCATCTTCAAAGCGGTGGCGCATGCCTTGCAGCAGGCGGCGACTCTGCGGGAGGGCAATATCCTTTCTACAAAGGGTGTGTTAGAATGATAGCGATTATTGATTATGGTGCAGGCAATTTGTTCAGCGTAAAAAATGCGTTGGATTATCTGCACGTGGCAAATAGAATTACCGATAATCCTCAGGAACTGGCAGCGGCCGACGGTTTGATTTTACCGGGCGTAGGAGCCTTTCGCGACGCCATGACCATGCTGAACGACAGCGGCTTTACGCCGGCCATCAAAGAACAGGTTGCGGCAGGAAAGCCCTTACTGGGGATTTGTTTGGGGATGCAGATGCTCTTTGAAAAGGGCTACGAATTTGGTGAAACCGATGGTTTAGGATTCATCCCTGGTTGTGTACAGCTCATTGACGGCGGCGGTTTGAAAATTCCCCACATGGGCTGGAACGATTTAACGGTGCTGCACGACTGTGCATTGAGCGCCGATATTGCCAATGGCGATTATGTTTATTTTGTTCATTCTTATCGGGCTGAAACCAGTGATGCGTACATTAGCTGTTACGCCATGTACAATGAAAAAATTCCTGCGTTGGTGTTTCATAATCACGTATATGGCGCGCAGTTTCATCCAGAAAAAAGCGGACAGGTAGGCATGGACATTCTGAAAAATTTTGCAAAGTTGGTGACAACATGATTATTTTACCGGCAATTGACATCAAAGACGGCAAATGCGTTCGTCTGCGTAAAGGTGAATTTGATACAGCGGAGCAGGTGGCAGCCAGTCCTTATGATACAGCCGATAGCTTTCGGCAGGCGGGTGCAGCCTGGATTCACATGGTAGATTTGGACGGAGCCAAAGACGCAAAACCGGTGAACTCAGAAATTTTTTGTAAAGTAGCGGCTCAATCGGGCTTAAAAGTAGAACTGGGCGGTGGAATTCGCCGTATGGACACCATCGAATATTATCTACAGCAGGGAATCGAGCGTATTATTTTAGGCTCGGTGGCTGTGAAAAATCCGGCATTGGTGAAAGAAGCAGTGCAGCATTTTGGCGGACAGATTGCCGTAGGTATTGATGCCAAGCAGGGTATGGTGGCTACCGAGGGTTGGCTGGATACCAGCAACGTGAACTATATTGAGATGGCAAAAATGATGGAAGCTGTCGGTGTACAGACCATTATTTATACCGATATTTCCAAGGACGGTATGCTTTCCGGCGTGAATGGCGAACAACTGGACGCTATCAATCAGGCTGTTAGCTGCAATATTATCGCCAGCGGCGGCGTCAAATCCATTGCCGATATTGAGCTGTGCAAACAGTTGGGGTTATATGGCGTCATCTGCGGAAAATCTATCTACAGCGGCAGTTTAGACTTGGCAGAGGCCGTAGCGAAGGCGGGTGTGCAGACATGTTAGCCAAGCGAATTATTCCTTGCTTAGATGTGCGGGACGGTAAGGTGGTAAAGGGTGTCAATTTTGTAGGCATCAAAGAAGTGGGCGATCCAGTGCAGTGTGCCATCGAGTATGACCGGCAAGGAGCCGATGAGATTACCTTTTTGGATATCACTGCTACCCACGAAGGCCGCAGCACCATGATTGATGTGGTGCGCAATACAGCTAAAAATGTATTTGTGCCGTTGACAGTAGGCGGCGGCATTCGCACCGTAGACGATTTCCGGCAGTTGCTGCGGGCCGGTGCTGATAAAATTTCCGTCAACTCGGCGGCGGTACGCAATCCGCAGCTTATCAGCGAAGCGGCCGATAAATTCGGCAGTCAGTGCGTGGTGGTGGCCATCGACGCCCGACGGCGGGACGACGGCGGTTTTACGGTAGTAGTCAACGGCGGACGGATTGATATGCAGATCGATGCCATTGCCTGGGCCAAAGAATGTGAGCAGCGGGGAGCCGGTGAAATCTTGCTGACCTCCATGGATACCGATGGCTGCAAACAGGGCTTTGACCTGGAATTGACCAATGCGATCAGCAGCGTGGTTCATATTCCGGTAATTGCATCTGGTGGCTGCGGCACGCTGGAACATTTTTCTGAAGTATTTGAAAAAACAGGCGCCGACGCAGCGTTGGCAGCGTCTTTGTTTCATTTTAAAGAGCTGACAGTGCAGCAGGTAAAAGACCATTTGCGCAGTCGGCAAATTCCAGTGAGGCGATAAGCGATGACCCAATATCGAAAAGAAAATTTTGCTCCCGGTTCTACCGATTTGCAAAAATATTTTGCCAAAGGAGCTTTGATTCCCGCTGTGGTGCAGGAAGCCAGCACCGGCGAGGTATTGATGCTGGCTTATATGAACGAGGAAAGTCTGCGCAAGACCATGGAAACCGGTTATACTTGGTTCTACAGCCGTTCTCGGCAGGAATTATGGAACAAAGGAGCCACGTCAGGCCATGTGCAGAAGGTGTTGGAGCTGCGGGCCGATTGCGATAACGATACCTTGCTGGTGTTGGTAGAGCAGACTGGCGCCGCTTGTCATACCGGCAATCATAGTTGTTTTTATACAACCATTTGGGAGGAAGCATAAATGCAGGATGTATTAGAAGGATTATACGCCGTAGTGCAGCAGCGGAAAGCAGAGCCGCAGGAAGGTTCCTACACCTGTTATCTGTTTGAAAAAGGGCTGGATAAAATTCTCAAAAAATGCGGCGAAGAATGCAGCGAAGTCATCATTGCTGCCAAAAATGGCGTGCAGGAGGAAACCGTGGGAGAAATCTGCGATTTGCTTTATCATTTGTTAGTGATGATGGCTGAACAGAACATTCCGCTGGAAGCGGTGGAAGCAGTACTGGAGCAACGCCGTCAGAAAATCGGCAATCTGAAGCAATTTCATGTCAGCGACCATAATACTTGATGAACACAAAAAAATGGGAAGGTGAATCACTTCCCATTTTTTTGTGCATATATGAATAGAGCAGATAGCCGCCAACAGGAAAACATGCTGAACGGCTGTATTTTTCGATTTGCCGGCAGCTACAGAGTATTCACGCAAACCAATATAAGGATTGTATTGCGACAACGCCAAACAGAAAAATAAAAGGCCTGATGGCCATTGAAGTTGTGCTGCTTAGTTCTGGATTCTTGTAACGTGATTTCCATATCGAAGCATTAGAATTTATTGTAAAAACAAATTCAAAAACTGCCTTGCAAGCTGACGATTATCCTGATAAATATTTTTTCAGAGTAACGCTGCTTGCAAAGGCAGTTTGCACGTAGGAATGAAGTTGAAATTTAGATACTATAATTCTTCAGCAAAAATTTGATAAATTGGAGCGCCTTCGCATTGCGCCGGATATCTTACGCCGCCGAGCGCGCATAGCGTTGGGGCAACATCCACCTGACGAATAATACGAGTGGTTAAAAAGGATTCTTTCAACCCTTTACCAGCAGCGATAAAAATGGGGGAAACAGAGGTATCTGCCTCGCCGTATGTTGTTGACAAGGAGTCTGCATGGTCCCAGTTGTATCCTTCTGCTGTCCAAATTAAGATGTCTCCGCATTCAGGTCCTCCCATACCTAATAAAACAGCATCTTTGTTTCTTAATGCTAAAGCGATAACACGTTTCCCCGTTTTTGGATCTCTGTAGCCATATAAATCTGTCATTAATTGTTCTTCCGTTTCGTATTGGTCTTCAGGATCAATAATACCATATTTATCGCGGCCTTTGATATTTAAATAAATATGACAAGCCCTTTGATTAATGGCTCTGGTTTGCGACCAATCAATTTCTGGAATTTCGTTACCGTTTTCATCTTTTTTCAAAACAGTCCATCCTAATTCTTTCATGAAAGGAACACTAAGGCCAGAAATATCGCCTAATAATGGAGGATCGTTTGTTGGGCAGACCTGCGCATGGTCAGATACAATAAAAATCGTCCAGCCGTTATCCAATAAGTGCAGGAATTGTCCTAAATAATTGTCTGTTTGAATATATAAATTTTCCATAAAACGAATATTTTCTTCTTCACTGTTTATGTTATGACCTTTGTCCTTCATATAGCGAATGAACATATGCTCCTGAATATCAATATTGTGGAAGTGAGAAAAAATGACTTCAAAATGTTCATGTTCAATCAGATAGTTTAAAGCCTCACCTTGCCATTTTACATTAGTGTCCCAACAATCCAGCATAACATCTTCAATGAGTTGTCTATTGGAATTGCCATATTGGGATACTGGTGGAGGATAGCCAACGTGAGTTGTTATCATCTCAAATAATTTTTTAGGGTGCCATACAGTATTATTATGCATGTCCATAGCAGAAGAAACCCAAAGCTTTAATTGACTCCCATCGGGTTCTAATTCTAATAGTTTCATACTCCGATTCACAGTATAAGTAATTTCATTTTTGACGGACTCGTCAACGATAAAACGCTCCATATGACCGACTGGTAATGTAACGATTGGTTCAGTCGCTTTTTTATTTTTATAAACAGCAATATGATCGTAGACACCTGCTTCATTTTTTAAAATTAAACAGGGGCGTCTTAAAAAACCTTTGCTGAGCAGCAGCGTAAATTCTTTTGCGTCTTCTGGCGCGCAATTCCAGCCACTTGCCATCTTAATTGGAGACTGGGCAATGTCAATTGGGATAGTTGTGCATCCGAACATTCCGTCATGCTCTGATGTTAAAATCATATGAATTGTCGGCATCGTACCCAAATCAGACAGCGTACCTTCGTCTTCATCTTCGATATCTAGGCCTGTGATAATACAAGGTTGTGCGCCATCGGTGGGCATATTTTGTTTAAAACCAGGTTTTTCAATTTTTTCACTAGCGCCTAAAATAAATTCTCTCTCTACTTGCGCTCCCCCCTGATTCACGCCTCCAGGACTGGTGCCATCAACAACGTATAGATTTTCACTATCAGAGGTTGGCGGCCAAGAACAACCAGGCCAATGCCATACTAAAGTTTTTTTGCCTGCTTCGGCAAAACAATTCCAAGCCTGTTCCGCTTGGCATAAGCGCGAATCTAAATTGTATTCCATTTCATCTAAATTCTCTTTGGATTGTCTGAAAAAACATGTAATACCATGCGTAATAGGATGGGCACCGGTGGACAAGGTCGTCCACATTGGCGGCGTAACAGTAGGATGTGATCCCAATAAAACCAAATCCTCGCGCTGTGCGCCTCTCTCGATGAATTTTTTTACATTTGGCATTTTTCCTTCCGCTACATATTTTTTTGTTAAACGAGGATCCATACCATCAATACCTAAAACTAAAATTTTGTCTGCACGTGTCTTTCGTTCCGTCATTGCGAATCCCTCTTTCCGTAAAAATTTTTATGAAAATAATCTTTAAGGATAAAGATTATTTAAGACAATTTAACCTGAAGCATTAACTTTATAGTATGCCAATCAAATTCCAATAGGGAATTAAAATGATTGCCAGGAAAACTGCGCCAAAAATCAATTTAGTACTCATAATTTTGAAAAAGTCTTTCATAGTCATAACGCCAAAGGAGAAAAACATCAAATAATTGACATATTCGTATGGTAGTACAATTTGGTCTAAGGTATTAAATAGCACGTAAATTGCGCCTAATGGTTTAATGCCTAAATCCAGAGCTAATTGGGTGATAGGAGCTGTAAAACCAGCCAAAATTGCAATTGGTGTTAGTAGGAAGTTGGCAATAACACCAAAGAGCCAGATTACTGCCAGTGCTGCATTTTGTCCTAAATCTGTCAGCATCGGTGTCAGTGTAGAGGATACTAATGCGCCAAACTCTAATTGTGTTGCAACGGAACCGATACCTAAGCACGCAACGACAAAAAAGAACATGGGATAGTTGACATTTTTGATATTGTTTTCAGTTCCAATGTCAATGCCAGGCAGAAAGAAAATTAAAGTGATGATAAAGAAACAGATTGCCATATCAATGCCGTGCCAGCTTGCAGTCAACAACAAGATTAATAAGATAACTGTTAATATCCCAGCAATTTTTTCCTTTTTGCTGATGGTCCCCAAGGTATTATATTGCTCCTGGAAGTATTCTTTTCCGTTGGTGATGGCAATAGACGGCTTAAATATTTTTACCATAAGCCATGGAAGTGTCAAAATCATGATAAGATAGGGCCAATTATGGAAAAAGAAGCCGCCCCAGGTTATATTGATAGATGGGTCAATTGCTTGTGCGCCGCTTAAAACAATTGCAATAAGCCCTGGCGTATAAACACAGGCACGGATTGTTGTAGAAGCAAACGCGCCGCATAACATGACTAGTGCTGATTCTATAGAAATCCCAAGGTCGAATGCTTTACAAATGGAGTAACACAAAATGGCAATAATATAAATGCCGTTTCCCGAGGTCATAAATGTAATGATAATGCCGGCAAAAACAACGCCATATAAAATACCTACGTAGCTCCCACCAGTTTTTAAAATACACCAATAGGCAATTCTTTTAAGCAGGCCGCTTTCTTCTACAACTTCGGCAAACATCAATGCTGCTAGTACCAAAATTGCAGTGGAAGAAGTGAAGCCGCTAAATGCTACCTGAAAAGTGGATAATCCGCTTAGCACATACAACAATGGTAATAAAAGTGCTGGGATAATCAGGTTGAAAAATTCACAGGCAACGATTAAGATAACGAAAATTGTAATCATCAAAAATAATCTTAAGTTTGGCGTAAAAATTTCATTTGTTGGAATGAGCCAAATGAAAATTGGAATTGCAAAGGTAAAAAACCATTTTAACAAATAGCTCTTTGTTATTTTCGTGTCCATACATATTCCCTCGCTTTCTATCAACGGAATTAAGAAGAGTTTAATTTTTTATTATCGAAATAGCTATCTCTGCATTTATAATATCAATAAAATTATATAATGTAAAACAACTGCTTTTTTTCTGAGAAAACCTATACAATTTGTAGTTGTGACAATAAAAGGTGCTTTTTTAGTTAATATTAGGTATAATGAAGATAGAATGATTCTGTGAGGAGGCGTGTCATGTATTTTGAACAGTTAGCATATTTTATTGAAGTCGCAAATACGAAATCTATGAGTGCGGCTAGTAATAATTTGCACGTTACACAACAAAATATCAGTAAAGCGATAAAGCAGCTAGAAATAGAATTAGGCGTGCAATTATTTGAGCGGACTACAAGTGGAGTATTTCTCACGAAGGCGGGAAAAAGCGTATATAGTGATGTGTTAGAAATTTCGACGCGAATATCAATGTTGAAGAAAAAATATGTACAGGAACAGGTTTTAGAGGAAAAAGGTAATTTATCCATTTTATCAGCCTTTGGTTTTGGAAATCTGCAGGTAGAAATAACAAATAGGTTTGCCCAAAAATATTCCAATTATTCGGTCGAAATTTGTGAAACAGATCCAGACTTTATTTACAAAAATTTGTTGAATAATAAGGAATATGATGTAATCCTTACGGAAACAGATGATATTCATATATTTTTTCAACAAGAAGTGATGCAGAAGTATTATGCCTTTTTGATAAAAACAGATGCATTACGGCTACAAGCTGCAAAGTTTAGCCCAATTGCTAATCAGAAAAGCATTTCTATCAATTCATTGGCTTACTTACCGTTGATAGGATATCATAGTAGTAACTGTATGCCTTATTTTTTTCAGATTTTGAACAAGCATGGAGTTATGCCCCAAGCAACTTATTCTGTAAATAATTTAATTACAGCGTTTACTTTTTTAGAAAACGGCGTTGCGTATGGTTTGACGACCAAATATATGAATACGCATGTGCCAAAAGCATTTACAGAAAATTTGTTATTGCTTCCGCTTAGAGAAAAAATAGATATTTCCTATATTTTGTTGTTGGAAAAGCAAGAATTTGAAAAAAAGAGCAGCATGAAATTTTTTTATGAAATTTTCTGTGAAATGTATAAATTGTTATTCTGATTATTTTAAACATTATTTGTACGAAACCATGCTATAATATCTCTGGAAAAGGGGATAGTGGTATGGAACAAAAAGAGAAACAAAATTTTTATAAAATGCTGCTGACCATCGGGTTGCCGGTGGCCTTGCAGAATTTAATTTCAACCAGTGTAAATTTGATGGACACGCTGATGGTGGGGCGTTTGGGCGAAAGTGCGTTATCGGCTGCCAGTTTTGCCAATCAGATTTTTTTCTTTTACAGCATCTTAATTTTTGGCGTTACTAGCGCGGCAGTCATTCTTTGCAGCCAATATTGGGGTAATGGCAATGTGGGCGCTATTCGCAAGGTGTTGACGTTGAGCTTGTGGCTGGCGGCAGCGGCGGGTATTGTATTTGTGTTGCTTTTGCTGCTGGTGCCGGAATTTCTGTTGACATTGTTTACACCGGATCCTGCGGTCATCGGCATGGGTGTCGGTTATCTGCGGATTGTGGCGCTGGCCTATTTGCTTTATGGCTTGACTACTACTTGCTTGATGGTATTGCGCAGTGTGGAAAATGTGAAGATTGCCATGTGCATTTACAGTCTGTCGGTGGTCGTTAATATTTTTTTCAACTACATGTTTATCTTCGGTAAATTCGGCGCGCCTGCCCTAGGGGTAACTGGTGCGGCCATGGGTACGCTGATTGCCCGTTCGTTGGAATTTCTCATTATGCTGGTATATATGCTGCGCTTTGAGCAGAGGATTGCTTATCGACTGCCAATGCTACAGCAAATGGAACCGGTACTGTTGAAGGATTTGCTGCATTACGGTTTACCGGTGATGATAAATGAATTACTGTGGGGTACAGCCCATTCTCTGCATGTGGTAATTCTGGGCCACATGAGTGTGGAAGCGGTGGCAGCCAATAGTATCTGCAGTGTGGTGTTTCCTTCATCATTGGTGTGTCCAGCGCCTCGGCAGTGATTATCGGCAAAACAGTGGGGCAGGGAAATCTGCGGCAAACGTCACAGTATGCCCATAGACTGCTGTGGGTGTATTTTGCTGTAGGGTTGGCGTTGTTTAGCCTGATTTTGTTGTTGCGGGAACCTGTCATTCAGTTTTATAAGATTGAGCCGGACACCATTGTGATGGCTCGCCAGTTCATGCTGGTCTATGCGTTGGTCATTTTCTGCACCGGTTTTTGTCATCCGATGATAACCGGCATTTTGCGGGGCGGCGGGGATATTTTATATGCTGCTGTGGCCGACGCTGGATGCTTATGGTTGTTTTTACCTGTCGGTGCTGTTGCGGCGTTTTTGCTGCATGTAGCGCCTCCTTTGGTTTATTTTGTGCTGCGGCTGGAAATTGTGATGAAAATGGTAGTCTGTTTGTTTCGTTTGCGTAACGACCGTTGGATTCACGTGGTCATTCGAGAACAGATATCCTAAAAAGCTGTCCTGTTTTCCAGGTTTTGTATAACAAAACGCTGGCGAAGCAGGCAGCTTTTTTTGTAATGACATAAAAGGCTATGTAGCTGCATAAATTGCAGTAGATGGACAAAGCAACAAAGCAGGTAATTTTTACTATGGGTAAAGAAAAAATTTTTTATCATTGTTTTCATAAGAACTGTTCAGGAAATTGGTTTCATTTGGAAAAAACGTGGTATGATAACTATGAATTCATAACTTTATATTAACATGTTTTTGAAGGAGAGATTGGAAGTATGAAAAAGTATGTAGCTTGCTTATTCGTATTTTGCCTGCTGCTGTCGGCGGGCTGCAGCGGACAAGCTGATGCAGATCCCTTCGCTTTTGCGGAGATCGCTGACATTTTTGATTTGACAGAAACGGATGTGCAGCAAATGTATGGCGAGCCCGATGAAGTCAACGAGGATGTGTTGTATGCGTTAGATTATCGCCGTTATGTATTTGGCGATAATCAGTTTGCATTTTGTAATTATAACGGTGAGAAGATGGAGCTTTGTGAGGCAGTGATTGCGGACGAACGTATCAGCGGTCCGCGGGAAATCCGTCTAGGCGATAGTTTAAAAGATGTGCGCAGCAAATATCCGGACACTGGCAGTAAGGAAACTTATGAGTTGGAAGGTTATCAGAATGGAACAGTGGCTGCCCAGTATCGTGTACTCTATGGCGAGTACGTACACATGAGTGACTATGGCATCGAAGTGGAAGGCGAAGATAACACGCAGCGGTTGGTTTACAGCAGTGAAGGTGTAATTTTGCGGTATTACTTTGAAGATGAAGTACTGGTGCGGGTAGAATATGGCATGCAAGTTGTGTGAACAAGGTTAGGCGCTGAAAACGATATTTCATATTAAAACGGATCAGCGTGTTTCATATGCTGGTCCGTTTTGATATGTTTGATGTAGGGCAATCTTTTTTAGAGAAATTTTGTAACGCTATTTTTATTTTTTCCGCTGTGTGTTTTTAGCACCGGCGGATTTTTTCTGCTGCGGAGATTTCTTTGCCCCTTTTTTAGCGGACCGTTTTTCATCGGCTTCTTGCTGATTTTTTTGCGCCATTACGCGGAATTTGCCGAAGGTCATCATCAGATAATAGGTTCCCAGACCGGCGCAGATGGAGAAAAAGGCTGCGGGCAGATAGGTTTGCCATTGCGCGGTTTCCTGTTCGGAAAGGCCTGAGGTAATGGTCCAGACATCATAGTAAATAATGCCGAGAATGGCCCAAAGAATGAGGAAAAAACTGAAAATGCGCTGCTGGGCGATGCGGTTTTCGCGGCGGAATTTATTGGTTAAAAAAATTAAGGCCAGAAGCCAAATAGTCAAAATAATTTGAATGAGCATGGTGCTGAGAAACCCTCCTATGTATGATTACTTCCTGTTTAGTGTAGCATATTTTGAAGCGGCTGAAAATGGGCTGTTTATTTTTTGAGAGACTTTTTTATCAGAAATGTTGTATAATATGGGTAAAGGCAGGAAGGGATGTATGGGAATGACAGAAAAAGATCGGATTATAGAACTGCAGGCTGAATTGCTGCGCAGCATGACGGAAAGAAATTTAAAGCGGATGTCGCAGGATTTTTGGGCGGACAAGCCTATGGATTTGGAGCAAATTCAAAAAGATATGGAAATGCATACTGTGCAGGTCGGCAGAGCCGATAACCAACAGCTATCTGTGAATATTGTTGAAGCGGCAGAGCAAGCACAGCAGGCCGTACAGGAGGAAGCGCCGGAAACCATAGCGGATTTACAGGCTGAGTTGCAGGATTATATTGGTTTGGCCCATATCAAAGAGGAAGTGCAGAATTTAATCAATCTGGTAATGGTGCATCAACTGCGGCAGCGGCATGATTTGCCGGTGACAGAGTTATCGCTGCATATGGTGTTTACGGGAAATCCGGGAACGGGGAAAACCATGATTGCCCGCTTGATGGCACGTATTTATAAAGCATTGGGCATTTTAAAGGGCGGCCAGTTTGTTGAAGTGGAGCGCAGCGGATTGGTAGCCGGTTATGTAGGGCAGACTGCGGCGAAAACTATGGAAGTGCTGGAGCAGGCGCGCGGCGGCGTATTGTTTATCGATGAGGCTTATACGTTGTCCCGCGGCGGTGATAATGATTTTGGGCAGGAAGCCATTGATACGCTGTTGAAATATATGGAGGATCACAGGGATGAAATTGTGGTTATTGTGGCCGGCTATGTGGAATTGATGGAGGACTTTATTCACAGCAATCCCGGATTGGAGTCACGGTTTAATCGATATCTGCATTTTCCTGATTATACAGCGGAGGAATTGCTGGAAATTTTTCTGATGCGCTGTGAGAAAAGCTGTTATGTGCTGGCTGATGACGCGAAAGCAGAACTACAGCGGTATCTGGCCAATGTGCAGACTACACATATTTCTTTTGGCAATGCCCGCGGCGTGCGCAACCTATTTGAGAAAATTTTGGTGCAGCAGGCCAATCGGTTAGCTGCAGAAGAAACTGTCACGCGAGATAGTTTAATGGAATTGCGTCTGCCTGATGTGCAGGCCGCATTGTCAGAAATAGAACAGGATACCATTACTAATAGTATTCAAATTAATGTTACCAGATAGATACATAGGTTATTGACATTCTTACGTGGGAATGTTACGCTGGAATTGTGAATATTTGTAAAAGATGACAGCAGGTGTTTTGACAGATATTGTCCGAACCTGCTGTTTTTTCTTTATGGAGCTGCTGTTTTCTGGTTTTATATGCCTTGCAGAAATACAGTGTAGTTGGTGGCGGATGGGATTGAACAGAAAAGGGGAAAGGAACTCTGACAATATGCGGCGTATAGGAAAAGGAGTTATCGTGTATGTATGATTGTAAAATTCGTTGGAGTTATTTGAGCAGGTCAGCTTTGCGCCGTTTTGGGTTGGAAGAAGAACAAGAGCGGCAGAAAAGAAATTTGCTTCAGCTCAGCAAGCAAGAGCAGGAAATTGTTTCGTTTAGTATGCTGACTAAGTATATGCAGCAAGGCGGGTTCCTGCAGTTCTTTAGCTGTTGGGATGACCCCATGTTTGGGCTGGTACAGACTACTTTGCAGAAAATTGGCGCTGAAACAGTGAAGGCCCTGTTGGAGCAGGGACATCAGCTTTTGCAGCCTGTTTTGCAACGACAACCCAATTGTACGCCGCAAGAATTGCGGTGCAGCTTAACAGAAGCAGAAAAACAGCAGCTTGACGCTTTGGAGCAAGCCTATCAGCAAGAAGAAGTCGACATCTATTATCGGGCCTTTTGCTATTATGCCGGTTAGAAAAATGTGGGACCATTCCTGTTGGAAAAGTCCCACGAAAGTTGATGTTTATGCGGCTTAGAGAGCATGACAAAGTTTATAATTGCTGTTGTCGTTCGTAATCGGCCCGTAGTTGGCCGCAGGCAGCGTTGACAGAGGAGCCAAATTCGCGGCGTATGGTAACAGTGATGTGATTTTTTTTCAGTACATCGTAGAAAGCGAAAATTCGTTGCCGGCTGCTTTGGGTAAAGCCTAGATTTTGCGTTTCATTGTAAGGAATTAAGTTTACATGGAACTGTGCTGTTCCAATAAAATCAGCCAATAACTGCGCCTGCCAGGGGTGGTCATTGATTTGCTGCAGCATCACATATTCCAGCATGACTTTTTTTCTGGTTTGCTGGATATAGGAACGGGCTGCTTCAAATAACTGGGCCACTGGATAGCGGCGGTTGATGGGCATGATATGGCTGCGGGTTTCATCATCAGGCGCATGTAGGCTGATAGCCAGCAATCCATGATGCGGATGCTGAGCGTATCGTGTAATCTGTGGCACCAAGCCGCAGGTGGATACAGTGATGTGCCGTCGTCCTAGAGCAAGACCATAAGGATGACCGATAATTTCTAAAAATTGCATGACATTGTCATAATTATCAAAGGGTTCTCCAATGCCCATCAATACAATATTGGAGATGGTTATTTGTAAATGCTGTTGGATAAATAAAATCTGTGCGACCAGCTCTTCTGGCTGTAAGTTGCGTACCTTTTTGAAACGTCCGCTCTGGCAAAAAGCACAGGCCATGTTACAGCCTACCTGGCTGGAAATGCAGAGACTATTTCCGTATTTTTGGCGCATCAATACCGCTTCAATCAAGCTGCCGTCCTGCAGGGCAAATAAAAATTTTTCTGTGTCGGCGCTGCTGGTTTGCTGTACCAGATAGGGCAGCTCCATAGAAAAGGTTTGGGTTAATTGTTGCTTTAGTGCTTGGCGGATTTGAGGCAATTCCGATAAAGATGAAAGTTGTTCTTTATATAAACCTCGAAAAATAAAAGGAGCTTTGCTGGGCTTTTCCCCAATCTGCAATAGATATTGTTCCAATTGGTGAAAGGTGAGACTATAAATGTTCATAACAAGAATTCCTCGCTTTCCTTTGCTGTTATCTTAGCATAAGAAGAGAAGAAAGCAAATAAAAACTTCTTCTGCTGTCAGTTTAATTAAAAAACTGTGTGCAGAAGAAGTTTGAAAGCTGTTGTTCATTGTTTTACTGCTGGTTGATGAGGATAGCCTAAAAGCAACATGATTGCTAAGGCATCTAAAGAGATGATAATTGCAGCGGATAAAACGGAGAAGTGCAGCACATAAAGCAAAACTGCAACAGCCAGTAAGCCAATCAATAAAATATGGGCTTTTCGACGGTAGACGTTTCTCTCTTTTAAGGTTAACGGCTTATTGGCATCAGCAACCGGTGCCAGTGCAAAAATAATGAAGAAAGCAGCCAGTCCTAATATAGTGATGATAACCGGTGTATGTGGGATCCAACGCATAGCTAACAATACCGCTTGGGTCAACACAATGCCGCCAAAATAACAGCGTAGCTGTGTGCGTGCGTGAAATCCGCCAGCAAAGGTGCGCAGCGGTGTATAGGCGAAAAGGAAGATGACACTTTCGAGCAGCATGTGATTGAGCAGGCCCAGTGCCAAAATGGTCAGGATGTTCAGCAGTAAAACAAACCCTTGTTGCAGACCGTATTGATAAATGGCACGATCCTCTGCAGGGATTATGTGTTGTTCTACCATATAATCGGTCAAAGTTGTGAAGATATTGTCCATAAAAGTAGCACTCCTGTTACAAATTTCTGAATGAAGGTAAACCTCCCCCATTATGTAAAAGAGTAACAGAATTCTTGTGCTTGGATGGAAAGACAGTAAAAATGTTGCGCTTTCAGGCAAATTTATAAATTCGGAAAGCCTGTTACAGTTTTTGCTTCTGTTGGTCTTCTTTTTGCTTAGCTAGCAGATAACCAAGAAAATCCAGCAGCATTCTTCGTTTATCTGCGGAGAGCGTTACAAGCGCAGAAGCGACTTCTCCTAAGGTTTTGCCCTGGGCATAAATTTTTTCCATTTCGGAAGAAGGCTTTTGGAAGGTTGTTAATCCTAGCAGAAAATCCGCTGATACATTGTAGAATTTTGTTAGTTTGACAAGATAGTCCAACGGTAAGGAAGTATGTCCTTTTTCATAGTTGGAATAGGTTTGTTGCACCACACCTAAATATTTGGCAATGGTTTCTTGCTTGTATTCGTGGTCTTCCCGCAGATTGCGGATAATTTCAGGTGTGCGTCCCGACATGTTAACACCTCTCATTAGATTAAAATAGTTGCAAATTCAATGTACCATACCGTTTTTAGAATGGCTGCTTTTTACCTAATCATTATGTATTATTGTTTTGCTAAACAATAAATATTAGTGAAAATGGACGGGAAGTGTGGATTTTTACACCTTTTTCGAGTAGTTCCCATATTTTGTTGAGAATTATGATAAACTACGCGAAAAGTCCAATTTAAAATCTTAATTTGTAGGAGAATAAACACGATGTTTCAAATTGCAGTTTGTGACGATGATAAGATTTTGTGTGCAGAACTGGAAAATATTTTGCTGGAAATGGAGCCCTGTTTTCAGGAGAAAACGGAAGTAGAGGTCTTTTATAATGGCCGGGATTTGTGGAACACACTACAGCAAGGCGGCTATGAGATAGATTTGTTGTTTTTGGACATCCGTATGCAATATTTGGACGGCATTGAATTGGGCAGAAGAATTCAAGAGGTTTTAGGAAATGAATGTATGCAGATTGTTTATATTTCAAATTATGATTCTTATGCCTTGGAGCTGTTTGAGGTGCGTCCACTGCATTTCCTGAAGAAGCCGCTGACGAAACAAGTCATAGAGCGTGTTGTGCAAAAAGCGTGGAATTTAGCTAAAAATCAAAAGCAGTGGTACTGCTATCTGAGCGGGAAAGCGCTGCATAAGGTATCATTGGCAGAGGTGCTTTATTTCAGCAGCCAAAGTAAGAAGGTTACGATTCACACAACTACGGGAAATAAAGAATTTTATGGCAAATTGTCGGAGGTGGAAAAGTGTTTAACGGGTTATAATTTTATTTCCATTCATAAGTCCTATCTGGTCAATTTTGTTTATATCGATACCATTCGTCACAGCGAGGTGGTGTTGACCAACGGCGAAACACTGCCCATCAGTAATTCTCATAAAGCAGATGTGCAGAAGTTTGTGATATCCACATTACAAGGCAAGAAGGTTGCGCAATGATAGCCACCAATGATTTGATTTATCTGGTTACTAATGTATTTTACGCGTATATCTTATGTAAATTTATGCGGGCTTTCTTTGGACAGAAAGGGAAAAATCAGAAAACGGAGATTTTATCGTTTGTGGCGTATTATTGTGTAATTTCGGTAATTTATGTGGGATTTCATAATTCTATTGTAACGTTATGGTCAAACTTGGTGCTTTATTTTTTGCTGACTTTTAATTATGAAAGTAGTTTTAAATTAAGATTTGCTAATGTGATATTTATTTATGCACTGCTTTTTTCATCAGAAACAATAACACTTTTATTATTGAAATTATTTGGTTTTGGGCATTTTACAGAGTTTAGTGGGATGGAATATGTTACGGCTCAAATCTTCATAGGCGTAATTTATTATGTGCTAATCTTAATATTTTCAAATTATAAATTGCAAAAAAACAGTGATTATCCAATACCTCTTTTATATTGGATTGCAATTGTTGCCGTGCCTGTTGGTATGTTATTTCCAACAACTGTTATTGCCACATCTCTTTCAAAGCCGAACGCGCTCGCAATGTTAGTAAATGAGATTATTATTTTAGGATTGAATTTATTAATATTTCATTTATATGAGCATCTCCTCATTCTTCATATGGAATTAATGGAGAAAAAATTATTAGAACAGCAAAACACAGCATATCAAAAACAACTGGAAATTGTAACAAACTCCCAACAAAAATTTAAAATTTTTCGTCATGATATGCGCCATCATCTCAGTATGTTAGCCGAGTTGATTAAGCGGGAGGAGTACACAGAAACATTAAATTATTTAGAAAATGTGGGCGACTATCTGTCCATGCATCAGGAGAGATTCAACACAGGAAATACAGTTGTGGACAGCATTGTCAACTATATGGCTGGAGTGGCAGAAATGTCTGGTATTCGGTTAAGTTGTGAAATTGCAATTCCTGAAAAGGTACAGATTGCCGCTTTTGATTTGAACGGCATCGTCAGCAATTTATTAGACAATGCTATAAAAGTAGTACAATTGCTGCCCATGGAGTACGAAAAAATAATTCATTTAACTATGCAGTATACCAGAGGACTATTGTTTGTTGCTGTAGAAAATCCTTACAATGTGGCTGCTCAACGGACAGCAAAGGCACAAGGTCATGGCTTAGGCTTAAAAAGTGTGCAGATGGCGGTGGAGAAATATGGCGGTTCTTTAAACTTTGACAGTCAACAGCAGCTTTTTCGGGTGGAAATTATTCTTTACGAGGAACAGATGTGAAAACTGGGTGTTTTTACCTGTAAATGTATTATTTTTTCCAAGAAAATAGGAATTTTCTACTTTCTTTTTTACAATAAAATATAGAGTGAAAAACTCGGATTTTGTGTCTAAAAGGGAGGGGAAAATCTTATGAAACAGTTCATTTTAAAGGTATGCATCGCATTGTCTACCTTGGCTTTGTTTGTGACTACTGCGAATGTAAATGCTGCATGTGTTTTTAATATGCATCAGCCAGAGTTGCCAGTTGGCGCTGAAAAGCTATCTAAAATCAACTAAACATCGCAGTTGGACAAATGTATGATTTATGAAAATATCCCGCCGGATTTTGCAGGAACGGTGTCAAATCTTCCCTGTGCAAATCCACAGCGGGATATTTTTTTGCAGAAAAAAGGACCATATCAGGTTGAGAATTCTTCCCATAATCCTAGTATCAGTGATACACTTTTACTATCGGTAATTTACTGCAAAGGTAGGTAAAATCAACGTAGCAGAGAAAGTACAGGAGGAACGGAAGAATGACAATCTATGGTTATGTGAGAGTATCCACCAAGGAACAGAATGAGGACCGACAACTGGCGGCGCTGGCCCCTTTTGAAATTCCGGCCAGCAATCTGTACATGGACAAATTGAGCGGCAAGGATTTTAAACGGCCCGCCTATCGGAAGCTGGTACGCCGGTTAAAGCCGGACGATGTATTAATTGTAAAAAGTATTGACCGATTGGGCCGCAATTACAAGGAAATTATGGAGCAATGGCGAATAATCACAAAAGAGAAGCGCGCCGATATCAAGGTCATTGATACGCCGCAAAGATCTGTTGGGTACGTTCATTGCTGATTTGGTGTTGGCGGTCATGTCTTATAGCGCCCAGATGGAACGGGAAAATATCCGACAGCGGCAGGCTGAGGGAATTGCAGCCGCTAAGGCCAGAGGGGTGCAGTTTGGTCGTCCGCGGCTTGAAATGCCGGACAACTTTGAAGAGCAGTATATTTTGTGGAGCAATGGGGACATTACGATTCACGAATTTGCCAAACGCTGTGGCATTTCCCGCAGTACCCTATATGTGCGGCTGAAAAATTATGAAGCTGAAGAGGAACTGTAGGCGGTAGAAAAGGACAGCGGAAAACCAGATTTGTTTATAGTATGCAGAAATAGAAGCTGAAAAATTTAGAGTATAGAAAAAATTTGCAGAAAAGAGCCGATTTATTTGAAGAAAAATACAAAAAAAACTTTTCTACTAGAGCATTTCGCGGTATAATATTCTGGATGCACAATGCTTAATCATAACAAATTAACATATTATTATTTAGGAGGAATTTTGAAATGACTGTAAGTGTTGAAAAACTGGATAAGGTAAAGGCGGAGTTGACCGTTACCGTACCAGCCGAAGTTTTTGGGGAAGCTATGAAAAAAGCCTATAAAGAAATGGCCCCTAAAATTAAAGTTCCTGGTTTCCGTCCAGGCAAAGTGCCAATGAACGTGGTAGAAAAAATGTATGGCCCAGAAGTATTTTATGAAGAAGCGGCTAACATTTTGATTATGCCTCAGTATGTGGATGCAGTGAGAGAAGCGGTAGAAGCCGATGCATTTTTTCAGCCAATCGCCCGTCCTGACTTTGACATCGTGCAGATTGAAAAAGGCAAAGATTTTATCTTCAAAGCCGTTGTAGATACTAAGCAGAAAGTGGAATTAGGTGAGTATAAAGGTATCGAAGTGCAGGAAATTGATGGTGAAGTTTCTGACAAAGAAATCGACCAGTATATTGACAGCATTCGGGATAAACAGGCGGAAGTGCAGACACTGACTGACAAAGACAGCGTTTTGGAAAAAGGCGATACCGCCAATATTGATTTTGTAGGCAAAAAAGACGGCGAACCCTTTGCCGGCGGTTCTGCAGAAGGCTATGATTTGGTAATCGGTTCCGGTTCCTTCATTCCTGGCTTTGAAGAACAGATGGAAGGCATGAAAGTGGAAGAAGTGCGCAACGTCGAATTAAATTTCCCAGAAGATTACTATGTCAGCGATTTGGCTGGTCAGCCAGTTGTGTTTGAAGTTACCTTACATTCCATCAAACGTAAAATCCTGCCAGAACTGAATGATGAATTCGTAAAAGATGTTAGCAATTTTGAAACGGTAGATGCATATAAAGAAGATATCAAAAAAATGCTGACAGAAGAAAAAGCTGCGGAAATCAAAAACAGATACAAAGCAGATGTGGCTGTAAAGGTAACGGAGCAAACCGATGTGGTAGCGCCAGAATCGCAGATTAAAGCAGAAGCCGAAAACTTCATGAACGATATTCGGTTCCAAATGAATCAGCAGGGCATTAATCTGGAAGACTATGTAAAACTGACCAATGGCAATATGGAAGACATCGAAAAAGAATGCAGCGCCAGAGCAGAAAGCTTTGTAAAACAGCAGATTGTATTTGAAGCCATTGCAGAAGCAGAAGGTCTGGAAGTTTCTGATGAAGAATTAGAAGCAGAATACAACAAAATGGCTGACATGTACAAACAGCCAGTGGAAACGATCAAGGAAGTATTTTCTATGAGAGGTCAGGTCGGTTTAATTAAACGGAATCTGTTATTAGAAAAAGTTTCTGATTTCCTTTTAAAAAATGCAAAAATTGGTTAAGATATAAGAGAAATTACAATTTGTAAAGGAGGATAATCAGGATGAGCTATTTAGTTCCAATGGTTGTTGAGCAAACCAACCGCGGTGAACGGTCTTATGATATTTATTCCCGATTATTAAAAGACAGAATTATTCTTTTAGGAGACGAGGTTAATAATGTAACGGCAAATGCCATCATTGCGCAGTTGCTGTTTTTGGAAGCTGACGATCCAGATAAAGATATTTCTCTCTATATTAATAGTCCGGGTGGTTCCGTAACTGCTGGTTTGGCTATTTTTGATACCATGAACTATATCAAGCCTGATGTATCCACTGTGTGTCTGGGAATGGCAGCCAGTATGGGTGCTTTTCTGCTGGCAGCGGGTGCAAAGGGAAAACGCTTTGCACTACCAAACAGTGAGATTATGATTCATCAGCCTATGGGCGGTGCCAGTGGTCAGGCTACAGATATTGCTATTCATGCCGAACATATCTTAAGAACCAGAGAAACCTTAAATAAAATTCTTGCAGAGCGAACAGGACAAAGTTTGGAAAAAATCAAACAGGATACAGAACGTGATAATTTCATGACAGCCGAGCAGGCAAAGGCGTACGGACTGGTTGACGAGGTTATGATTAAACATTAATGTTTTATGAGGTGAGTACATGCATAACTTTGAAGATGATGGAGAACTGATTCGTTGCTCCTTTTGTGGAAAAACACAGGACCAGGTAAGGAAAATTGTAGCGGGTCCCAATGTATACATTTGCGATGAATGTATTGATTTGTGTCATGAAATTGTGGTAGAAGAACTGGGTGTAGAGCAGGATATTGATATTTCAGAAATCTTAAAACCGGTAGAAATTAAAGAAATATTGGATACCTATGTGATTGGGCAGGATGAAGCCAAAAAGACATTGGCCGTTTCTGTGTACAATCACTACAAACGGATTAACAGCACTGCCGTCAATGATGATGTGGAACTGCAAAAGTCCAATATCTGCTTAATTGGGCCGACCGGCAGCGGGAAAACCTTGCTGGCTCAGACGTTGGCCAAAATTCTGAAAGTTCCTTTTGCCATTGCCGACGCCACTTCGTTGACTGAGGCTGGCTATGTAGGGGAAGACGTAGAAAATATTCTGCTCAAAATTATTCAGGCTGCCGACTATGATATGGATTTGGCACAGAAAGGGATTATCTATATCGATGAGATTGATAAGATTGCCCGCAAAAGCGATAATCCATCCATTACCCGCGATGTATCTGGGGAAGGTGTGCAGCAGGCTTTGCTGAAAATTGTAGAAGGTACTGTTGCCAATGTGCCGCCGCAGGGTGGCCGGAAACATCCCCATCAGGAGTTTATCCAATTGGATACCAACAACATTTTGTTCATCCTAGGCGGTGCTTTTGACGGTTTGGATAAAATCATTGAAAACCGGGTAGGTAAAAAAGGTTTGGGCTTCAATGCCGAAGTAAAGACCAAGGAAGAAAAGAAACAGAACAACCTGTTAAAAGAATTAATTCCAGAGGATTTGCTGAAATTCGGCTTAATTCCTGAATTTATTGGCCGTGTACCAGTCATTGTAACGCTGGATGCACTGGACAAAGAAGCATTAATCCGTATTTTGACTGAGCCGAAAAACGCTCTGATTAAACAATATCAGCGTTTACTGAAAATGGACCAGGTTGAGTTGGAATTTACCGATGAATCGTTGGTAGCGATTGCTGATGCTGCGTTGGCCCGTAATACAGGTGCGCGGGGTCTGCGTTCTATTGTAGAAAAAACAATGAACGATATTATGTATGAAGTGCCTTCCAATCCGCAGATTGAAAAGGTGATCATCCATAAAGACTGCATTACCGAGGGCAAAGCGCCAGAAGTGATTTTGCATAAAAAAACAAAAATGGTGGCCAATTAGGACGATAAAAACGGACTGCTTCGTTGTTGCGAGCAGTCCGTTTTTGTTTGACGCAGACAGGTTGTGCGCTGGTTTTATGGAAAAGCGATTGTTGCAAAAAAACTTTTCTTTTCCCGCAAATAACAGTATAATAATTGGCAACAACTGGTCGAATTTTCGATAGAGAGGAATAAAAATGCCGTATAAAATTCTGATTGCAGAAGAAAATCGTGGAGTGGCGCAAGCCAAGAAGAATTGTCTGGAAGGGCATGATTTTCAGGTGGAGTTTGTCGCCCGTGGTGCTGATATTCTAACTGTGCTTTTCACCAATGATTATGATTTGCTTATCATGGAATACAATCAGCATTGCAAGCAGATTTGTCAGCAAATTCGGAAAAAATTCAGTATTCCGATTTTGCTATTGCTGGATCAACAGGAACCACCGAATATCTTGACCGAGATAGAGGCTGATGCCGCCATTTCGCAATCCTGCACGTCTGAGGAATTGGTTGCGCAAGTCAGAACTTGTTTAAAATGGTATACGCAGAGGGTGGAT
The DNA here is from genome assembly GCA_902492275.1 of uncultured Peptococcaceae bacterium. GTDB lineage: Bacteria > Bacillota > Peptococcia > Peptococcales > Peptococcaceae > UBA7185. The sequence continues at coordinate 29,378 of CABUKW010000012.1, forward strand.
TTGTGCATAGAGCGTCCAATTGTTGAAAAAATCACCTGTGGGAACTTGGTGCTATTGCCCTATAGCCGCCGCATCTATAAAGATGGGGAAGAAGTGCGGCTTTCTGATTGGGAGTTTAAAATGCTGCGTTTTTTGATAGAGCATCCCAACCGAATCTTCTCTAAAGAGCAGCTTTTTGCAGAAATTTGGGGGGATGGCTATATTCGTGATAGCACTTCGGTGCTTGTGTATCTAAATCGCATACGGGAAAAAATCGAAGCCAATCCTGCCCACCCACAAATCCTGGAAACCGTTGAAGGCATAGGCTATCGGCTGCATATACCGAAATGAAGAAACGGGCTGATGATACAGCAGCGGACTAATGGCAGTAAAAAGCAGAACTGTTGTCCACAGACAGGAAAAAAACACTCCAATCCAGAAATAAATGATAATAATATTGGTTTCCGAATTTCTATGGTATGATTTTTAGAAAGATGGATTGTGTAATATAGGAGGCAAAGGAAAAAATGGCAAAAGAAATCTATTTTGATGCAGCAGGCAGAGAAAAATTAAAAGCAGGCATTGATAAAGTGGCAGATGCGGTAAAAATTACACTGGGCCCTAAAGGACGTAATGCCGTACTGGAGAAAAAATTTTTGACGCCGCTGGTGACCAATGATGGCGTGACCATCGCCAATGAAATTTCGCTGGAAGACCCTTATGAAGATATGGGCGCTCAACTGATGAAGGAGGTTGCCTCTAAAACCAATGATGTGGCAGGGGATGGTACGACGACCGCCATTGTTTTGAGCCAGGCTATGGTAGAAGAAGGTATGAAAAATCTGGCTGCCGGGGCCAATCCGGTTTTATTGCGGCAAGGCATGGAGCATGCAGTGGCCGCAGCCGTGCAGGAAATTGACAAGTTGGCGAAACCGGTGCAAAGTGCTGAAGAAATTCATCATGTTGTGTTTGTTTCCTCCGAGGATGCAGAAATCAGTGATTTGCTCAGCGATGCATTACAGAAGGTCAACGATGAAAACGGGATTGTTGTAGAAAATTCGCAGACGCTGAAAAGTTATCTGGAAATCCAGCCGGGCTTTAGTTTTGAGCGGGGTTATGTATCTGCCAATATGGTCAATCAGCCTGAGTTGTCTCAGTGCGTGTATGAAGATGTAGATATTTTATTGATTGATAAAAAATTTACCACGATGAGCGAAATCTATCCGATTTTGGAATTATCGCTGAACCGCAAAAAGCCTATGTTGATGGTGGTAGACGGTTTGGAAGGTGAAGCCTTGCAGGCGGTAAACATGAACAATGCCCGCGGCGTGCTTTCTATCGTGGCAGTACAGGGGCCGACCCACGGTGAAAACCGGCAGCGGGAGCTGGAAGACATGGAGGCCATGGTGGGCGGACAGGCCATAGTTGGTGCAATGAGTTCCGTAATTGAAAAAGTGACAGAAGATGCATTAGGTCATGCTGAACGGGTTGTGGTGGAAAAAGACAAAACCACCATTGTGGGCGGCAACTCCAATACAGAAAAAATCCAAAGCCGTGTGGCTGGGATTCGGAAAGAAATGCAAGAATATAAAGCTGAGTTTACCACGCAGGTTTGTCAAACCCGTTTAAGCCGGTTGGCTGGCGGTACCGCAGTTCTAAGAGTGGGTGCCAGCACCGAGACCGAATATAAAGAAAAGAAGCTGCGCATTGAAGATGCGCTGAATGCAGCGCGCGCCGCTATGGCAGAAGGCGTTGTGGTAGGCGGTGGGACCACCTATTTGCGGATTTTGCCGGCGCTGGATGCGTTAGCGGCGGAAGAAGCCGATGTGCAGACTGGCATCAATCTGGTGAAGCGAGCCTTAAAGCAGCCTCTGGCACAAATTGCTGCCAATGCAGGCAAAGAGCCCTTTATTATCGTAGAGCAGGTGGCTCAATTGCCAGCAGAACAGGGTTATAACGTGATAACCGACCAGTACGAGGATTTATTGGCCGCAGGCATTATTGAACCGGCAAAAGTAGTGAAAGCCGCTTTACAACATGCCGTCAGCGTGGCGATGATGGCATTGACAGTAGAATCGTTGGTGGCAGAAGTAGAGAAGAAAGAAAAATAATCAATTATCATTTGGTGTAAAGAGACAAAAAACTGAGGAATTCTTGTAAGATGAGTTCCTCAGCTTTTTTTACATCTGCGACAGAAAAATCTGTTCTGCTTGCGCATAGGTTACATGGTCAATCAGCGTGTTATCGTATAGGTTGGCTACATTCATCGGATACCAGCGAGGCGTGCGAGTGCAAGCCGGAGTTTCGGTGAGCGATACATAATAATACAGCCAGGGGTTGTTTTCAGATTCTCGATAAGAAACCATGCCTAAAATATAGAGTGAGTTCCCCATATAATATTCAGCCGAACTGCGGCGTACCGACCAGATGGGTTGCTGCTTCAACTGTTCTAAATCCATGCTGAAAATGGTTTTGTCCTTGGTGAGTTCCATGCAAAATACTCCTTTCCATCTTGTATGCTTTTTCTATTATAACATTACAGGTGGGAATTGGCCACCATAATCTCCGCGCTATTTGCATATCATTGGCGGCATAATAACAAAAAATGTATCAAGAAAAACGAAAACGGTCTGAATAATTGTCCTAATTCTTTTTCTGTTACAGAAATTTGTGAACAATTTGCGAGAAGAAATAGGGTTTTATATTGCACCTGAGCAAAAAAGAGTTTATAATGAAAACAGTATGAAATCTGGAAGGATGGAGATTGAATTATGGCAAAAAAAACAATGCAGGACGTTGAATTGACAGGAAAACAAGTGTTGATTCGTGTAGATTTTAACGTGCCAAGAAGTAAAACCACCGGTGAAATCACTAATGATGTAAGAATTCAGGCTGGTGTGCCCACGATCAAATATCTGGTAGAACAGGGCGCGAAGGTAATTATCATGACCCACATGGGCCGTCCTAAAGGAGAAGTAAAAGAAGAGTTGCGTTTAGATAAAGTGGCGGCTCGTTTGGCAGAACTTTTAGGGAAGCCCGTGAAAAAACTGGATGAAACAGTGGGACCGAACGTAGAGGCTGCAGTGGCTGCTATGCAGAATGGCGATGTTATCATGTTGGAAAATGTGCGCTTTTTGCCGGGTGAAACGGAAAATGATCCAGAATTGGCAAAGCAGTTGGCCGTTTTAGGTGATGTGTTTGTAAACGATGCCTTTGGCACCGCTCATCGGGCGCATTGCTCCACGGAAGGCGTTGGTCATATTCTGCCTGGTGTTATGGGTTATTTGATGGAAAAGGAAATCTCAGTATTGGGCAAAGCTTTAAGTCAGGCAGAGCATCCATTTGTAGCTATTGTGGGTGGTTCCAAAATTTCGGATAAAATTGGCGTGGTACAAAATTTGCTGGAAAAAGTGGATTGCCTGATGATTGGCGGCGGTATGGCTAATACGTTCTTAAAAGCCAAGGGCTATGAAATGGGTACTTCTTTGGTGGAAGCCGACAAAACTGATTTGGCGCTGGAAATTATGCAGCATGCTGAACAACTGGGCAAAAAATTGTTGATTCCTGTAGATTTAACAGTGGCTGCTGCGATTGAGCAGCCGGAAACCGCTCAGACGGTAACGGTGGATGCTGTGCCAGCCGATAAAATGGCATTGGATATTGGACCAGAAACGGTAAAATTGTATCAACAGGCTGTAGCTGATGCCAAAACTGTAATTTGGAACGGGCCTATGGGAGTATTTGAAGTAGATGCTTTTGCTGTTGGCACCAAGTCGGTGGCACAAGCGGTGGCTTCTTCTGGTGCTTATTCCATTGTAGGCGGCGGTGATTCGGTGGCTTCTATTGAAAAAGCGGGTCTTAATGATAAAATTGACCATATTTCCACAGGCGGCGGCGCTTCTTTGGAATTTTTGGAAGGGAAAAAATTGCCGGGCATTGAAGTATTACTTGATAAATAAAATTAGAATGGGGGAGTTGCTTTGCGGAAACCCATTATCATAGCAAATTGGAAGATGTATAAAACACGGGCGGAGGCAGCGGCTTTCTGCCAGGCTTTTCTGCCTTTGGTAGCGGGGCGGTCGGAGGTAGAGGTGGTAATTTGCGCACCGTTTACGCAACTGGACGTGTTAGCGGCCCATTTGGCTGACAGTCGTGTGGGCTTGGGTGCGCAGAATTTTTACCCACTGCCGGAAGGGGCTTTTACCGGCGAGGTGAGTCTGCCTATGCTGCAGGAAATCGGTGTGCAGTATGTGATTATTGGTCATTCGGAACGCCGGGAAATTTTTGGTGAGGACGGTCCGCTGGTGCAGCAGAAGGTGCGGGCTGCTTATGCCGCCGGTGTGCAGCCTATTCTCTGTGTGGGTGAACATTTGGAACAGCGCAGCCACGGTTTGACGGTGAGTGTGTGCAGCGGTCAATTGTTATCAGCCATTGAGGGCCTTACAGAAACTCAACTGAAAACCTTAATTGTGGCTTATGAGCCAATTTGGGCCATTGGTACTGGCAAAACTGCTACCGCCGAGGATGCCGAGGAAGTTATTTGTGCTTTGCGACAGGCTGTAGCCCAGCGATATGGACAAGCTGTTGCCGATTGTGTGCGATTTCAATATGGCGGCAGTGTAAAGCCGGAAAATATCCGGCAGTTAATGGCACAACCCAATATCGATGGCGCCTTGGTGGGCGGTGCCAGCTTGAAACCAGAAAGCTTTTGTTTATTGGTAAATTATCAAAAAGATTGATTATAAAATTTGGTAAAAAATGATTAGGAGGTACTGTTGTGAACCAACAACATATACCTGTTGTACTGATGATTTTAGATGGCTGGGGCATCAGTGGGCAAACAGAGGGCAATGCCATTGCGCAGGGGAATACGCCCAATATGGACAGACTACTGGCCCAATATGGGCATAGCCAGTTGCTTTGCTCTGGCGAATACGTCGGCTTGCCGGAAGGACAGCAGGGTAATTCGGAAGTAGGCCATCTTAATTTGGGGGCAGGACGGGTTGTGTATCAGGAGCTGACCCGCATTAACAAGGCTGTGCGGGAGAATACGCTACAGGAAAATGCAGCTTTGCAACAGGTGATGGATGCTTGTCTGGCGCAGCAAAAGCCACTGCATTTGATGGGGCTGGTATCGCCGGGCGGCGTACACAGCCATAGCAATCATTTGTATCGTTTATTGGAAATGGCGGCGGCTAAGGGCTTAAGCAAGGTATATGTGCATTGCTTCTTAGACGGCCGTGATGTGGGGCCGTCTACGGGCTTGGGCTTTATACAAGAGCTGGAAGAAAAATTGCAGCAAATTGGCGTGGGGAAAATTGCCACTGTGTCAGGTCGCTACTATGCTATGGACAGAGATAATCGCTGGGAACGGGTGGAAAAGGCTTATCGGGCCATGACTATCGGCGAAGGAGAACATGCAGCCAACGCTGTGCTGGCTGTACAACAGTCCTATGACAATGGTCAGACCGATGAATTTGTACTGCCAACTGTGGTGAAAACGCCGCAAGGACAGCCGGTGGCTACCATTGGCTGTGGTGATGGCGTGATTTTCTTCAATTTCCGCGGTGACCGGGCTAGAGAAATCACCAAAGCTTTTGTTAGCCGAGACTTTAACGGATTTATACGGCCCTATTTGGGCGTGCAGTTCGTCGCCATGACCCAGTATGAAAAGGGGTTAGATGTTACGGTGGCTTTTCCACCGCAGGATTTGCAGAATACGTTGGGCCAAGTGTTAGCCGCCCATGGAATTCCTCAATTTCGTGTGGCAGAAACAGAAAAATACGCCCATGTCACCTTTTTCTTTAACGGCGGTGTGGAAGAACCGAATCTGTTAGAAGACCGACTACTGGTGCCATCGCCGAAGGTGGCCACCTATGATTTGCAGCCGGAAATGAGCGCCCTTGCTGTGAAGGACAATCTGATTGCCGCTATTCAGAGCAAAGAATATCCATTTATTTTGGTCAATTTCGCCAATCCCGATATGGTTGGGCACACTGGCGTGCAAGAAGCTGCCCGCAAAGCGGTGGAGACTGTGGATGCCTGTGTGGGGGAAGTGGCAGCAGTAATTGAAAAGATGGGCGGCGTGTTGCTGATTACCGCCGACCATGGCAATGCTGAGCAAATGATAGATTCTGTGAAAGGTACACCCCATACCGCTCATACGGCCAATCCGGTGCCGTTTATTGCGGTAACACCGCAGCCGCGTCAGGTGAAAGATGGTTCCCTGCAAGATGTAGCGCCAACAGTGTTGGCTTTACTAGGAATTGAAAAGCCAGATGAGATGACGGGCAGCAGCTTGATTATGGCTTGCTAAATTCCCACTCCGTTATATTGGCTCATTCCGCCAGAAAGGCGTGGGTGTGAAGCATTTTTCGGAGTCGCGGAGGAATAGGCGAAGTGTAGCAAAAATTTAGAATTTTTAAAATCTTTTTATAAATTAAGAGGAGGAACATCCCAATGAGTATGATTACCGATGTATATGCAAGAGAAATTTTAGATTCCCGCGGAAATCCAACGGTGGAAGTGGACGTTTATCTGGAAGATGGCGCTTTTGGCCGCGCTGCTGTTCCATCCGGCGCTTCTACCGGCGCTTTTGAAGCCGTAGAATTGCGTGATGGTGATAAAGAACGCTATTTAGGCAAAGGCACCTTAACAGCAGTGGACAATGTCAATACGTTGATTGCGCCAGGCTTAATCGGTCTGGATGCTACCGACCAGAGCGGCATTGACCGTTTTCTGATTGAGCTGGACGGCACCGATAACAAAGGCAAGCTGGGCGCCAACGCGATTTTGGGCGGA
>CABUKW010000013.1 GCA_902492275.1 uncultured Peptococcaceae bacterium
AAATGCATTTGCTAATGGTTCTGTTGCAACTAATAGCCAAATAATATTCCACACAATCCCCTTCGAAATGCTTTGGAACGTAATAAACTCTTCTCCATTTGCTTTGCGATATGCACACAATATGCAGAGCGCAAGACACAGCATCCCTGTAAGTCCTAACATACTACAGATTTTTGTGAGAACCCATTCAGCAGGTGCAATATTGGGAAGAAACATTCCTACTAAAAATCCTATTAGAACACCTAATGCATATTTCTGCTCAAATGTCATCTTCTCATCTTCGCCTCCCATTGCTGCAAGTTCTTCGCCCAATGCAGCAATTTCTGGGAATTTTAACCGAAGGCCATATTTTACAACTACTAACCATAAAGCTAAATATATATTCGTAAACAACAACCACCATACAGTCCATCCGATAAATGGCACTGTCGCAGTAGAATCATACGCCGCCATCCCATTCGCAAAAAAATTAATCTGTACAATGGAACCTGGATTAAATGGCCACAAAAAGTTTGCCAACATGAATGACATGACTGTACTGGGAACCATAATCATTGTAAATTTATTTCTTTTTTCATACCCTGCCTTTTCTGCAATGGTACTATACATACTCCATAATAAGAATAAACCAGCTAATCCACAATGTAATGCAAACATAATCTCCGATGCTATTAAACATCCAAACATCAAAGCATATGGTTTTCCTCTAAAAATTCTTAATTTCATCAGCTTGTTAGCAACGTAAGATGTAAATTTCGTTGCTGCAAGCGCTTCCGCTAAACAATATCCTAATAATGATTGCGATACAGAATTGAACGTCCAGCCAGCAATAAACAAGTCTTGAAAGGAGTCGGCATATCCAGAAATCCCCAAGGCCAATAACGCAATTAAACTGGGCCAATCCAATGCAATAAACAACCAGCCATATACAGCCCCCAAAAATGCGCCTAAAACTCGCATCCCCACTTCACTGATTTGGGCAAAGGGCGGCAGATAACCAAAACCAAACGTAATCAATATAAAGATAAGAATATGAATATAATATACTGTACATTTCTTTCCTTCTTGTTTTGTCGCAGTCATAAAGTTTCCGCCTCTCCAAAATCTCATAAAAATAACGATCAATGAATTATACATTACAGTCTTATAAAAAATGAGACTGTCGTGTTAACGAATGAAAAATCGTGAAACAACAGTCTCATCTCACAATATTTTTATTCCACTACTTCTCTAAAATCTGATAAACTGGCGCGCCTTCACATTGTGCAGGCATTCTTACGCCACCCAATACGGCCACAGTCGGCGCTACGTCTACTTCACGAATCACCCGATCGGTGATGTAATTTTTCTTAACATTAGGACCGGCCGCCATAAAAATCGGCGATACAGAGGTATCGGTATAACCATAATAAGTAGAAATAGAATCCCCATGGATACGATTAAAGCCTTCTTCATTAAAGTAAATAATATCGCCGCAGTTCTCACCATTTAAGCCAAAATGGGCAGCTTCTTTTTTCCGTACTGCCATAGAAATAATACGCTTCCCATTCCAACGATAGCTGTACAAATCGTCAATAATTTTGCGTTCTAATTCATACTGATCTGCCGGATCTACAATACCTTCTGGATTGCGGCCTTTCAGATTGATATAAATGTAAATTCCACGCTGCGCCACAGCAGTTGTTTTGCTCCAATCAATTTCACGCAAGTCGTTGCCATCGGCATCTTTTTTCATAACCGTATAGCCCAACTCCTGCATCACCTTAATATTCACGCCAAACGGATCTCCTACAGGTACTGCTGGCTCATCCTCTTCTGCGCAAACCAGACCATGATCAGAAGTAATGATAATATCCCAGCCTTTATCCAATAAATGCATGAAGCGTCCCAAATAACGGTCTGTATCCACATAAAACCGTTCCATTACGTCTTGGAAAAGCTTTTCGTCATAGAATTTCTTATTTGGACGATATTTTGACAATTCCCAGAAAGAATGGCCTGCAATATCCACATTGTGCAAATGAGAAAATACTACTTCATAACCATTCTGTTCAATCAAATAGTTCATACTGTTGGCCTGCCATTCGGAGTAAGACTCCCACAGCGGCGCAAAAATCTCATTGGCACATTTTGGCGTGTCGCCAATCAGCATAGATACACTGCGAATTTGTCCTACATTCTCCCGAATCTGCGTTAATAATGATTTTGGATGGAACAGCATATCGTTGTCAGTTTCCATGGCATTGCCCAGCCACAATTCTACACTGGAACCATCAGCAGCCACATCAATTAAAATTACCTGCCGAACAACTTCAATTTTTTTGCCGCCCTTTGTGACGGTATCCATGATATCATTCACTACAACATGGGGCTGATCTAATACTACAATTGGTTCCGTATTTTTCTTCGACTTATAAATAGCAATCTTATCATAAATACCATGTTCGTTTGGAATTACCAAAACCGGCCGACGTTCCATACCATTGCTGATTGGAATGCTGAATTCTTTTGCCCCGTTTGGTGCATCGGCCCAACCAGTCGCCTCTTTAATAGGCAATGTCGTTTTTACTTCTTCTAATTCTGGTTTAGAAACGCCAGCACATTCTCCTTCATGTTCATTCATAATCATGTTGGTCAGTACTTTCTGTTTTAAAGACATATCCAACCCATTCTGACTGCCATCCAATTCTTCTTCTACTTCTAAATCAGAAATTACGCAACCAGCGCCAGAACCATCCGATTCCTTTTCAGCTATATGCGCATCTTTAATATCCACTGAGGCCTCAATCCACTGGCCCCATTCAGCAGTCCCAACAGCAATATTAATATTAGACGGCTGTGTCCCATCAATAACATGCAGATTTGGACTATCAGATGTTGGTGGCCAAGAAGAACCTGGCCAATGGAACACCAATGTCTTACGCCCTTCTTCCGCAAATACATTCCACAACGGCTCCGCTTTACAGTTAGTCGAATCAAAAGAATAAACCAATGTGTCTAATTTTGTTGGATGGGGATTCCAGAAATCCGTAATACCATGAGTGCCCGCATAGGCACCTGTTGCTAACGTTGTCCACATGGGTGGTGTAATAGTAGGCATTGCTCCCAACATAACCAAATCTTCTCTGGCAGAGCCTCTTTTCATAAATTCAGTAAAATTCGGCATAACGCCTTTATCCATATATTTTTTTGTTAAACGTGGGTCCAAACCATCAACGCCTAACACCAAAACCTTATTTTGCATCATATATTCCTCCTGACTATTTAATAGAAAATTAAGAATTCATAAAGCATCTTTTTCAACCGGTTGATTTTTCCTTATCTTTATCATACACGAAACTTATATACTGAAAAATCAGAAGAAAACTGTCAAAAAAATTTTGCTACAACTTTTTTAGATATCATGATATACTAGTTACATGTTTAACAGCATTATCCAATAATACCGTATATAGTGTCTTAAAATATATACTTTTTAAACATTATTTTCATACCACTTATTTAGCAGTTTTATAGTTTCAAAAAAGCTATATGACTGTTTTTTCTTTATCATTTTGTAGTTAATTTTTTATCATGATATTTTAGATTTGTCTTTAATATATCTAATTTGGAGGCGAAATTTATGCGTTTAGAACAATTAGCTTATTTTGTGAAAACAGCAGATATTGGATCATTTTCCGCTGCCAGCATGGAATTATTTATCTCTCAACAAGCACTTAGCACTTCCATAAAAAATTTAGAGAAAGAATTTCAAGCACAGCTCCTAATTCGCACGCCAAAAGGCGTCGTACTTTCTGACGACGGTAAATATTTTTACGAAATTGCCACACAAATTCTGTCCTTATCTCAACAACTGCACCAACACTTTTTGACAGAACCTATACTACCTGCAAGCACATTAACGATTGCCTTAAATGTCAAACAAAAAAATCACTTTTTCCCGAAGATTATCAGCTATTTTTATAAAGAATATCCGCAACTTAATATCGTCTACAATCTTGTTGACAATAAAGAAATTATCAATTCACTTTTAACCGATAAAGCAAATTTAGGCGTAATCTCCCTTTTAAATATCAACAAAAATCGTTTTCTGACTTTGCCTGATAATATTTACTTTGTGCCCTTTGATACTTCAGACTACGCATTAATGACAAATATACATTCGCCATTAGCACAGTTACAGACAATTTCGATGGAAACCGTTATAAAACATCCTATTATTTTAAATGCTACCCATAATTTTACGAGTGACCTATTTTATCAGCTTATCATGATGTATACGGAAGACCCAAACGTCATTTGGACTGATAGCGATGCCTTGCAAATTCAAATGGTCGAAGATAATATTGGCAATATGTTATTTGTAAAAAAGAACCCTTTACCGTCGAATACCGTCTGCAAAATTCCTATCACCAATAAAATCTTAATAGAAACAGGCTTTTTAATTCGCTCGGATCATCAATTAAATCCTGTATGCAATCATTTTATTGAAAAAGCAAAAGCAATTATTGCTGAAAATTTCTAAACTACATGAAACAAAAAAGCTGCTTCGCTAAGAACTCCTATGTTCTCAACGAAGCAGTTTTTTCACCAATCTTTATAATTCCATTGTTTTTAAGAAAAATTATACTCTTACTTCCTACACCAATTCTTTTTTTACCAAATGCTGCCCCATTTTTTGAGAGCCCAATACCCATAACAAGTCATCGGTATTCAAAACAAAGTTGGGACTCACGCTCAAAATAGGCAGCATGTTGCGCTCAATGCCAATGAGGCAGGCGCTCCAGTTGGATTTAATGCCAGAGTCACGAACGCTACAGCCAGCTAAAGGCGATCCTTTTTTTACTGTAACTGCATAGGCAAACAGCTGTTGTTCTTCCAGCCATTGATCCTGGTTAGTAATGAACTGATGCAGCGAAACTGGATCATCCTCGCTTTCCAGCAAAAGATCGCGCTGCTGATTCATCAGAGCAAAATTTTCAAGGGCTTTTTCTGTACCCAAAATGTAGAGCCGGTCACCCGCTAAAATTTGCTCATCACCTTCTGGAATATTGATATGCTTGCGGCCGCGAATAATTTTGATCACGTTAACCTGCATGATCTTTCCCCACTGCAAATCGTTTAATTCTTTATCGGCGGCAGCACTTTTATGCGTGCAAATATACGAGGCTACCTGCAACTGTTCATCCAGCCAATTATGCACTTTCCCTGTCTCGTCCTTCCGCAGTTCCTGCAGCTTTTTCTCATTGAAATTGGCCAAAAACCGCGCTTCCATTTCCAGATAACGGCCCACCAGCCAGTCTGAACGAGACAGCCAGAAAATTACCGGCACAGCCACAAGCACAATCAACCAGTTTGGAACGTACAGCATCAAACAAAGAGGCCGCACCACCAAAAAGACAGTTACCGCCGTGCGCAAGCCTACCAATAGCATCAAAGGCAAATGATTGGCAAAGCTTTTCAACCATAACGCTGTAAAATACCGTTTACGGAAAATCATCATGGGTGGTAAAAAAGGTGCCATAACCACATAAATAGCGATACATGTCAAAACACCGGCAATCGTATTGTTGGATAGCGTATCCTGCAAAGCTGGCCATAACAACATCCGGCCAATTTCGCTGATTCCTAACAACAACACCCCATAAATAAGAAATGTCGTGCAATAACCCTTTAAAAACAGCTTCCAATCAGGACTTTTTTCTTCTGCAGCAGAAGCTATTTTTTCTTCTTTATAGCGCTGCGCACTTTCCTGCCATTTTTTCGGTACGATTTTCTGAATCAAAGCACACACACTATCGGAACTGCTGATTAAAAAAGGCGTGGTGAATGTGGTGACTACCGACACTGCCACAATCACTGGATAAAGAAAATCACTGGTAACGCCCAAGCTCACACCCAGCGTAGCGATGATAAAAGAGAATTCCCCAATCTGCGTCTGACTCATGGCGCCATAAACAGAGGTTTTTAAGTCCTCACCGGCTATCAGCATACCTGCCGTCAACAATACCACTTTGCCCACAATCGTAACCACTGTCAAAATAAGAATAGGCACCAGATATTGCACCAACATAGAAGGCACAACCATCAAACCGACGGAAACAAAGAACACCGCGCCGAATAAATCCTTGCAGGGATTGACCAAATGCTCAATGCGCTCCCCATGTATAGTACCGGCCATGATGGAACCGGCCATAAAAGCACCTAAGGCTGACGAAAATCCGATGGCATCAGCCAGCCAGACCATACCAAAGCAGATGCCCAACGCACAGACTAATAAAGTCTCGTCTGTCATTAAATTCTGTGTTTTCTGCAAAAAAGACGGGATTAAATAAATCCCCAAAAGCAACCATACCACCAGATATACCATCAGTTTGCCGATGGTAGTAGCCAGTTCCATCCCGCTAACGCCCTGGCTGACGGAAATGGTAGACAAAACTACCATCAAAAAGATCGCCACGATATCCTCTATCACCAGCGTACCAATGGCCAGCTTGGTAAACTTAGCTTCCTTTAAGCCCAAATCCTCAATGGCCTTGATAGTAATCATGGTAGAGGACATGGACAGCATACCGCCCAAAAAGATGCTGTTCATGGTACTCCAGCCCATGGCAATCCCTACTGCATAGCCCAATACCATCATACCGCCAATTTGTAAAAGGGCCGAAATAACCCCTGTGCTGCCCACAGTAGCCAGCTTATGTAAACTAAATTCCAGCCCTAAGCTGAACATCAAAAAAATTACGCCAATTTCCGCCCACAAATTAATATTGTTTGTATCCCCGATAGTCGGTACAAAGCTTACCACCGGTCCAATCAAGAAACCAGCCAAAATATAGCCAATTACCATAGGCTGATTGATTTTTTTACATAATAAGGTTGTGATGCCGGCCACAACTAGGAGCAATGCTAAGTCTGAAATTAATGTTGCCAAATGTCCCATTGTATCACCTTTCTTAACTGAAACTCTTTTTTATTATATTCGCTTTTTTAAATTTAAATCCCTTTAGAATAGTTATTCTTTTCACAATCTGAACATTCTGTTAATCCTCCCGCAAAAATAGAAAAATCAATGAACGATTGCAAGAAACAATCCGCCATTGATTTTCATAGCGTCATATCTATTCGGCTTTTTTCTCTTGTTCTTTCTTTTGCAGCTGCTGATAAAATTTTTTCAGTTCTTCCAAAAAGCATTTTTCCACCATCGTAAACTTGCGTTTTTTCGGCGTTACCAACACATGCATCATATCCAGCTTCACATCTAAAAGGCCAACGCGGCAAATTAAGCCCGCCGCCACATAAGGATCCTCCTCGCCAGCAAAGGAACTGGCCATAACAGCCACACCCAAATCGGCAGCAATGGCTTGTTTAACACTATCTTTGTCTTGAAAAGAAATGATGCTGTTAGGGCAAATTTCATCTTCACCTAAAATCATGCAATTTTCCTCATAGGTATGCTCCTGCTGAATAATCCAGGGATAAGCGTAGGTCTCGACTACATCGACGGCTTTTTCCTGTGCCAATGGATTATTCTTGCTGGTATATAACATAAAGCTTTCTGTCATCAACTGCTCTGCCGCAAAATTACGGATACCCAGATTGTTCTGCAAGGTTTTTAGTTTGTCCACGCCTACAAAAGATGTCACGCTGATGGTGGAAATGCCCGCCAACAAAGAAGGAATACTTTTGTCAGGAAATGTTTCTTTCACGTGCACAGTAATCCCGGGATAAGCCTGTTTACAGGCAATGATGACTCTGGGCATAATGGTACTGCAAATAGTGGGCGAAGCATCCACGTATACATCCCCGCTGATATACCCGGGACTTTCATTCGAATTACGGATATTCTGTACCTCATTTAAAATGATGTCAATGGAGCCCATCACCTTTTCACCGTCCTCCGTCAGCTCCACTCCCTGATTAGAACGACGGAATACCTTGTAGCCTACCTCCTCTTCAAAATTATGAATGGCGTTGCTGATGGTGGGCTGGGTCAAGTATAACTGCTTAGCCGCTTTGGATATGGAACGGCACTGCACCACTTCTTTAATATAACGGAACTGTTCTAAATTCATATCATCACCTCATAAAAAGGAAATCAAATGCTTACCTCGAATAAGTATAACACAAATTGCGAAAGAATGATATAATATCAACAACAAAGAAATTTTAAGTACCTTTGGAGGACTATCATGCAATACGCTAGAATCATTTCAAAACGGCTTCTACAATTCATCGGCAGTTTACTATTATTTTTATTGCTGTGGCTCGGCTACTTACTGGCTTCTGAATACAAACCAGAGCCATTGGAACAAATCGAATTGGAAGGACGCACCGCTAAAACACTAACGCCTGGCCAATCCTTTTCGATTGTCAGTTGGAACATGGGCTACGGCGGCTTAGATGCTACTGTAGACTTTTTTATGGATGGCGGTCAAACTGTCAATCCGCCTAGCAAAGCTCACGTGCTGAATACTATAGACAATCTGGCAGCACAGTTATACGCTTTGCAGGCAGACGTTTATTTTTTACAGGAGATCGACCGCAACTCTCGGCGCAGCTATCATATCGATCAAGCCCAGGTCATGCAACAAGCCTTAGAACAGTTGAAACCTGTACAAAGCGCCTTTGCCTATAATTTTCACGTAAAATTTATTCCTTATCCTGTGCCACCCATCGGGCAAACCTACTCGGGGCTGCTCACGTTAAATAGCTTTTCTGCTGCAGAAGCGGTTCGCATCGGCTTTCCCTCCTCTTTTCAGTGGCCAGTGAGCGCTTTTCAATTAAAACGATGTTTGCTGCTGGAACGGATTCCATTGGAACATTGTGAAAAAGAACTGGTACTAATCAATCTCCATCTGGAGGCTTACGATAACGGAGAAGGTAAAGCACAGCAAGCGGCCCAACTGGCTCAGGTGATGCAAGAGGAATACGCCAAAGGCAACTATGTCATTGCTGGCGGAGATTTTAATTCCATGTTGCCATCGGTGGATATCAACAAGTATCCCTTACAATTTACGGAATATTTTCAACCTGCCATGATAGAGGCATCTATACTGCCAGACGGCTGGCAGTATATCACCGATGACAGTGTGCCCACGTCCCGTCTGCTTAACCATCCCTATGATGCCCAGCAACCAGACAATAATCAGTATTATGTCATCGACGGTTTTATTTTATCGCCCAACGTAACTTTAGAACAGGTCGAAACACTGGATTACCAGTTTCAATACAGCGACCACAACCCGGTACAAATACAGGTAACCCTGCAATCATAAAAATTGATAGCCTTACAGGCATCGTCCAGTGGATTAACTCTATCCCACAGCCTATTATGAGGGGTATCTATTTCTAGTCACACAAAATATTTTTTCAAACAAAAGAGGAGCTTGGATACAATCACAATCTGCTTGTATCGCAAGCTCCTCTTTTTATGCAAATATTGTGCCGCTGCACGTTCTTAGCTCTGTTCAGCCACCGATTTCTGCAAAGCCTCCACTTTATTCAACTGTTCCCAAGGCAAATCCAAGTCGGTACGGCCAAAATGACCATAAGCGGCTGTTTGCTTATAAATGGGCCGACGTAAATTCAATTCACGAATGATACCAGCAGGACGCAAGTCAAAATTATCCTGTACCGCTTTTACAATTTTTTCTTCCGCTACTTTGTTGGTACCAAAAGTATCTACTAAAATAGATACCGGATGGGCAACCCCAATGGCATATGCCAACTGCACTTCACAGCGGTCAGCCAAACCGGCAGCTACAATATTTTTAGCCACATGACGGGCTGCATAAGCACCTGAACGGTCCACCTTGGTGCAGTCTTTGCGGGAGAAAGCACCGCCGCCATGACGAGCCATACCACCATAGGTATCCACAATAATTTTCCGGCCAGTCAAACCGGTATCTCCTTGCGGACCGCCAATGACAAAACGGCCAGTAGGATTGATAAAATACTTGGTATTTTCATCAAGGAATTGGGCTGGAATTACAGGCTTAATCACCTTTTCAATCACATCCTGCCGAATCTGTTCCAATGTGGCTTCTCCCTTATGCTGGGTAGAAATCACAACAGCATCTACACGCAACGGCTTGTCATCTTCATATTCTACGGTTACCTGAGATTTTCCATCAGGCAGCAGATAAGCAATTTCTCCCGATTTCCGCAAATCGGTTAAACGGCGGGTTAAGCCATGAGCCAAATAAATCGGCAACGGCATAAAACTATCGGTTTCATTGGTGGCATAGCCAAACATCATGCCCTGGTCCCCGGCACCGATAGCATCTGCTTCGTCAATCTCGCCTTCCCTTGCTTCTAAAGCTTTATCCACACCCATGGCAATATCCGGCGATTGCTCGTCAATCGAAGTCAGCACAGCACTGGTATTACAGTCAAAGCCATAGCTGGCGTTGGTATAGCCAATTTCCTTGATGGTTTCCCGCACAATCTTCGGCATGTCCACATAACAGCTCGTGCTGATTTCACCAGCAATCAAGGCCATCCCTGTTGTTAAAAAGGTTTCACAAGCGACGCGGGCCATTGGATCCTTTTCCATAATAGCGTCTAAAATCGCGTCAGAAATCTGGTCCGCCATTTTATCTGGATGCCCTTCTGTTACAGATTCAGAAGTGAATAATTTTCGCATGCTTCCACAACTCCTTGCATCAATGATGTTAAAATTCTGATTTTATTTTTATCTAATTCGTTTCTCTTGCCTGTTGCTCCTGATACAGCCGCAACACTTGATCTAACAGGTAATCGGCGGCCGCTTCTTTGGAAAGCACCGGCAATGCCTGTACGCTGCCATCGGCGCCATACAACGTAATTTGATTGGTGTCCCGGGCAAATCCACTATGCTCCTGGGTTAAATCGTTGGCTGCAATCAAATCCAAATGCTTGCGCTGCAATTTCCCCAGTGCATTTTGTTGGACATCGTTGCTTTCTGCCGCAAAGCCTACTAAAATTTGTTGCTCTTTATGCTCGCCCAGCCATGCCAAAATATCAGGATTGCGCTCCAATTCTAAGCACCAATCGCCATCGGACTTTTTAATTTTCTGGGCAGCTACCCTTTTAGGCCGGTAATCGGCCACTGCCGCTGCTTTAATGACTGCATCAGCCTGCCCATAATACTGCCGCACCGCGGCAAACATATCTTGCGCCGATTTTACTGGCACAACGATCACATTAGACGGCACCGGCTGATTGGACGGTCCGCTGATTAACACTACCTGTGCGCCGCGGTTGGCTGCCCGCCGTGCAATGGCATATCCCATCTTCCCGCTGCTATGATTAGTCAAATACCGCACCGGGTCAATGGCCTCCTGGGTAGGACCAGCAGTTACCACGATATGCATTCCCTGCAAATCCTGCTCCCGTAAGCGGTCCAGGACCGCAGCAATAACCTGGGGACTGGCCATTTTTCCTTTACCGGACGCACCACAGGCCAAATGCCCCTCCACCGGCTCCACAAAGCGATAGCCTGCATCCCTTAATATCTGAATATTGCGCTGTACCAGAGCATTGGCATACATCTGGTCATTCATAGCTGGCGCGAAAAAAACCGGTGCAGTCGTGGCCATCACACAGGTGGACAGCAAATCATCAGCCAAACCGTGGGCCACCTTACCAATAAAATCGGCAGTGGCCGGTACAATGAGCATACAATCAGCCCAGCGCGCCAAACCGATATGCTCCACCTGCCATTCAGGATTTTCCGTCAAAGAAAACCCATCGGTATAAACAGGATTGCCGGATAACGTCTGCAAGGTCAACGGCGTAATAAACTGCTGCGCTGCCTGCGTCATCACACAGCGCACCGCATGCCCCTGCTTTCCCAGCAAACTCACCAGTTCAGCCGCTTTATAAGCCGCAATTCCGCCAGTCACACCCACTAAAATATTTGCCATGGTCTTTGCTCCTAACAGAAAATCGCTTATTTAATGCCTTCTGTGGTTTGTACATAGGTGATTTTATCTTCACCAATCTCCTGCAACGCCATCGTAACCGGTTTTTTGGCATCGCCGCTGTTCATCGGTTCTGCACCATCTACAATCTCTCTGGCCCGTTTAGCGGCAGCGCATACCAAAGAATATTTACTGTCTGCTTTTGTTAATAATTCATCAATTGTCGGTTCTACCATAAGAAAACCCTCCATTTTCAAATTGATTTATCTTCTAGTCTTACCTTATTCCCTTAAAGTACAAACATCTTACCTAATCATTCAAATCTACGCCAGCTGCGGCATTTCTCCGCCTTCATAATCGCTTCCATTTTGTCAGCAGCCAACTCTACATCATCATTGACAATGATGTAATCATACTGATCTCGATAGGCCAGCTCGCTTTCGGCACAACTTAACCGTTTTTCAACCTCTTCCGCCGATTCGGTGCCTCTGCCTGTTAAACGACGGCGCAGTTCTTCTAAAGACGGCGGCGCAATAAAGACCAGCACAGCATCTTCTGTGGCCTTGCGCACCTGCAACGCCCCCTGCGGGTCTATCTCCAAAATGCAATCCTTACCCGACGCCAGCACCTTTTCTACAAAAGCGCGAGGCGTGCCATAATAATTGTCATAAACCTGCGCCCATTCCAAAAATCCATTTTGTTCCCGCAATGCCTCAAATTCCTTTTTGCTGTAAAAGAAATATTCCCGTCCGTGTTCTTCCCCATTACGAGGTTTCCGTGTGGTAGCGGAAATAGAATACTCCACACGCTCCCCTAAATGTTGCCGCACCAGACCACAGACTGTACCTTTGCCAGTGCCGGACGGACCAGACAGCACAATCAGAACGCCTCGCTTTGTTTGCTGTTCCATAAGCTTTCCCTCACAATCCTTGTTCTTTCCATCAATCGGCGGATAAACGGCCAATCAGTGTTTCGGGCTGAATAGCCGACAAAATAATATAGTCGCTATCCGTAAAAACAACTGCTCTGGTCTTACGGCCATGGGTGGCATCGATTACAGTACCTGCTTCCTTGGCTTCCTGCACCACTCGCTTAACAGGCGCGCTCTCCGGTGAAATCACCGCAATCACCCGTTGCACCGCCACCATATTATCAAAGCCGATATTCATAAATTGGTCCATGGCACATCCTCCTTTGAGGTTATTCAATATTCTGCACCTGTTCCCGCACTTTTTCTAACTCACTTTTCATTTCCACAACCAGACGGCCCGTTTCCAAGTCGTTGGCCTTAGATCCAATGGTATTGGTTTCCCGATTCATTTCCTGAATTAAAAAATCCAGCTTGCGGCCAATGCTGCCTTTTTGTTCAATAATCTGATAAAACTGCTCAAAGTGACTTTGCAGCCGCACCAATTCTTCATCGATACAGCTCTTTTCCGCAAAATAAGCCACTTCCTGCGCTAACCGCTCTGCATCCACTGCCGCATTCTCCAACAGCTCTGCAATACGCCCTTCCAATTTTTCTTTGTAATCCACCAAAATAAATGGGCTGCGTTCCGCTACCTGAGCTGCCAGTTGTTGCAAACCGGCCACCTTTTCCCGCAGATTATCGCCAATATGGGCGCCTTCCTGCTCCCGCATAGCCACATGCTGCTCCATAGCCTGCCGCAGTACCTGTTCCATCAGTGGCCATAATGCCTTTACATCCGGTTCATCGTCCTCTTTTATAATAACCTCTGGCAACGTCAGCAGACGATAAGGGTCTGCTGCATAGCTAGCACCCAGCCTGTCGGCCAACTGGGCCATCGTTTCATGATAAGCCAGCGCCCGTTTTGTATCAATCTGTACCGGTTTTTCTGCATCAGCCAGTTCCTGGGTGCGCACAAATACATCTACTTTACCCCGTTCGATATACTCGCCGATGACTTTTTTCATTTTATCCTCCAAGGCCAGAAACAATCTGGGCTGTTTGATGGTAACTTCACTGTAACGGTGATTGACCGCCTTCACTTCCACCACAATTTTCAGCGCGCCGTTGTCGCCCTCGCCCCGGCCATATCCTGTCATGCTTCTCATACTGTTTTCGGCCTCCAGAAAAATTCTATCTTAATATTGTAACCCATTCCCCATCAAAAAGAAAGCCTATCTTTTCTTTTCAGACCGCCTTTTTTGCTTTTCTCTTGCCTGTTTGTCGCGGGCCTTTTGCCTTTGTCCCGTTGCTTGATCGCTCCCGAGTCGGCTTGTTTAGCTCGCCCTGTTTTTTTCGCTCCTTGCTTCTGGTTTCCCTTTTCGCTCTTTGTTTTTTCCTTAGGCTTTTGCGGTCGGATTAAACACTTGGAGCCAAAACCGATTAAATCCTGCCGTCCCGCTTTCATCAGCGCTTCATACACCAAATCATAATTTTTCGGGTTACGATATTGCATCAACGCTCGCTGCATAGCCTTTTCATGGGGATCCCGCGGCACATACACCGGCTCCATGGTGCGCGGGTCATATCCGCTATAATACATGGCGGTGGCCATGCTGCCCGGCGTAGGAATAAAGTCCTGCACCTGTTCCGGATTATAGCCAATATCGCGAATATATTCGGCCAAAATTACCGCATCCTGCAAGGTGCAGCCCGGATGACTGGACATAAAATAAGGCACCAGATACTGCTCTTTTCCCACGCGACGATTATAAGCATAATAGCGCTCCACAAAGCTGTCAAACACTTTACGCTGCGGCTTGCCCATATAATGCAGCGCATTGGGAGCCACATGCTCCGGCGCTACTTTCAGCAAACCGCTGATATGGAACTGACACATCTCATCAAAAAACGTAGGATCGGGATCGGCCATAATGTAGTCAAACCGCACGCCAGAACGTATAAACACCTTTTTTACCTTATCCAATTTGCGCACAGTGCGCAGAATATCCAGATATTCCTTGTGATCTACCACTAGATTGGGACATAAATCGGGAAACAAGCACTGCCGCTCCTTACAGGTACCCACCTTTAACTGCTTCTTACAGGACATATTGCGGAAATTGCCGGTAGGGCCGCCCACATCATGGATATATCCTTTAAAATTAGGCTGCTGGGTCATCAGCTTGGCTTCAGCCACAATAGATTCCTTACTGCGATTCTGAATAATCCGCCCTTGATGAAAATTGATGGCGCAAAAGGTACAGCCGCCAAAGCAACCGCGATGGTCGGTAATACTAAATTCCACTTCCTGTAAAGCGGGAATACCGCCAGCCTTTTCATAACGGGGATGCCAAGTGCGCTGAAAGGGCAGCTGATACAACTCATCCATCTCCGACTGACTTAGTGGCTTCGCCGGCGGCAGCTGAATCAGATAACGGCTGCCATGGGGCTGTACCAATGTCTTGCCAATAAAGGGATTTTGCTCCCGATTTTGAATGGCAAAGGCCTCTGCAAATTTCTTTTTATCTCGTTTGATTTCCTCATAGCTGGGCAGTACCAGATAGTCACCTTTTTGTGGCAGCTTATCGCTCCAATAGCAGGTGCCCTGTACATCCTGCATTTTATGCAACGGCCAGCCTTTGGCAAAGCCGCGGCACAAATGCTTTAGCTGATGCTCGCTCATGCCATACATAAGTAAATCGGCGCCGGACGATTCCAAAATGGAGGGACGAACGCCATCCTCCCAATAATCATAATGGGCAAAACGGCGCAAGCTAGCCTCCACGCCGCCGATCATAACAGGCACATCGGGATAAGCCTGCCGCACCAGATGACAATAGACATCAACCGCCCGATCCGGCCGCAGTCCCCTCTGCCCGCCCGGCGAATAAGCATCGTTGCTGCGGGGCTTTTTAGCGGCAGTATAATGATTGACCATCGAGTCAATATTGCCGCTGCCCACTAAAAACGCATAGCGGGGCCGGCCAAAAATCATTACACTTTCACAGCGAGTCACGTCAGGCTGCGCTATGATACCCACCCGAAAGCCCTCATGCTCCAAAAACCGTCCTACCAGCGCTGTACCAAAGCTGGGATGATCCACATAGGCGTCGCCGGATACCAAGATAAAATCCAGTTCCTCCCAACCTCTGTTATGGGTCTCCTTTTTATTGACTGGCAAAAATAATTGTTCATCCATGGGCTGCTTGCTCCAATTCTGCTTCGACAAAAATCTTACCGGGATTAAAGAAGCCAAGCGGGTCCAGCCCATCCTTCACAGCCTTCTGCGCCAGATATCCCTCTTTGCCTAGTTCCTGCAATACATAGGGTGCCTTCATAAACCCAATACCATGCTCGCCGGATAAGGTGCCGCCCAATTCCAATGCTCTGGTGAACAACTCATCAATGGCCTGATTGACCCGTTCCATCTCGGCAGTATTGTGTTTATCGGTCATAATATTGGGGTGCAGATTGCCGTCGCCGGCGTGTCCAAACACCACCATATTCAAATCGTACTTACGGGCAATCTCCTTCACCGCCTGAATCATTTTGGGAATATTGCCTGGCGGCACTGCGATGTCCTCTCCAATTTTTGTCGGATTGATTTTGCCGCAAGCGCCGGAAATTGACTTGCGGGCTTTCCACAAGGCGGCCCGTTCCGTTTCATTATGGGCCACTTGAATTTCCACTGCGCCGTTCTCTCGACAAAGTCCAATGACCTGCTCCAACTGCTGCTCCACTTCCCAGCCTTCACCGTCCACTTCCAACAGCACAAAGGCCTCCTTGCTGGTATCCAAACCGATTTGCAAAAAGTTTTCCACAGCTTGAATCGTCATTTGGTCCATAATCTCAATGGTAGTGGGCACAATGCCAGCACTGATGATGGCGCTCACAGTCTGCGCCGCAGCGTCCAAGTTATCATATTGGGCCAGCGCTGTCTTTATAGCCTCCGGCTTCGGCAAGAGCCGCACCGTAATGCTGGTGATAATGGCCAAGGTACCCTCTGAGCCGGTAAACAGCATGGGCAAATCCAACCAGCCTGTCAAACCATCTACCTTATTTCCCACAGTAAGCAATTGACCGTCAGGCAGAACCAGCTCCAGCTCCAGCACATAATCTCGAGTCACACCATATTTAACGCCGCGGCCACCGCCAGCACATTCGGCTACATTGCCGCCTAAGGTAGACATGCCGCTACTGGAAGGATCCGGTGGATAAAACAACCCCTGTTTAGCCGCCACCGCAATCAGCTCATTGGTCACCACGCCCGGCTCTACCACCGCATAGCGTTCTTCCCGATTAATTTCTTTGATGCGCTGGAATGCCGTCATCTCCAACAAAATCCCGCCTTCTAAGGCCACCGGACCACCGGATAAACAGGTGCCTGCACCACGTACTGTCAACGGAATTTTATGCGCTGCCGCAATTTTTACCACATCCGCTACTTCTGCTGTGGTATGGGGCTTTACCAACACCTCCGGCTTATGGTTTTGAAAGGTGCTGTCAAAGGAATAAACCATCAATTTTTCTAGCTCGGTATGGACATTGGCTTCCCCCACCGCTGCTTGTAATTGTTTCAATACCGCTGTTGAAACGGTCATACATGCTCCTCCTTCCTAGTTCGATGCAAACCATAACTTTCCGCCAACAATTCCACAATGTGCTTGGTTTCTACTGCAATGCCGTCCTGCGCCAAACCGTCTTTGATATGCATCAGACAGGCCGGACAGCCCACCGCCACTACCTCGGCGCCACTTTCGGCAATGTGCGCCGTTTTTTGCCGGTTAATCTGACGGGATAATTCATAATATTTCAAATTAAAAGAACCGCCGGAACCACAGCAGCCATCAGCCTTTTCCATCTCAAGATACGCCGCACCTGGCAGCGCCTGCAATAGCTGACGGGGCTGGTCATGCACCTTCTGCCCGCGGTTCAGATGGCAAGAATCATGATAGGTAATCTTCTGGTCCAGTGGCTGCAGCAACGCGGTGTCCAAGCCAATCATCATTAAAAACTCGCTGATATCGCGGGTCTTTTTCCCCAGCAGCAAAGCCAAGCCATAGTCAGGATGGCTTTCGCCCAGCACTTTTGCAAATTCCTGTTTCCACGCTAAACCGCAGGAGCCGCAGCCGCTAACAATATAATCCACATCTAGATTACCGAAAATCTCCAGATTATGATGAATTAAATCAGCGGCAATCTCTGTTTCGCCGGAAGTAAACAGCGGCGTACCACAGCAATGCTGTTCCTTCGGCGTAATCACCGTCACACCATTCAGATTGAGTACATCAATCAAATCCTGCCCAATCTGCGGATACACATAGTTCAACATACAGCCGGTGAAAAAGGCCACCCGATACCGTTCCGCACCCTTGGCTTTCGCTTCCAGCGGTACCATGCTTTTCAGATGCTTTTTGGGCAGCTTGGGAATTATCCGCCGCTGGTTAAAGCCCGCCATAGGCAACGGCACTCGTGCCACCTGTCCGTGTCCATCCGGCGCCGGCTTAAAAATCAACCGCTGAAACCAAGCGCCGCAGGACAGACCAAAATCAAAAAACTGCCGCCAATGCAGCGCCCGAAAAATGGACTGCTTGGTAAAGGACAACCCCCGCTCCTTTACAATCTCTTCCCGCATCTCCAGAAAAATCTGATAGGTATTCACGCCAGACGGGCAGTTAGCCATACAGGCTTTACACATCACACATTTGCTCAGCATATCCACAAAGCCGTCGGTCAATAAAAAATCGCTGTGCAGAAACTGCTCCACCAGATAAAGCTTGCCGCGGGCTGTGTAAGACTCGTCGTCCAACACCTGATGAATGGGGCAAAACTGCCGACAAGTGCCGCAGCGAATACACTTGGACAGTTCTCTGTCCCAACGCTCCAGCTTGCTCTGCTCTACCTTAATTTTCGCCATTCTGCACACCTTCTTTCTGTACTGGATTGAACCGCCCGTCCGTATCAAACTGGTTTTTCAACTGTAGCCAGATTGCGTCTTGTCCCGCTGGCGCTAGCCCATATTGATATTGATAATACCAATTACCACAGCCGCCTAACAGCTCCGCCTGTTGACAGAGCCGTTGATATAATGCTCCATCAGCTTGAGCAGGCAGTAGCTGCAAGGTTCCCTGCAAAGGAACATACCAACAGCCGATTCGTTGCTCCGCCAATTGTTTTAACATCACACCGCACTGTAAAGACGGCACTTTAAGTCCATCGCCCCAAACAGTACGGCTGCGCAGCGTTTTGATATCACGCCATATTGTTTCCGGATGCTGGCAAATCTGTAAGCCTATTTGCAAAGCCTCCGCCAAATCGCTAATCGCCTGTAATTCCCGTTTTACTCGTTCTTCACTGCCATTGCAGACCAAAATCAGCTTGCTCTGTTCTTCTGCCGGCTGCAAAGCCCTTGCCGCCAACCGATTCCAATACAGACAAACCTGCGGCGTCACACAATGTTCCCGCAAGCCCCGTACCAATTCCATCAGCGTTGCTTCCTCTGTCATATTGGCCTCTAGCATTACCTGAACCGGTTCCAGAGAAACCAGTTTTAACGTAAAGACCAGCGGAATGGCCAGTGTTTCCCGATTGCTGATATAAAACCGACACATATCATATCCTGTCACATTTTTTACTGTTTTGCCCGCCACAGACAGCACGGTGCCGTCGGCCAGCAAGACCTCTAAGCCCAGCACCTGAAAGCGGGGCTGTGTGTACCGCAAGCTGGTCAGACAAACCATCTGCTCTGCAAAAAAATCGCCAAGGCTGACTGTCCACAAATCATCGGTCATCGCCGCCACATGCAGCCCCTTCTGACGGACAGCTTCCTCCAGTTCCCCCAACGTTACAGCCCGTTCTGCGGTCACTGTCAGGTTTGCCACATCAATCTCCCGAATTTTGTTCCAATTCTGAAAATCAATGCCCACGCCTTCCTGCCGCTGATGTCTGGTCAAAATAGGCAAATGCTGTTCTTTTGCCTGCTGCAATAAATCCTGTAATTCTTTTATTCCATACGGTTTATAGGTGGTCATGCCAACATCCCCTGTATTAAAAATGCCCTGCGTAATATTTTTATCATAACAAGGTATTATAGCATAAAAGCTACCGAGAGAAAAGCATTGAAAAATAATTCTCACATTGATCAAACAAAAAAGACCGTTCATCAGTCAAGTAACATACTCCCAACAAACAGTCCAGATACCCTGCTATTTCCGTTTCATAGCTTCTTTTTTCTTCCGCTTCATTTCACCGCGTAGTTGCTGACAGCGGGCAATATCATATTTGCAATCCTTAGGTGCTTTTTGAAATTCTTCCAACGCTAGATTATAAAAATCAATGGCTTGTTCATACTGCCCTTCCAACTTGCTCCAATTTTCACCCTGTATTTGAAAAATCCGACCTAGCTGATAATAATTCTGCGACGCATACTGTCGGCAAATTGTTTCTGCTTTTTGATACATAGCCACACTCTCTGCCTGTTTCCCCCAAGAAAAATAGAAATTCCCCAAAGCAATATAATACTGGCAAGTCTCCACTGGCAGTTTCGCCTGCTGCATCTCTCGAATCGGAGCCGCCTTTTCATACCAGACCAATGCCTGCTCCCACTGTTCCAAAGCCCAACAGCAACGTCCAGCCAGCTGGTACTTTTCTGCCAATTGCACACTATCTGCCAACGCTTTCTCCATGCGCTCAATCATTTCTAACAACAAAGCAAGTGCATGAGCATAATCGCAATGCAGACTATTTTGATAAAACTCTTTGTTAAACAATTGTTCTAATTCTTCTAACGATAAAGCACTGTACCCTTCCTGCTCTGCCGCCTGATTGCGGGCTTGAGGCAACAACGCTACTGCCTGTAATGCAGGTATTGTGACCAGACATACGTGATTTTGCTCATCCCAGTAAATGTGTGTGGACAGGTGATTTTCCTCTACAGTCAGACAATAATCCGGCAACTGAAACTGCTGGCACAAAAAAGTTATACTGTCAGGCTCTGTAATCAGTTCCCCACCTTGCGGCTCTAATAAATTGAAGCAAAACAACAGCTTCAGTACATCGGATAATCGAGTGTTCGTACTGTTCCAATAAGTTACATCATCCTCCCCGGTCTGTCCCAAATAAACAAAAGGATCCTCAACTTGCCATCCTGCCTTGATAGCCACCGCCTTATCGGTCAAACACCAGCCAATCGCCCACAAATGCAAGGCTCCATCCGAGGTGTCCAGAGTAAAAGGTACAATTTCATCGGGATGATACAGATGCCCGTCGCCACGATTGACTGGCAAATATCCATACCGATGTAAAAACTCCCGCAGCAACTCTGGTAAAATCAACGCCCGTTTCTGCTCATTTTTTATAAAATCGCCCTGCCACACGCCATTTGTTTCTCCATGATATAAAAGTTCCATCGCTGCCAAAGGTGCTACATCACATAAAATAGCCACAATTCTTCACTCCTCACCTAATGATTGACTGACTTTGAGTTCTTCCTGAAAAAGCTGTTCCATCAAAATTTGATATTGTTGCAACTTCTCTGTTTTGCGAAGTTTCTTGGCATAGGCTTCCCCATGTTCCAACAACGGCAGCATATAACTCCACAGTTCTTTCATTTTGAACAACACCGGTTTATCGCCGGAAAATACCTGCTGATAGTCCTGTAACAGTGCATCGTGAAATTGCCGGAGCAATTGCTTGTCCAAGGGCTTCTGCTGCTGAATTTCATCCAACAGTCCAGGATTGCGCAAAATGCCTCTGCCCAGCATAACCGCCTCTACATTGGGAAAGGCTGCACGAAAAGCCTGATAATCACCGACGGTAAACAAATCGCCGTTATAACACAGCTTGTGCTTACTTTCCCGCGTCGCCTGGGCGAAGGCCTCCCAGTTGGGCCGATTGTGATAGAGATCCTTCTGAACCCGCGGATGGACAATCAATTCTTTCACTGGAAACTGATTGTATAAATCCAACAAATCGGCAAATTCAGCAGGCTGCTCCACGCCAATCCGCGTTTTGATAGAAATATCCATTGACAACTCGCTATAAATTTTTTCTAAAAAATGCTCCAATTGGTCCGGCTCCGCTAAAAAGCCGGCCCCTTTTTTCTTGCTTACCACCGTAGCCGCCGGACAGCCCAAATTCAAGTTGACCTCGTTGTAACCCAATTGCTCCAATTCTTTGGCAGTATGGATGAAATGCTCTGCCCGATTGGTCAAAATCTGCGGCACCACCCGTATCCCTGCATTATGCTCCGGCAAGATGTCGTTACGCTCCCGACTGGTAAAGCTGCCATACTGGTTCGGCGCCAAAAAAGGCGTATAATAGCAATCTACATTATGAAAAAATTTTTGATAGGCATTGCGATAGATGTAGCCTGTCACGCCCTCCATAGGCGCTAAATAATATCTCATAAAACGCTCCTGTTATTAAAAAAGTGACTGAAATCATTATAACAAATTTCATCAAGATTTTATCATCTTTTTCGTAAACATCAAAAATATTTAGAGTATTGTCATTATTTCGTTTTTATGCAATACTTAATAATAAGATATATGATGTTTTTATATTTTTCACAAATTATGTTGGTGTGAGAAGGAGGTATTATCTATATTATGAATATTGATCAACTACGCTATTTCAAACAAATTTGCGAATGTCATTCTCTTAATAAAGCGGCACAAGAATTATATATTTCTCAACCAGCGCTCACCAAAAGCATTCAGGCGATTGAAAAAGAACTAAATATCGAGCTTTTAGTTCGAACCAAAAATGGAGTTTATCCTTCTGAAATTGGAAAAATATTTTTACAAGAAGCCTGTTCAATTCTATCAATCTATGACAACTTCATCCAAAAAATAAATAAAACACGGTCATTTTCCGATTCTTTGACCATTTATGCATATCCTGCCATCGCAAATACCTATGCTCTGCAAATTCTAAATGAATTACATCATAGCTTTTATTCATTAAATATCCATTTCAAAGAATTTTTCCCTCGTGATCTCTCTATTTTAAACACTTCCACAAACGCACTGGCACTACTAATAGACGTTTCTGGAATCACAAGCTTTTCTGATGTACATCAGGACTGTTTATCGCTCACAATCAAAAAAGAGCCTGTTTACGCTTTTGTATCAAAGAAATCAAAATGGGCACAGATGAAACTATTAAAAAAAGAATTCTTAACTGAAGCTACCTATGTGGCTTTCAGAAATTTCTCAAACTATTATCTGTTATTAAACAAAGAACAATTATCAAAAACAAATTTTACCAATAGTAAACTAATTGGTCAAGATCTTATCTTGACCCAATCGGCAATACATCTTCTTCCCTTCAGCCTTGGAAAGAATTTTTATACACATCCAGATATTGTGGCCATACCAACTGAAAATGATATCGTATGTTCCTACAATGTTCTTATGCCGCATACCTTTAACCTGTCTGAATTTCGTCCCGTTGTAGAAAATATTGTCGCCACACTAAAAAATATTTTATAGATATTGTTTTCTCTGTGCTTGTAACGTTTTGCGCTCCACATAAAGAAGAAATACGCTTGCAGAAGAAGGGACAAACCCACTAACCGGTTTGTCCCTTCTTCACAGCAATTTTGCTCAATATCCGACTTTCCACTTTGTTGAAGACTCTATATCCAGGTTTTCTTCCCACAACTTCTTTATTATGGCTATAAAAGTAGCTTCCCCTATCCCATGAAAGGCAATATAAGATTTGCTAACGGCATTCCTAAAATAAAGAACAAAACTAATGAAAATACAAAATGTAAAAAACCATGTAAATATGTTTTTGACTTAATTACCGATGATTCCCCGAACATCATTGCCGCACTCCAACTTGCTGCCGGTGTTGCGAAAGCAGCATTCGTAGCTATAATCAATCCAATAAACATTACCAGCGGATTTCCACCTATTTGCAAATACATCGGACAAAGCATTGGAATAAAAATTACCATAAACACCAGATTGTGTACAACTTGCGTAAGCAAGCCAATTACAATGATGCAAATCGCTAAGAAAATTGTTGGATTCAAAGATGTCAAAATTGGCGTAACTACAGCCATAATCGAAGCCATAATTCCACAATCAGCTGAATTCAATGCATTAGCAATTGGCTCTGTCGCTATAATTAACCACATTACATTCCACTGTATCCCTTTTGCCGCACCCTGTAACGATATGAAGTGTTCCCCATTGGCGTTACAGTATCCTGCCATAATACTTATAATGACCAGCAGGCAGCCGCTCAAGCCCAATCTTGTTAAAATTTGTGTAAACACCCATGTTTGCGGTAATAATTGCTGCAATAACATCATTGAAATAAATACAATCAGACATCCCAAGCCAAATTTCTGTTTGTTCGTTATACGGACATCTTTATCTGCCATTTCAGATAAATTAATTTTGGCAACTGCAGAAAAGTCTAATCTGAAAATATATTTCACAATTAGAGGCCACAAAATTACATAGAGCATCACATAAGCAAACCATAAAACGGTCCAATTTAAAAACGGAATTTCTACACCAGGCATGCCCTGTTGTAGAAAGCCTACCATCATCAAGGTGCCTGGCTTAAACAGAAATACATAGCTAGTCCACATAAAAACAGCTACTATAGACGTAACAAGTACCGTAGAAAATATATTTCTTTTTTCATATCCTGCTTTTTCCGCAATATTCCTCACAATCGCCCACATAACAAAAATAGCAGCATAAGCAGAACCTGATAAATTTAAAATCACCGTACCCAACAGGATTCCCGTAAACAACGCATAAGGCTTTCCTTGAAATAATTTACACTGCAATAATTTATTCGCAATATAATCCGTCAACTGCGTTTGAGAAATCGCCTCTGCTAAAAGAAAACACAGCACAATCTGAGGAATAACGGAAAAAGACCATCCACTTAAAAGCAAATTCGTCCCACTATCATAGCCAACTATCGCTAATGCTACCAAAGCTATCAGACTGGGCCAATCTAGCGCGATAAAACACCACCCATAAATAACGCCAAGAAATACACCCAATACTCTCATACCCATCGGGGTAATTTGTGCAAAAGGCGGTAAAAAGCCAACGCCAAAAAGGATCATTAGAAAAATAACGATATGCACATAATACATTCTATTCTTTTTCGTGGTTTCCATAAAATCTGCTCCCCTCCTACTACACATACGCCGCTTACTCTAATTTGGTGTGGGCGCAACAAATTTCTGCACTTCATTGTCACGCCTCACACCCTAATAACTCAATGATTTAAATCAAGAATCTGATATACTGGCGCACCCTCGCACTGGGCTGGCATTCTCACACCAGCTAATACTGCCATAGTAGGCGCCACATCCACTTCCCGAATTACGCGATCCGTATAAAAATTTTGCTTTACACCCCGTCCGCCGATTACAAAAATCGGTGACTCTGAAGTATCTGCAGTTCCCATATAGGTGGATAAACTATCCCCATGCACGCGGTTAAAACCTTCTGTCAACCAATATACAATATCGCCGATCGAACTATCTCCATCCTGTGTTTTCAAACCAAGCAGCGCCGCATCCTGCTGACGCAAGGCTACTGCAACACAACGCTTTCCTTCATAACGATAATTATACAAGTCTGTAATAATCCGTTCTTCCAAATCATATTTATCTGCCGGGTCTACAATCCCATGTGGATTACGGCCCTTCAAATTAATATAGATATATAATCCCCGTGGAGCAACCGCCGTTGTTTTTTCCCAGTCGATTTCTCTTAACGGTTCTCCATTTTCATCTTTCTTCAAAACAGTGTAACCCATTTCCACCATTGCTTTTGCATTTACACCAAAGGGGTCGCCTAAAGCAGGAGGCATATCTTCTCTTGCGCTCACCAGTCCATGATCAGAGGTCACAATAATTGTCCAACCTTCATCCAAGAGCGGCATAAACTCGCCAAGATAATTATCCGTCTGCACATAAGTGTATTCCATAACGGCTTGAAATTCTTCTGGAATGCTCTTCTGAAATTCTTTTCTCTGAGTTGACCGTTCCCACATAACATGGCCCACACAGTCTACATTATGCAAATGGCTGAAGACCATTTCATAACCTTCCTGTTTGATTAAATAATTAATACAATCAGCCTGCCATTTTGCATAGAAATCCCACGACTGGGCGTCTACTTTAAACCAATCCTCTGGCATGTGACTGCCTAACAGCGTAACGCCAGGAACAGGACCAACATGATCAAAAATATCTTTATACAAATGCTTTGGATGGAACAAATCTGGTGCATCCACTTTCATCGCACGCCCTACATAAACCAACACTTCACTTCCATCTGCAGCCAATTCCATTAAAATATGTGTCCGTGTAACTTCAACCCGTTCATTCTCTTTTAAAACAGTATCAAAAATTGGCGGAACGAGCTTATTATCCGTAAGTACAACCAATGGCTGTTCAGCTTTTTTGTTTTTATAGATTTCTACCGTATCGTAAATACCATTTTCATTTGGCACAATCAAACCAATACGACGTTCCAAGCCATTGCTTACAGGAATGGAAAATTCCTTAGCGCCTTCCGGCAACGCTTTTGCCCAATTTTTACAAGGCCTCAGTTGCACCTTCACTGAACGTTCCTTTGCAGTCATCTCGCATTTATAGGCGCCGTTCTTTTCACCTTCATGCTCAGACATCAAAATCGCCTTCAATGTGTTACTCTGAAAAGTATCCATAGCATTACTCATTTTCTTCTCGGCTTTTTCGTCAGCCAATTCCACACCAGAAATGATACATCCTGCACCGCTACTATGGTCTTCTTCTTCCATCTGATATGAGGCCGATTCTTCAAATTCTTCTTTGGCCCATACAAATTTTTCATACTCCATTGACCCGTTTACAAAATTGATATCACTAGGCGTCGTTCCTTCTACGACATGCAGATCGGGATTATCGGAGGTCGGTGGCCACGAAGAACCAGGCCAATGCCAAACCAGAGTTTTCTTTCCTGCCTCCACAAAAACGTTCCACAACTGTTCGGCCTTACAATTACGAGAATCTAACGAATATACTAACGTATCTAATTCTGTTGGATGTTGATTCCAGAAGTCAGTGATTCCATGGGTTCCAGGATACGCCCCTGTAGCTAGGGTTGTCCACATTGGCGGCGTAATGGTTGGAACTCCGCCTAACATTACCAAATCTTCTCTTGCAGAACCTCTGCTTAAAAGTTTTTGTAAATTGGGCATTTTTCCAGCATCTAAATATTTCTTGGTTAATCTGGGGTCCATACCATCTATACCTACAACAATAATCTTACGGTTACTGTCACACATCATAATCTCCTCCTCAAATACTGCATTTCAACAAAATCGATTTTGTTCTTCTCTACATAAAATAGTCTATCATTTTATTTATAATTTGCATAATTTCTATTTATTATTAGAAAGACTATCTTTTTAATAACAAAAATTCATAGTATTAAAAAACGAAAAACAAGTCGCTTCGACAAATCATCTTTAAAATTTATAAAAAATTTTCAGAATCTATTTTGGACTGAAAGCTGCAGAATTATAGAGTTTTCAAATACTTCTTCAAAGCAAAACAATTTTACAAAAATTAACAATTTTCTAAAAAGGATTGTCAATTCCTTGCTGAAAGTAGTCTTTTCCGATTAGGATATTGAACTATAAAGAAAAGGGAAATCACCAAAACCTTCTATTGGCTCCAATTCATCTGCCAAAGGCGCCAATCTAT
Organism: uncultured Peptococcaceae bacterium; assembly: GCA_902492275.1. Lineage (GTDB taxonomy): Bacteria > Bacillota > Peptococcia > Peptococcales > Peptococcaceae > UBA7185. The sequence continues at coordinate 27,554 of CABUKW010000013.1, forward strand.
CTGTCATGCAGACGAAAGTGTGAATTTGCTGTTTCTGTTTCGGGCAAAACAAAACGGCGACTGCAATAGGCTGCTTGCAGAGCTTTATCCATGTGTTCCTGCTTCTCTTTTTCTGGACGATTCTAAATTTCAGAATACTTAAGGAATGGTGAAAATTATGTCAAACCATCAGACAACCGATAGCCATAACACGCTTTTTCATTGGGAATACCGCTCAATCCCGGAAACCTGTTCTCATCCTGATTGCGGCGTCTATACTTCCTATGGAATTCAGGCCTATCAGCACTGCGATGAACACTGTCAGCTTATTTCTGCTGTTCACGATATTTCAACCAAGCAGCAATTTGTAGAACAATTAGCAATTTTGTTTACCAGACAGCAGTTGTCCCCACTGCATTTATTCGATGTTATTAATGATTTTCTGCCTTAGGCATAATGCTTAACCTGATTCATCAAGCATAGCAAGTCATCTGGCCGTTTTGACGATGCTCCATTATCTGTCGGTTATTTACAAACAGCCCTGTCGGTGCCGCAATAAAAAAGGACAGCCCTTTTAGTTTCAACCGTCCAGTTGAAACTAAAAAGCTATCCTCCATGCTTCTTATGAAAATCGTAAACATATTTTTTTGGCATTTCATTGCAGAACAGAGCGCCAACATCATGAAGCCCAAAACAGTTTAAATGCCGTAGGCAACGCAATGTCCTGCTCCATAGCGGTCTGATCGGCCCAGAAAAAGGGTGCGCTCTGATGGCCGCATTGCAGATAATAGCAGGTCATGTGCCACTCTACATGGGTAAAGATATGCTTGCCCGTTTCCATTCGTTCTATGGCCAACGGCTGTACCTCCCAAGCAGCGGCCTGGTCTAACGCCTGCTGCGCTGTTAAACGTCCTTCTGTATTGGGAAACTGCCACAGCTTGGCCAAAAGGCCGGTATTGGGCCGCTTCTGTACAGCCACCGTATCGCCGCAGCGCAACACAAAGACCGTTTTTTCTTCGATGCGCCGTTTCTTTTTGGCTTCCTTTTGGGGCAGCAGCCCCCAGCTCTGGTTAGTACAGGCCAAGCACCAAGGCTGTAACGGACAGCGACTGCACTTTGGCGCGCCGTTGGGCACACAGACGGTAGCGCCCAATTCCATCAGGCTTTGATTGAAGGTATAGGCCCCTTCCCCATGGGGATATACGGCAGCCAAATTGGCCGTTATCTCTTTTTTCACCGCTGGCACCAATACATTGGCAAAATTTTCAGTAAACCGGCTGATTACCCGCAGCACATTGCCGTCCACCGCCGGCGCGGGCGCATCAAAGCAGATGGCGGCAATGGCGCCGGCGGTATAATCTCCGATGCCAGGCAAGGCCCGTATGGCTTCATAGTCAGCCGGAAAAACGCCGCCATGCTGCTCCATAATCATCTGCGCCGCCTTTTGCAGATTGCGCACTCGCGAATAATAGCCCAGCCCTTCCCACAGCTTCAGCAGCACATCCTCCGACGCGGCGGCCAGGGCGGCAATATCAGGCAGTTGCTGTAAAAAGCGCCGATAATAGCCCTTTACCGCCTCCACTCTGGTTTGCTGCAGCATAATTTCCGACAGCCAGATGTGGTAAGGCTCTTTATCCTCCCGCCAGGGCAACTGACGGGCATTTTGGGCATACCAAGGCAACAGCACCTCCGGCAAGCGAGCGTAGCGCTGCTGTTTTTCTGCCATCAACCACCCGATACGTTTTATGATTTTTTCATAGACAGGAATCATGTGGGGCTCGCTGCACTGCCGCTGCCAATCCTTGAGACTGACCCAGCAAACCTGACTGTTTTCATCGGGCTTGACGGTCAAAGGCTGCTTGTCCGAAGCGATAAAGCCATAAGCCACGTTATAATGTACATGGGCGGCCACCGGCTTTCCCTTTTTGTGGTGCGCTTTTACTGGCAGCAGATCCAAGGACAAAATGGCACTGGTTACGGCAGTCAGTTGTGAAATGCCTGTTTCCTCCCGAGCTTCCTCCGCCGCCTTCTGCAGCAGGTTTTTCGCGCCGTCAGCATGACCGCCAGTCCAGGCCAGCGACTGATAAATATTGTGATAGACCATCAGCATGGCATCCAGAGAGGGGTTAAGGATGATTGACGAAACGGTGATATGGCCCTGCTCCGGCCGTTGCAGCAACGTATCACCCATGCTGTCCCACTGCCGCAAAATTTCGGCCTTGCTGACGGCCTCGGCCTCCTCCTGGGGCTGATAAGCTCCAATTTGTTCCTGTAATGTTTGCACGCTGCTTCCCCCGCTCTATTTTCTTAATATTTGTTCCGGTTTATTTTGAGCCAGTATATGAATGGTTTCTTCCATTAAATTCATAAAAATGCGGTCAATGCGACTCAATTTATACTTTTTACTATAAATATATCCTACCTCGATTTCCAATTTGCAATCAGAAATAGGAATAGCGCGAATCCAGTCATTTTGCAGATAAATATCATCTTGCGACATAAATTCAGGAAAGAAGGCTACATAATCGTCCTGGGCAATCATTTTTTTCAACAATTCCAAATCGTCGGTGCGCAATGTAATATTGGGGATTCGGTTTTTGCCCAGCACAGCCGTCCATACTGCGTTATCCTTCTGAAACTCCTCCCGATAGGCAATATAAGGCTCCCGCAATACCTCATCCAGCGCAATGCTCTCCGCATCCCAAAAGGGCGAGGAAGGCCCCACATAAAGCAAATACCGGTCGCTGAACAGCGGCACATATTCCAAATCGCTGTTCAATAATTCATCAGAATGAATGATAACGCCCAAATTATCAATACCGGTAGATACATTACGGATAATCTGGGAGCTTTCCGCTGTAGTGGCATCCAACGTAAAGGGCTGACCATTTTCTTTTAGCTTTAAAATAATCTTCGGTACAATATGATTATAAAACACTACAATAGAGGCCAGCTTTACCACGCCTTTATTTTCATAGGCGCTGACCTCCTGAATCATTTCTTCGATGGTGTCAAAAATAATTTCCGTTTTCTCCAGCACAACCAACCCAGCCTCTGTCGGCGATACGCCGCGGCTAGTACGGCGCAGCAACGTAACGCCCAGTTCCTTTTCCAGTTTGGTAATGCTGGCGCTGAAAGAGGGCTGGGAAATAAAATTCTCTTCCGCTGCCACCGAAATGGATTTATATTTCACAGCTTCCGATAAATAATGCAGTTGTTCCAGCTTCATAGCAGAGCTCCTCCTCTCTGTCATATATCTTATTTATGCTCTTTGTATAAACTAACGCAAACCTGCGTCAATATGATTACTATTAATAATATAACATAGTATACACATTTATTATAGCGGCTTTTTTTCATTTTTTGCGAAAATATTTTTCAAAAACCGCCTCTTGCGAAAAGTTTTTTCGATATCTCATATCGGCAAACCTTTCTTCAAAAATAAATTCAAATTATGTATACTATAAACAAGCTAACGGAGTTCCGGAATCCACGGCAAACAAATCCATAAAATAAAGTTCTTAATTGTAAAAAGACTTTACCAAAAACAATTTAGGATGGTGAAAATTCCGTGTCTGACTCTCAAACAATAGATAAAAACACGCTTATTAAATGGGCTGTGGTATTTATTGCAGCGGCAGCAATCTGGTTTATCCCCTGCAATGAAATCTACTCCCCTGAAGTAAAAAAATTCTTATTTGTAACCGCTTTGGGTATTTTATTAGTTGCTTTTGAACTGATTGATTTAATGGCTGTTTCTATGATGTTCCCCATCGGCTATATTCTGTTCGGTCTGGCTCCGATGGATTCGGCCTACGGTGCTTGGCTGGGCACTACGCCTATGGTAGTTATCGGCGGCTATATGATTGCCAACGTCATGGATCGGATTGGGTTACTGAAACGAATCGCCTACAAATGTATCTTATTAGTAGGCGGCAGCTATTATGGTCTGCTCTACGGCGTATTAATCGCCGGCTGTATTCTAAACACCGCCACCGGCGGCAATGCCTGGGTTATCATGGCAGCCTTCACCTTTGGTCTGTGCAAAACCTTCGATTTAGGCAAAACCATGGACTCGGCCCTCATCATGTTTGTGGGCGCTTTATCGGCCGGCGCATCCTGTGTATTCATCTATACGCCATACTTTTTGTCCATTCTATTCAACTCGGCAAAATTGGCCGGTGCGCCTTATGCGCCAACTTGGATTCAATATTTCACCCAGATGGCTCCTTATGTGTTGTTCATTCTAGTTTTGGTTTTCTTATTACCTAAAATCTATAAACCGACAAAAAAATTACCGGGCAAAGAATTCTATCAGGCCGAATACGCCAAACTGGGCAAAATGACCTTCGATGAGAAAAAAGGCACCGCCTTCATGATTTTGTTAATCGTATTTATGCTGACCGGTTCCATTCATCACATGGAATTAGACTGGGCCTTCATCCTAATTCCATGGCTCATGTTCATCCCTGGCGTCAAGGTTGCCAGTGCTGATGATGTAAAGAATGTAGACTTCAGCATGGTGTTCTTCTGCGTAGCCTGCTTATCCATCGGTAACGTATCCAACTATCTGGGCATTGGCACCATGGTAGCAAACCTGTTAATTCCAGTTTTGCAGCCGCTGTCCTCCACCGTTGTGGTTGGCGCTATTTACGTCATCGGCGTACTGCTCAATTTCTTATTAACACCATTTGCTATCTTGGGCGGTTTCAGCGAACCGATCGCGCAGGTTGCCGCTGGCTTGGGCATCAATCCGGTAGGCGCACTGTACAGCTTGTACGTAGGCTGCGATCAGATATTCCTGCCTTACGAATACTTGAGTTACTTAATCTTCTACGCCTTCGGCTTAATGAAGATGACCGACTTTATCAAGCTGGCCGCTACCAAAACCCTCTTAGCCACCGTGGTTGTCTTCTTCGTGATGATTCCTTGGTGGGGATTCCTAGGGCTGTTATAAAGCTAAAGATGAATTGTCCTTGACAAAAACCTGGCTAGTCAATAACTTATCATATAATTAAAAACTATAAAAAGGAGTGCAGTAAGTTATGAAAAGACAAGCTTACACAAACAAATTAATGGTGCTGGGTATCGACGGTATGGACCCCCGCATCAGCAAACGCTTAATGGACGAAGGCAGAATGCCTAACTTAAAAGCCTTCCGCGACCGCGGCGCTACCCGTGATGATATGGTACTGTTGGGTGCTATCCCAACCATCACCCCTCCATGCTGGACCACACTGGCTACCGGTGCTTATCCTGGTACCCACGGTATTACCTGCTACTGGAGACAATCTCCAGACAGTCTGGACGCTGTAGTCTACAACATGGACTCCCGTAACTGCACCGCAGAACAGATGTGGAACGTTACCACCGAAGCCGGCATGAAAACGCTGGTATGGCATTGGCCAGGTTCCAGTTGGCCACCATCCACCAACAGCGAGCTGCTGAGCGTTGTAGACGGCACCCAGCCTGGCTCTGTCAACATGGGCGTGGCCCAGATGGACTGGGAAAAAATCATCGTAGCCACCCCAGACATTGAAGCTGTAAAATATGCGCCCCGCGTTGAAAAACCAGCCGGCGTTGGCTGCATCATGACCGATATCGACGACATGGTAGTCGGCGATAACGACGATGAAATGATGGAACTGTGGTGGGGTGACGAAGCCCGCAAAGGCGGCGAAATCCGTACCTATGTTACCTGCCTGGACGATACCGAAATGATGATTGGCGCTAAAGTAGCTTACGATATCATTAACTCTCCACTGAAAGACGCTGAAAAATGGGCTGCCGCTCCAGAAGGCGCTAAAGAATTTACTGTGCTGACCTCCGGCGGTGTGATGCGCCGTCCGGCTCTGATGCTGAAAAACGAACAAGGCCAGTATGACCGCGTAGCCATCTACAAAAACAAAAAAGCAACTGAACCAATCGTCACCGTAAAAGTAGGCGAAATGGTCAGCGCTGTAGACGAAGTAACCAAAAAGGAAGAAACCAAACCCTGCTATCGTTCCTATAAATTATTAGAGTTGGATCCAGCAGGCTCCATCGTTAGATTGTGGATCAGCAATGCTCTGGATATTTCCAACGATATGCTGTGGCATCCAGCCAACCTGCACAAACAGGTTATCGAAAACGTAGGCCATGTGCCTCCTGTTTCTCTGATTGGCGGCGAAGATTCTGAACTGGTAGACAAAATCTTTGAACCATCCTGGGATGTTTACAACCAGTGGCAGGCCGATTGCCTGAACTATTTGATTGACAACAACCACTATGACGTTGTATTCAGCCATCTGCACAATGTAGACTGCGCTGGTCATCAGATTTGGCATTTAGGCCACACCCTGGAACCTTGGAAACACACCGACGAACAGGTATACCAGGGCCTGATTGAACGGATGTATGAACAGACCGACCGCTATTTCGGCCGTTTCCTGCATTATTTAGACGAAGGCTGGACCATCTTCCTGGTCAGCGACCACGGCTTAATCGTAGGCGAAAACGTTCCGCCGCTGATTGGCGAATACGGCGGCTTAAATGTGCCTGTTATGGAAGAACTGGGCTACACCGTAATGAAAAAAGATGAAAACGGCAACAGCACCGGCGAAGTAGACTGGGAAAAAACCCGCGCTGTACAGATTCGCAGCAACTACATTTACATCAATCTGAAAGGCCGCGACAAAACCGGTATTGTAGACCCTGCTGACAAATACGCGCTGGAAGAACAGATTATCAACGATTTGTACAACTATAGAGATCCAGCCACAGGCCGCCGCGTAATTGGCATTTGCCTGCGCAACAAAGACGGCGTATTAATCGGCGTAAACGGTCCTGAATGCGGCGATATCTTCTTCTCCATCGAAGAAGGCTTCAACCGTCTGCATGGCGACAGCTTATCCACTTCCTTGGGCTATTTCGGAACCTCCGTATCCCCACTGTTCGTGGCAGCCGGTGCCGGTATTAAAGAAAACTATCTGACCGACAGAACCATCCGTCAGGTAGACGTAACGCCGACAATCGCAGCGCTGTTAGGCACCCGCTTCCCAGCCCAGTGCGAAGGCGCTCCAGTTTATCAGATTTTATCGGAAGATTTTTAATCTGAAAAGTTAAACTAGAATCATTTTATCTCTCTCACCAAAAAGACCTGACATGGAACCGCAATTCCATATCAGGTCTTTTCTCTTTTCGTCTTATACCTTTACTTTTCTTCTTACTATAAACGCTTACACAGCGGCTGCTATAGCTGCACCTGCACCAACTGATTGGTGCCCTCCAGCCGATACACCAGCAGTCCATTGGCGTTGATTACCGCCTGATCGCTGCAATCGGCGGTGGCGTATACTTGCTTCATGGTCTGTCCCGACGATGCAAACACCATCAACCGGTAAGGATTTTTGGCCGTTTCCGCAAAATGGGCGATAACATAACCGTTTTGGCTGTAGAGCTGATTGACCTTAAATCCGGCATTGATTGTTTCCGTCTTGCCGGTCTGTTGATTCCAGAATAACAGATTGCCGTTTTCCTGACTGCGGTAATATACGCCGTTCTGCGCGGCAGCATAAAGGGTGCTGAAGGTTTTGTCGGAGCTGCCCACCAAGCCCAGATACTGCTCCTTCTCGGTTGTCAAATCCAGACGGTACAGATACCGCTGACTGTAATTAGCATCATTGGTGCCGTCGGCCTTGGTATAGGACAGATAATAAATACAATCGCCGGCAGCCTGATAGTCGGAAACAACCTTTTCACTGAGCTTTTCAGTGGCATTCGTTATCAGGTTTACCCCATACAAATAGGATTTTCCTGCGTTTCCAGTGTCTGCGTTTTTCTGATAGGCTGTTACATACAGCCGGTTGCGCTGTTTGTCATAGCCGCTGCTGTTAACGCTGTAGCAATAGCCTGTTGCGCCAACGGCTTTGGTCGTTCCGTCCTTGCACAAATAGGTCATGGGTACAGCCGGTGTGCCGCCCACCACCGGACCGTCTATCTGGATACAAAAATCGCCGAAATCCACAAACGGATCATAGGAACGCTGAATCAAATCCTTGCTGACCGTGTTGCCTTCTACCCGATACAAACAATCGCCGCCTGTGCTGGCGCCACCAGTATGATAGCGATAATAAACCGAGCCGCCCATCTCTGTAATTTCAGCAAGAGGATAACCAGTAAAATAAAAATCTTCATAGGGAATCATTCCCACCTGCTTGCGTTGCTTGTCGTCACTCAGTGCCGTAAGAGATCGGCGATATACCGTCCCCTGCTCGCCTTCATAGTACAAATACTGCTTATCAATAGCAAAATCGAAAATATCTGATTTATCTTCATACGTTGATTTCCGCCCGTCGCTCAACGTCACGCTGCTGGTTTTGACATTACCTGCATCAATAACCAGGCCGTTTTTGTTATCATAGCTGTACTTCCAGCCAAATTCATCTACCGCGAAGCGCCAAGTCAGCGGAAAATAGGTGACGTCCCGATAAACCAACAACGGATACTGCTCCTTGCTGTTGATGATGG
>CABUKW010000014.1 GCA_902492275.1 uncultured Peptococcaceae bacterium
GACAATACAACAAAACCGCCCGTTTTCTGCTCAACCAATAGACCTGCGAGGATTTTACTTTTACTGTTGCAATTTTCTGTGTTTTTCACATCATTTTTTCATATTTTATAGGAGGAGGGATTGTTTATGATTGCTGCTGTTATTCCTGCCTGCAATGAGGAAGCGGGCATTGTGCATGTGCTGGATAATCTGGCCCATCTTTTTACGTTAGACGTTGTTATTCCTGTGCTGAACGGCTGTACTGACTGTACCCGCCAGATGGTGTTGAATCACCCGTTGGCTTCCCGTTTGGCGTTGATTGAATATCCGCTGCCGCTGGGCATTGATGTGCCCCGCAGCTGGGGCGCCGATTGTGCGCTAAAATTAGGCGCTGACCAAATCTTGTTTGTGGATGGCGATTTACAGGGGGAATTTTCTGCTTGCCTGCAGGATTTGCTCTGCGCGGTAGCTTATAAGGATTGCGATTTGGCCCTTACCAACTGCTATCCCTATATCGGATATCGCTCAGAGACTGCCAAGGCGGTGCTTTTTTATCGAGAGCAACTAAACCGCAAGCTGGGCTTGTTTTCGTCCATTGGCCTAGCCACACCTTCTCACGGTCCCCACTGTCTGTCCCGCCGTTTATTAGAAACGATAGGCACCGATTGCCTATCTATACCGCCGCTGATGCTGGCCAAAGCTGCCGAAGCCGGACTGAAAATTGTCGTGGCGGCCCGTTTATCCAATGAACAGTGGAGTTCGCAGCAGCGGGGCGATGTACACAATCAAAAAATTGCCGATACCATCATCGGCGATTGCATTGCTGCCAGGCAATATATTTGCCATCAGCCCATCACCAGAGAAGAAAACGGTGTGCAATATCTGGGCTATCGAAACGGGCCATAAAACGAAAAATACAGCCTTTTAGCGCAAGTGCAACTGTCAGTTGCGGCCATGAAAAGTCCGCTTGGTTGCCCAATCTGTCATCTGCCGTTATAATAAACCTAAGCATAAACAACGACCTGAGCAAAATGTTTCACGTGAAACATTTTTACTCAGGTCGTTTTGTGACGATAACAATTTTTCTCTAAAACTTTTTACAGTAGCTTATCATATCTTCCAGCGAGCAAACAAATTTGAAAATAACATCAGTCGTTCGCTATCCCAAGCGCAGGCATTTTTTCTTTTGGGCAGGCGGCTTTGGAATCGGCGAAGTGAGACTATACAAATTGTATGCGAGCAAACCGATTCCAAAACAACGCCGTTATTCTGCCACCCTTCAAAAGTGCAGGATTTTTTGCGCCTGACAAGGCGGCTTTCAAATTTGAGCAGCGCCGCGTACTTCATCGTACGCAAGCAAACAAATTTGAAAACAACACAGTCAGGCACAAAAAAGACAAACGTCTAGTTGCCGAAAACATGATTGCCAATCCGCGTCTCTATCTGCCGCGTCCAAATCCAGCTGCTCGTGGCGGTAACGGGATTCCAATAATACAGACAGCCGTTGGTTGGGTCGTTGCCCTGCATGGCTTCTAATGCTGCTTCATAGGCGGTGCGGTCTGGTCGCAAATAATATTGACCATCATTGACGCAGGTGAACGCATTTTTTTGGAATACAACGCCATATAAGGTATTAGGGAAGTTGGCATCCTCCAGACGGTTTAACACAACGGCTGCCACTGCTACCTGACCAGTATAAATCTCGCCGCGGGCTTCGCCGTATACAACCTGCGCCAGCATGTCCCAATCCTCCTGGGTGTAGGTGCGCTGATAGCTGCCGCCTCTTGAGGATGTAACTCTGGTATTGGTACCATCACTATAGGCGCTGGCACTGGACGGAATTTTTAAAACTGTGCCAGCTTGAATGACATCACTGGATAATCCGTTTAAATTTTTCATATCGCTGATTGTACAGCCGTAACGCTGTGCTAGCTGATATAACGATTCTCCAGCAACAACCCGATGGGTCGCATAGTTGGCCGGAATCTGCAGGGTTTGTCCTACCAGGATTTTGTCTCCCTGCAAAGAATTGACCGCCTTTAGTTCTTCTACGGTAATCTTATGGTTGCCGGCGATTTGATACAGGGAATCGCCTGCTTTCACTTGATATGTGTCCGCCAGGGCTGTTCCGCCACCAGTCATAAGGCTACAGCAAAGAGATAATGCTGTGACTACCGTCAAGGTTTTTACTCGTTTTAACATTTCATACCTCCTTGTTTTCGTCCTTGTCAGTATAGCCCATGGAAAACAGTATTGCATTAGGGAATGGCTGGAAAGTAATTTACCCCCTTGCCCCAATCGCAATGAATAAGTATAATTAATTTATCAGATAAAATGTTAAAGGGGACGAAACTATGGAAAAAAGAATTCAAGTTTGCATGGGCAGCGCCTGCCATCTAAAAGGCGCTCCGCTGATTGCACAGGCATTCCAGGTAGAGCTGGAGAAACGACAGCAGTCCGGCGATGTTTTATTTGAACTGACGGGGGCATTTTGCCAAAGCCAATGTGCCGACGGTGTGATTGTGCGTGTGAACGGTGAAACGTACAAGCATGTAACGGTGGCCGATGTCCCTTCATTGCTCAATATCTGTCTACAGGAGGACTAATCTATGTTTCCAATCATTAATAATACTGGTAACTGTCGTGACTGTTACCGGTGCTTGCGCACTTGTGATGTAAAGGCCATCAGTTTCCGTACAGGCCAGGCAAAAATTATGACGGACCAATGTGTGTTATGTGGCCGTTGCGTCAAAGAATGTCCACAGTATACCAAAAGCATCATCGACCAGATTCCCAAATTAGAAGAATATCTGCAAAATGAACGGGTCATTTTGAGTTTACCGCCAACCTTTGTTAACCATTTTAATCAATGGTCTCAGCAGGAATTATGGGCCCGTTTAAAGCATATTGGTTTCTATGCCATCGAAGAAATGTCCGTCAATGCGGAGCCGTTCTTGGATACCTATGCCAATCTGTTGCAAAACACTGACAAATATATTATTTCCAGTCATTGCCCGATTGTAGTCAATTTGATTGAACAAAAATTTCCCAAATTACTGGAACACCTGGCGCCGATTGAAAATGAAGCGGTCATTCACGCCCGCCTGTTAAAGCAGAAATATGGGCAGGATGCCAAAGTGGTGCATATCTCGCCCTGTCTCAGCATGGTGGGTAAAGAGTCTGACATCGATTTGACTTTAACCTTGGACCAGGCGCTGGATTTTATTTTCAGTCACAAGGTAGATAAGGAAACTCTGGCCAGCATAGACGTAGAACTGACGCAGTTTAAGCCTCTGGGCGCTCCGTTGGCAATGGCCGGTAATTTGATGCAGATGATGGTGAACCGTGGTGTGGTAACGGACACCGAGGTGCAATATTTATCTGGTTTGAGCACTTGCATCGAAGCGTTAAAAGAATTAGAAAAGACCGCCAATTTCAGCAGCCGTTTTATTGAGCTGGATGGTTGCCGCAACGGCTGTGTGGGTGGCTTTGGCTTAGAAAAACGAGGAATTTTGGAAAAGAAAATCGAAATTAATAATTATTATCGCCAATACAGCAATAAGCCAATCCGGCATTTTGCGCAGGTGTCCGATATGAGCCGTACCTTTGAGAACCGTTACGTGGAACCGGCAAAGGTAGAAACTGCACGGATTCGCGAAATTTTATCCAACCTGAAGCAATATAATAAAAAGGTAATGAACTGCGGCGCTTGCGGCTTTGACAGTTGCTATGAAAAGGCGGTTGCCGTTGCCCGCGGTCAGGCTGAAGAAAAAATGTGTATGACGTATATGCGGGGCCGCGCTGAATCGACGGCAAACACTGCCATTCGCAGCAATCCCAGCGGCATCATTGTTTTTGACCAGGACTTCATCATTCAGGAGTTCAATCCGGCCGCCCGCGACATGTTTAAATCCTATAACCTGCAGGTTGGCGGTGCAGTCTTTGAATATATTGACCACCGCGATTTTGAAAAGGTGGTGGAAACGGGCCGCGGCATGAAGGATTTGATTGTGCATTATGACGACATCGGCCTAGTTACCCGTCAGAACGTAGTGCGTATGCAGGGCACGCAAAATCTGTATATGGCCACCATTACCGATATTACCGAAGAAGAAAATAAACGGGCCGAGCTGGAAAAAATGAAAGAAGAAGCGCTCAGCAAAGCCAATCAGGTTATCAATAATCAAATGTTTGTAGCACAGCAAATTGCTGGATTATTAGGCGAAACCACTGCGGATACAAAAATCATTCTGCTCGATTTAATCAAACAGTTCAATCAAGAGAAGGAGCTGGATCAATGAGTTTAATCTGTGAAGTCGGGAAAACCCAATTAATCAAACATGGGGAAGTCACCTGCGGCGATTCGGTAGAAATTGTTCGCAATCCTGATGAAACCGTGGTGGTGCTTTCGGATGGTTTAGGCAGCGGTGTAAAAGCAAATATTCTTTCTAATCTGACAACGAAAATTATTTCCAAAATGGTCAGCAGCCATGTACCGCTGGAGGATATTGTAGAAACCATCGTGGGCACACTGCCAGTCTGTTCTGTGCGTCACGTTGCCTATTCCACTTTCACCATTTTAAAAATTACTCCCGAAGGGCAAGTAGATATTATCGACTTCGACGGACTGCCGCCGATTCATATCTCAAAAGGCTTTGTCGATGTGGTGGAACGCACCAGCCGGGAGGTGGCCGGCAAAAAAATCAACGAAGCCCATTTGCAGCTTAAAGAAGGCGACTATCTGCTGATTACCAGCGACGGCGTAACGGAAGCAGGCCTGGGGTTAACCCTGCCTTTGGGGCTGCAAACCTCTGGCTTGGTGAAAGCGCTAAAGGAACATGTAAAGCTCAATCATTCTGCGCAGGATCTGGTAGACCAAGTCATCGGTATTTGCATGAGCTATTACATCAGCCAGCCAGGCGACGACACCACCGCAGTGGCCGTACACATGCGTCAGGCCCGCGAGTGCGCTTTGCTGACCGGCTTGCCTGTGGACAAAAAAGACGACGCCCGTATGGTTGAAGAATTCTTAAAGAGCAGCGGGCATAAAATTATTTGCGGCGGCACCACCGCCCAGGTTTTTGCCCGCGAAACAGGCCGTGAATTAGAAAATGTAGACGATAACCTATCCATTAACGATATTCCGCCAATTTCCAAAATAAAAGGCATTGATTTGGTGACCGAAGGTATCATCACCATGAATCGCTGCACCGAATTACTGGAAAAAGAGCAGCAGGAACAGTTGCCAAAGAACGGCGCTACGATGCTGCTGCACGAATTATTGTATGCCGACCGCATCACTATTTTCTTCGGCACACAGCTTAATGAAGCTTACGAGCAAATTAAACCGGGCATTCGCCTGCGCGCCGCTGTTATTGAAAAATTAACCGCTCAACTGCAAAAACTCGGCAAGGAAGTTATCATCTATCGTTATTAATCAAACTGGGGGCTCGTGTTATGAACATCAAGAAGTATTGCTACAATGGAGAGAAAAAATTTCATTTGAAAGATTTCAGCACCAACGATACCGCTGAATTTGCCTCAAAAGAAGAAGCGGAGCAATTGCTGGCGGCAAACCAGCAATTAATGGCTGAACTGCAGGACCGCTTATATGCCGAAAATAAAGAAGCTATTCTGATTATCTTTCAGGCTATGGACGCCGCCGGCAAAGATGGCGCTATCAAGCATGTTATTTCCGGCATTAATCCGCAGGGCGTTACAGTAAGCAATTTCAAACAGCCAAGCTCAGAGGAACTGGATCACGATTATCTGTGGCGCGCTATGCGTGTCTTGCCAGCCCGAGGCGATATCGGCATCTTCAATCGCTCCTACTATGAAGATGTGCTGGTAGTAAAGGTGCATAACCTGCACGAAACCTACCAGCTGCCAGACCGCTGCAAGACCGACAAGCTGTTTAAGCAACGCTATCAGCAAATCAATCACTTTGAAAAGTATCTATACCAAAATGGTATCCGCGTGGTGAAAATTTTTCTCCATCTCTCCAAAGACGAGCAAAAGAAACGATTTTTAGAGCGCATCGATAATCCGGAAAAGAATTGGAAGTTCTCGCAATCCGATATTGAAGAACGCACCTACTGGGACGATTATCAACAAGCCTATGAAGACGCCATTCGCGAAACCAGCACCAAAAATGCGCCGTGGTATATCGTGCCTGCCGACAAAAAATGGTTCGCCCGCTTGCTTATCTCACAAATTATTGTAAACACCTTGCAGGAAATCAATCCGCAATATCCCGAACTGCCCGCAGACAAACGGGCTTTGCTGGGAAAATGCCGAGAACAGTTGCTTGCAGAAGATATGCCAACATCTGCCGAACCAGAAGAAGAATAAAAAAATGCATACAGCAACGTTGCGCTTTCACAACGAATGCTGTATGCTTTTTTATTTCCACAATAAAATCTGCTTACATCAACGGGCTGAACAGCCGCAAGATACATTGCCAGCCCCTTAGTGCTAAGCTGCGCTTGCCGCTGTATTGCGCTGTCACATCTGTACATTCTGAAAAAACTGTCTCGAAATCTGCTTTTACCACCTGCACAGCCTTGCAGCCGTAAAACCAGCAGCCATTTTCAAAATGCAGATATAAGCTGCGAAAATCTAAATTGATGGTGCCTACTGCAGCTACCTCGTCATCACAGACAAATTGCTTGGCGTGCATAAACCCAGGCGTATATTCATAAATATGTACGCCGCAAACGGCCAGTCGTGCATAATAACTGCGCGTTACCTTAAAAATTAATTTTTTATCAGGAATACCCGGCGTAACGATGCGCACATCCACGCCGCGCTGCGCTGCCAGTTCCAATTCCTTCTGCATCTCATCATCAATAATTAGATAAGGCGTGGTGATATAAATATAACGCTTGGCGTTCTTAATCATATTCAAGTACACATTCTCTGCCACGCTGTCCTTGCGCAGCGGCGTATCGGCATAGGGCTGCACAAAGCAATTCTCTTTGGCCTGATACTGCAAGTCCGGCAAAAATGATTGCGGATTTTCCGCTGTTTTTTGCGTGGCATTCCAAAGCTCCAGAAAAATTAAGGTTAGGCTGCGCACCGCTTCTCCTGTCAGCTTAATGCCAGAATCTTTCCATTTGCCATAAGGATGGGTGATGTTAAAATATTCGTCTGCCAAATTATATCCGCCAGTAAAGCCGACCTTGCCATCTATCACCGTAATTTTGCGATGATCTCGATTATTCATGCAAACATTCAGCACCGGCAGCAACGGATTAAAGACTCTGCACTGAATACCTTCAGCCTGCAGTCGTTTGATAAAGGGCTTGCTGAGGAAACCGATACTGCCCATATCGTCATAAAATACCCGTACCTCTACATTCTGCGCCGCTTTTTCTTTTAAAATGGCTTCTATACCAGCCCAGGCTGTTGAATCCTCAATGGCGTGATACTCCATAAAAATAAATGCTTCTGCTTTGCGCAACTCTGCTTTTAGTTCCTCCAAAGCCTCTGCAGTATCGCCATAATACACAATATCTGTATTTTGATAAACCGGATATCCGCCGCTGTGCTGTATGTAGTACGCCTGATTGCCGATCGCTAAATTTTCTTGCCGCAGCTTGTCCAAAACCTCTTCATCTGCCAAAAAATATTGTCCCAAATTTTGTTCCACTGCATAAAGCCGTTTTTTCATCAGCAAAGAAGCGCCTTCCCGTCCAAAAAGCAAAAACAGACACAAACCTAAAATGGGAAAGGCCATAATTACAATAATCCAGGAAAATTTATATGCGGAGTTGATATGCTCTCCATAAATCCGCATCGCAATTATCAACGCCAAAATGCTGACGGCTGTGGAAATATACGCATAATATTGTGTTAATTGAATCGCGAAGCCTACAATCCAAATTATTTGCAGCAACACTGCAAGCAGCGCAAAAAAAGCGCGTCCAATACTATTTTTCATCCGCTGCTTTGATTCTTCTGTCTGCATATCAGTTCCCCTCTCCAAGAAAAATTTTACGAAATTATCGACAGTTCATCTTTATTTTTATTGTGATTATATCATATTCTGACAAATTGGAACACCACAGGACAGCTTCCAAATAATATTGTTTTTCTTACAATCTCATTCTTGCCGATTTTCTGCCATTTGAGCGGTTGATTTCTTAACTTCAATACGCTACAATTAAGATTGAACACATAAGATTTCATTTTTTATATCAGGTATAAAGCGTTTATTTTTATATAAATCGGGAGTTTGCTATGCAGTTTTCAGAAATTCAAGGACAAGAAAAGGCCATTCATATTCTGCAATGCGCCATTAAAAATCAGCATATTGCCCATGCTTATCTATTTACTGGTCCAGAAGGCGTCGGTAAAAAAAAGACTGCATTGGCCTTGGCGCAGTATCTCAACTGTGAAGCTGCTGACACTGTAAGTTTCCGCAGTTGTGAACATTGTCCCTCCTGCATTCAGTCTTCCAGCGGCAGTCACCCGGATTTAATGCTGTTAGAGCCCAACGGTGCCAGCATCAAAATTGAACAAATTCGTAATCTTTTAAGCAAAGTATCGCTGCGTAATTACGAAAGCGCTTACAAAGTCATCATCATCAATGATGCCCATCTAATGACGGAGCAGGCGGCCAACTGTCTGTTAAAAACATTGGAAGAACCGACAGCCCATACTGTTTTTATTTTAATTACCGCACAGGCACAAAATTTGCCTGTCACCATTTTATCTCGCTGTCAGCAAATCCAATTCCAACTCTTGTCGCCTATGTGCATACAAGAGATTTTACAGCAGCTGCATCCAGAACGGCAAGCCCAGATTGGTCTGGTCGCTGCTTTGGCCCAAGGCTCTATTTCCACAGCAGAAACATTATTGGCCAATGAAGAAATTTCTATTGCCCGACAAGATTTTTATCAACTGCTTGAAAGAATATCTACGCTGCGTCCAGCGCAAATTATCAGTTGGTGCGAGCAATGGGACAAAAATAAAAAGATGGTGAAGGCTTTGTTAGAATTAGGACAACTTTGGTATCACGACTTGCTGCTGGCCAACACCGCAGGACAATGGAGTTTACTAATCAATCAAGATTATCTGGCATCGCTGAAAGCACAACACATCGAACCGCAACAGCTTTTAACAATTCTGCAGTATTTTCAAACCGGCATGGCGCAGTTGGAAAGCAACGCTTCGCCGAGGCTGGTTATAGAGATTGCGCTGCTGAAAACGCAAAACGCTTTAACCGCATAACCACAAGGAGGTTTACTATGTCCGTAACTGTTATTGGCGTCCGCTTTAAGGAAGCCGGTAAAATATATTATTTTGACCCTGGAAATTTGGAAATCACCACCGACGATCATGTCATTGTTGAAACTGCCCGTGGCGTTGAATATGGCAGCGTTGTGGTTGGTTTGAAAGAAGTCGATGACAATGAAGTGGTTCCGCCGCTGAAAAAGGTCATTCGCATTGCCAATGCTGACGATGATGCCCGTGTAGAAGAAAACGCCTTTCGGGAAAAAGAAGCCTTTGCTATTTGCTTGGAGAAAATTGAACAGCACAACTTACCTATGAAGCTTATCGATGTGGAATATACCTTTGATAACAGCAAAATCATCTTCTTTTTCACAGCCGATGGCCGTGTGGATTTTCGCGAACTGGTAAAAGATTTGGCTACCGTCTTCCGCACCCGCATTGAGCTGCGGCAGATTGGGGTTCGCGATGAAGCAAAAATGCTGGGCGGTATCGGCTTTTGCGGCCGTGAATTATGCTGCCACACCTTTTTAGGGGACTTTGCGCCGGTATCCATCAAAATGGCCAAGGAACAAAATCTTTCTTTAAATCCTTCCAAAATTTCTGGTATTTGTGGCCGCTTGTTATGTTGTTTAAAATATGAAAATGATGTCTATGTAGAAAATAGAAAATGTAACTGCAAAGTAAAAAATTTGGAAGCGCTAAACAATGTGGACGAGGACGGCGACGCCTTTGATTTGCATGAATTAGAAGACTAACGAGCAGCTACAAGAAATGCAGGTGATAGAAATGAATTTAAGTGAGCAACTAGCAGCAATGCAAAACACGTTACAGCAATTATCTTCCCAACTGACCGAAATACAGGCCCAGGCGGCTAAGCTGGAAGAAGAAAACGAACGGCTCCGCCAACGGATTACACCTGTTATCAGCAAAAATCAAGATACGGCCGGTGGTCAAAAAGCGCTGCAGCAGCTTTATGAAGAAGGTTATCATGTTTGTCCAACATATTTTGGCCGAGAGCATGATGGAGGCTGTCTTTTTTGTATGGAGGTACTAAAGAATGTTGCCAAATAACATTCTTCCTGACGAAGAACTCACAGATTTATGTATCAATCACTGGAAAGTCCTGCAAAAAAAGCAGGGCTTTCGATTTTCTATCGACGCTGTGCTGTTGGCCCACTTTATCCAGCCAACAGCAAAACAACGCTTGCTTGATTTGGGAACCGGTTCAGCAGTCATTCCTCTGTTGATAGCGGCTCGCCATCCTAACGTATCTATTGACGGAATTGAACTGCAACCGGCTATTGCCGCAATGGCGCAGCGTTCTGTACAATATAATCAGCTGCAGCAGCAAATCCATATCATACAGCACGACCTTACCCAACTGCCGAAACAATATGAGCAACAATACGAGTGGGTTATTAGTAATCCGCCCTTTTTTCCTGTTGGTGCCGGCAAACAAAACCCGAACCAACAAATTGCCTTATCTCGGCATGAAATCGCCTGTAATCTGGAACAGTTGGTGCAATGCAGCGCCCGCTGTTTAAAATCTCGCGGTCACTTCGCTCTTATTCATCGTGCAGAACGACTGCCAGAGATTTTATCCTGCTGTGTGCAGCATCGACTGGCACCCTATCGGCTGCGCATGGTACATCCAACCATAGAACAGCCAGCCAATTTAGTGCTGCTGGAAGCAATCAAAGACGGCCGCAACGGCGTGACAATTCTGCCGCCGCTGCCCATCTATCGAGCCATTGCAAAAATCACCAGCGATAAGTCAACCTATTCAGACGAAGTTTTGTCCTACTATCAAATGAATCCATAAGGAGGCCGCCCATGCCCTACGGAACATTATATTTATGCGCAACGCCTATTGGTAATCTGCAAGACATCACCCTGCGTGTGCTGGAAACCTTAAAAATGGTAGACCTCATTGCTTGCGAGGATACCCGCAAAACTTTACAGCTGCTCAATCATTTTTCAATTTCTAAACCAGTTACCAGTTATTACGAACACAACAAAATGACCAAAGGCGACGTGATTATACAACTATTGAAAGATGGTAAAAACATCGCTTTGGTATCTGATGCTGGCATGCCTGGTATTTCCGACCCTGGCTATGATTTGGTGCAGCAATGCTTAGCAGAAGATATCCCTTTTACAGTGTTGCCTGGCGCTGTTGCCGCCGTCACCGGTTTGGTTTTATCCGGCATGCCTACACAGCGCTTTGCCTTTGAAGGATTTATTCCGCGGCAAAAAAAAGAACGGCAGCAATTTTTGCAAAACCTGCTCACCGAAGAACGCACCATGATTTTTTACGAATCTCCCCATCGCTTAGAGGATACTTTAAAGGCTCTGGCGGAAATTTTTCCTGAACGCCAGATGGCCGCAGCACGAGAATTAACAAAAAAATTTGAAGAAATTGTGCGAGGTACACCAGTTGAAGTGCTGAATCACTTTACCACAGAAGGAATTCGCGGAGAATTTGTCTTGTTATTGCATGGCGCAGAACCAGCTCTACCAGAAGAAAAAGATTTGGATTGGGCCGTTCACCGCGTCACTCAACTAGAGCAAAACGACATTTCACAAAAAGATGCCATCAAACAAGCCGCTAAAGAAGCCAACCTCAGCAAACGAGATGTCTATAACTTTATTGTACAAAACAAATAACATTTTATGCGTATATCTATAGTTCTATACCAATTTTTTTATTGCACCCATACGCATCATCCTGTATACTAAAAAGGAAGAAACGTTCTTCTTTTTCATTTATTAAACTTTAGGAGGCGTATGTGTATGGATATGGACACAACCTTAACATTGATTCTCTCCGAATTAAAAGGAATGAATCAACGCATGAGTTCTATGGAAGGTAAAATAACTTCCATGGAAACTCGTATGAATTCTATGGAAGGCAAAATAGCTTCCATGGAAACTCGCATGAACTCTATGGAAAGTAAAATAATTTCCATGGACAACCGCATGGACTCTATGGAAAACAAAATGATTTCCATAGATAACCGTATGGGCTCTATGGAAATCAAAATAATTTCCATGGATAACCGCATGGACAGATTAGAACGGGGACAAGACGAAATTAAGTCTAACTTGGCCGATTTAACAGAACAAGTAAAAGAAAATACCCGATTTTTCCGTGCCTTAGTAGACGGTCAAACAGTGTTAGAAACAAAATTAAATGCCCTTGATGAAAACTTTCAGCAGCTTTCCAGCAGAACAAAAAAATTGGAACGAACCTCCGGTGGCATTTTATATGAATTAGCCATTCGTGAAGATGATCTTTGCTAATAAAAACTTATCACCACACGCCATATCCAATGTAGTCCATACACGCCAATTACCATGTAGGTGATAATCGTTTGCTTAAATCTCATGAAATCATTTGTAGTGAAAAAAACTGTACAGATTACAATTCTCTGTACAGTTTTTTATTTATTTAATCAAATATGGCCAATCATGGATATCATAAACCGATTTAAAATTTTTGATTGCCTGTGTAAACGTATCGTCTTTTATCACTTGTGCTGTCGCAAAAAAAGCATCGCTGGCTGTTGCACCATACCACTCGCCAATATAGAGCATCATAGCTTCTGGATTTACCTTTCGCATTTTTAACAATGCATAATAACAATCGTCACTCAAAAAAGGCCAGGAGCACACCACCAAATCGACTTCTGCGCCATATGTTTCAATCGCCTGCAGCGCATTCAGCTGCTCGATTTCTGTCCACGAATCACGAAACCAAGGCACTGCATGGTTATCATTCCAGCTAAAATCATCTGTAGCTTTAATGTCTACACCACAATTCTGCAGAGCCTTAGACAAAGCCCCTGAGCCACACATAATTTCAAGACATTTTCTTTGCCCAATCCACTTCGCTAATGGTCCAATCCAATCATAAGCCAACAGACAATAACCGCACAGGCCCTGTAACTGGCTACGAATATTTAGCGACTCTCTCCCAAGCTGATGTCCTCCTGGTTCTACATCAGGGTAACATTCTGGAATTTTTTTCTGCTGCAGTAACTCTAAAATCTGATAATAAGCCTTTCGTTTGGCCGCAATACTATTATGCTCCTTATTTTTACCTGTACGCCAATCCATTGCAATCCCCCATGTTATTGTCCGACAAACCAAAATTTTTTCTTTTACGTCATAAATTATAACATAGAAAAGAGACCGCCGACAAAAAGGATTTCAATAAATTTGCAGAATTTAAAAATACAATATTGCATTTTTTACGCGCAGCCGTTATAATAATAAAAGTCGCTGATGTAGCTCAGTCGGTAGAGCAACTGATTCGTAATCAGTAGGTCGGGGGTTCGATTCCCCCCATTAGCTTCTTTTAATTTTTTCTTTCTTTTTTCTGTAGGTTATGCTATAATACCTTGCAGATGTTTATGCGGGCATAGTTTAGTGGTAGAACATCAGCTTCCCAAGCTGAATATGGGAGTTCGATTCTCCTTGCCCGCTCCAATTAAAAAATCCCAATGTAAAGCCTGTTTCAAGGTTTGCATTGGGATTTTTGTTTTTCTGAAGGTCGGCTCTAGTATCATGCTTGCGTTATTACTTTTTTACCGTTTTATAATACGTCCTCGCCAACGATTTGTCCTTGTGCAGAGATTGTGACCACACGCACCGAAATTTGTTTCCCACTCTGATCACGGGCAGTTTGCACAGCTTTTTGTAATCCACCACAGCAAGGCACTTCCATACGTACTACCAACAAACTTCTGATTGAATTTTGAGTGAAAATGGCTGTCAATTTTTCTGCATAATCAACTCCATCCAATTTCGGACAGCCAATCAGCGTAATGTGACCACCAATAAACTCTGCATGGAAGTTACCGTATGCGAAAGCACTGCAATCAGCGGCAATTAAGATATCTGCCTGATTAAAATACGGCGCTGTCAGCGGAACTAACTTTATCTGCACCGGCCATTGCCGCAATTCACTGTCGTATCTTTTTGCTGTGACAGACATATTCTCCCTAAAAAAGCTGCGTGCCTGCGCACCTATACAGCCCGTTTCTGCCGCTTGCTTCTTCTGCGCCTGATTACGCTTGACAGCCTCTTCATCAAAAGCAGCTGCCTCCCGTTCTTCAAAAGAAATGGCGTTCATTGGACAGACTGGCAAACAGTTTCCTAACCCATCGCAATAATCGTCTCTTAAGAGTACTGCCTTTCCGTCAATCATACCGATTGCATCTTCCAAACAAGCCTTGGCACAGGCCCCGCAACCATTACATTTTTCTGAATCTATTCTCACAATTCTACGAATCATGATGATATGCTCCTTTGTTCCAGATTTGTTTAACTTGTAGCTATGATAGCTGACTATAACACTTTTGTATGTTGCAAGCGCAACATTTTATATTATACGAACCCATTATTTTTTCATGCAATAAAAAACCCTGCACCGCAATCGGTACAGGGAATACAATCTTATTCAGTGGTGTATGGTAATAAAGCCATCACTCTAGCCCGTTTAATAGCTACGGTCAGAGCTCTCTGATGTTTTGCACAGTTTCCAGAGATACGTCTTGGTAAAATCTTACCTCTTTCTGTAACGTATTTCTTTAATTTAGCAACATCTTTATAATCAATGTTTTCAGCTTTATCTACACAGAAAGCGCAAACTTTTTTCTTCATTTTTCTTGGGTTACGTTCACGTTTTGCCATGATTTATTTCCTCCTTTACTAAAAAGGTAAGTCATTATCATCAAATACGATTTCTTCACCCAGACCCAGATTGGAGCCTGCAGAAGCATTGTTATTATTCTGATAATCCTGTCTGTTGCCTCCAGAAACATTCGTACTGTCATTCTTGGAACCAACAAATTCAATCTGTTCTGCTACAACCTCTGTCACCCAGCGTCGTTGTCCATCATTGCCTTCATAGCTGCGAACCTGCAATCTGCCCTCCAAAGCCATCTGTTTTCCTTTATGAAAATAGTTGGCTACAAATTCTGCAGACTTATTCCAAGCTACGCAGTTAATAAAATCTGCTTCCCGTTCGCCGTTTTGATTTGGAAAACGACGGTCTACAGCTAATGTAAAACTGGCAACAGCAGTACCGCTCTGCGTATAACGCAATTCTGGATCTTTTGTCAGACGACCAATTAACATAATCTTGTTCATACTAAACTCTCCATTAAGAAATTATTCGCTGACTTTTGTTGTTAACTGACGCATAATGTTATCGTCGATTTTCAGCAGACGTTCACATTCATCAACAGCAGCAGCTGGACCGTTGAATTTTACTAATACGTAGTAACCTTCACGATATTTTTTGTCGATTTCATAAGCCAATTTACGTTTGCCCCATTTATCAACTTCAGCTACAGTTGCGCCTTCTTTTACCAGGATACCATTGAATTTTTCTACAATGCCATCAATTGCATCTTCCGCAACTTCTGGTTTAATGATATACAGTAATTCATAATCACGCATTGTGTGCACCTCCTCCCCCCGGACTAATGGCCCTGACTTTGTCAGAGCAGGGATTTCTAACTTGTGTATTATAGCATAATGAAACATGCTGTGCAAGAAAAATTTTCATTTCTCAAATGTTAATTTCATACAAAACGCCTACAAAACAAAATAATTAGGCGTTATTTCATCTTTTAATGTATATTTCCATAATACATCATAATCTGCGGCTGCTTTTGTTCTTGGATAGCCTGTTTACTGCCGCCTAATAACTGCTTAACAGGATTGCTGCTAGAGAGATAATCCAACAAACTGCTGGGGGCCTGATAACTAAAATATTGTACATTTATGCTGTCATATCCCAAATCTGACGTCATGCGGGATAACGTATCGTCAAAAGGCTCCAAACCATCAATCAGACCATGTTCTAACGCCTGACTGGCACTATAAACGCGGCCATCAGCCAACTTACGCACCGTCTCTTCGTCCATATTTCTGCCTTCTGCTACAATATTGACAAACCGATCGTAATATTCATCGCAAATAGATTGATAAATAGCTTTCTGTTCTTCTGTCAAAGGTTGATAGGAATTACCCATTGACTTATTCGGACCCGAAGTAATATAACTGACATCTACACCTAATTGGTCTAGTAAACCGCTCAAATCAACAAATTCTCCCATAATTACGCCAATAGAGCCAGTGATAGCATTGCGATTGGCATAAATTTTATCAGCAGCGCAGGCTTCGTAATATCCACCAGACGCCGCATAACTTTCGATGGCCGCATAAACAGGACGGCCCGTTCTTTCTTTATAATCCATCAACTTTAAATACAACTCATCAATTTGGTATACTGCGCCGCCTGGCGAATCTATGTGTAACAGCAACCCTTGATTATGACTGTCTGATGCTATTTGCTCTATACTATCCAACAAATATTGCTGGTCATAGGTATAGCCATCATTTTCTGAAATGGTTCCCGCAATATCTAATACAGCAATGTAATCTGTAGCAATCGGACCGCTGCCTACTGTTGTAAAAATGGCTAACCCCACACAAAAAATCAATAATACACAAAAAATATATAATCCCTTACGTTTTTTCTTTTTTTCCACCATGTTTGTCATCTCTTTCTTAAAAATTTACTGCAAATTGACACAAACTACGTCTTTTCTATTTATTCCCCGTTAAAAATTATTCTTCCTGCTGTTTTTCGAGCAAAGACCAACTGATAGACTCTGCATCGTCAGTTATTTGCTGAGCCCATTCTTGCTCACATTGCTCCAAACTAGACTGTTCTTCTTTGGCTGTATGGAATAAATTTTTTGGTTCTGGACTTTCTTTTAGCATACCAAATTCTTCGGGACTGCATACACCATCAGCAATGGCCTGTTCCTTCAGATATTCATAAATACCTGCAAAGGTCGTCATCATATAAGGCAGCAAAAATAAATAATAAAGGGCCACAATCAATGCTATAAAAATCATTGCAATAGTATTGGAATACAGTATCACATCCCAAAGATAAAGGACAAAATAAACGGCTCCTACAATGCCAGGAATGATAATTGCCCAATTCAAAAAGCTTAGTACCACGACCCATAATTCACCTTTATATCCTTTTGTCATTTTCATACTGGTTTTTAATGCTTGACGTAAATCAGCATCAGGATAGTCTGCCAGAATAAAATAATATTGAGAATAGCTAAGCCATTTAATAATACCTGGGACGATAAATACGAACGTCCAAAGTATGGTCCATAAATGCTGCCACAATCCAGCCAGCATCCATTTGATAAAATTACTGAAAGCAGCAAAGAAATCACTCATATCAGCAGTATTTTCACGAAGGAACCGTAATGTAAATACAGAAAAAGAAATCATAATAGGGCCGTTCAATAGAAGCAGCAACAAATCGCCTAAATTAAAATTTTCTGTACTGTTACTGACGATTATTAATGCAACATACAAAATAGTAATCAATCCTGTTATCAATCCAATTTGCTGCCAGTGCTTCCGCATTAACATTTTTGCATTTCTTTTTAACGCCGCGCGATGAAACACAAACACCATCCCCTTCAATTGCAAATTATGCTCTGTATTATAGCATATAACACTCTGTAATGCTATGCTTCCCCAGCATAACAGAAAATTTGCCGTAAAAACAAGGTAAATCTTCAAGTAAAATAGAATAAAAGCAACAGAATAAAGATTTTGCAATGAGGTGAGTTCTTTTGAATAACAAACTAACAGCTCGCGGTATGGCTGAAGGCGCTATTATGGCTGGACTAGCCACTGTTCTTATGCTGATTGGAAATCTTCCGTTCATTGGAGTATTTGTATTATTGTTCTGCAGCGTGCCCATTACGATTGCAACTGTACGGCACGGTTCCTTTACCGGCGGCTTATCGGCAATTTTATCTACGCTGCTTTTAGCATTACTGTTAGGTCCAATAACAGCTATTTCTGGCGGTTTGCAATATATGCTATTAGGCTGGGTATTTGGTTATATGCTGTATCATCGAAAAAGCGGCAGCAAAACTATTCAGGCTGGCGTTTTAACTGCTGCTGCCGCTGCCTTGGCCATGCTGCTAATCAGCTTAGGATTGATGGGCTTTACACCGGAAGCAATTGCTTCCTATATGGACAGCTACACCGCAGATATGATGGAAGTTTATCAAAGTACCGGCATGATTGATATGATGGCCCAGCAAGGTGTTTCTAAAACACAGGTGATGGAGTTACTGCAGCAAAGTATGCATATAATCTTACAAATCATGCCTGCGTGCCTTGTAATTGTTCGGTCCATTATGGCTGTAATTACGTATTTCTTAACAATCCAAATTCTGAAACGCTTAAAAATTCGCATTCCCCGTATCCAAAATTTTCAAAAGTGGGGATTGCCGGCTGCATCTGTTTGGGGCTTGATTATCGTATGGGCATTGTGGTTGGCAGGAGATTATATCAACATTAAATGGCTGAATATCATTGCGCTAAACTTTTTGTTGGTTTATGGTGCGCTGCTATTTTTAGATGGGCTAGCGTTATCCTGCTACTGGTTTAAATTTGACCAGATGTCTTCATTAATGAAGTTTGTAGGTGTCTTATTTCTTCTGTTATTTTTCACAGGATTCCTTATCGCATGTATTTTAATGGGGCTGGCAGATTTATTGTTTGACTTCCGCAAGCTTAGGGTGGATAATAAGAAAGTAAGCAAAGGATAGGAGGAATGACTGATGAAAGTTATTTTATTACAGGATGTACCAAAGGTTGGCAAGAAAGACCAGGTTTTAGAAGTAAAAGAGGGGTATGCCCGCAATTTTCTTTTCACAAAAAAATTAGCTGTGGAAGCTACCCCTGCCAATATGAAAGAATTGCAGCGTCAAGAAAAAATTCGTGCTGATAAAGCCGCTGCCCAAAAAGCTGAAGCTGTAGAATTAGGCGAAAAATTGAAAAACACAACTGTTACCATCCAGACCAAATGCGGTGCCGGCGGCAAATTATTCGGCGCTGTTACCAATAAGGAAATTGCAGAACAGTTGGAAAAATCCACCGGCATCAAAATTGATAAACGGAAGATTAATCTGGAAGAAAACATCAAAACATTGGGAACTTATCGCCCATTAGTGAAATTGCATCCAGATGTTCATGTAGAATTAACCGTAAAAATTATTGAACAAGGTTAATTGCCTTTATATCTAAAAAATTAAAAAAGATTGTATCCTGCTGATTCTTCTGCAAGATACAATCTTTTTATTTCCTACGCAATAAAATAATCTATTACGTGAGGGATACAATTTCCTCGCTGATTACAGTTCCATTGGTTAAGTCAATTTTAATCAACACATTTTGTCCATCACTTTGACGACAACAATAAATAGAAAACACATTATCATTTATCGTTGGCTCTATTTCTGCATCTTTACTACCTGGCAAACCAATTACATAATACTGTGAATCAAAATAATAAAAATCTTCCGTAGCCAGTTGCCCTTGCAAAGAATATTCCCGTTCTGCTTCGCCACGTTTACAGATAACCAACTTAAAAAAATCACCGACTGTACTACATGGATATCCTACATAATAGTCGTCACTATAATAATAGTAAAGGTTCCAACTGCCACTATGCATTGGTGTCGCGCCTAGCCTACTATCATCCAAAACCGGGCGAAACATATCGGTGCTGTTAATCACTAAACCATTCGTAGTGTCAAAACGATATTCCCAGCCGAATTCATCTACAGCAAACCGCCATGTCAACGGAAAATAAGTGACACCACGGAAATTCAGTACCGGATAAGGTTCCTTGCTGTTATCCAAAAATTCAGAACCTCTGATTGTATTCACCGCAATTTTATAAGTTGGAATCGTAGCGGTGTAAGCAGATTTATTCTTACTGGCTGTTTGATCTAGCTGCAATACATCTTCCTTTTCCGCCGCTTTGCCCACAAACAACACTTTTGTGCTATCATACCAATTCGCCTTTACATTTAAAAAACGGGCGCCGTGATAAGTCATTGGAAAATAAGTGATATCCTTATACACAATCAATGGATATTGACTATAGCTATTATCAACTGTAGTACCATTCAAAGTTACTTGAAAAGTCGGCAATGTCACCTTCACCTGTGTATCAGCAAAAGCAGGTGTCGCGACACCAGTTAATAAAAACGCAGATAAAAGAATGGAAGCGATATAGTTCTTTTTCATGACGGATTCCTCCTTCAATATTTTGTAGTTTTAAAATTATTTATTTTATTATAGCAGAACGATTTTTATTTTGCAAGAAAAGATTCTACAATTATAAATTCTAATTTTATTTCCTACAAAATCCCCGTAAAATATTATTTACTAATATTTTTTGTTTTTATTGTTTGTAAACTTAAAATATGTTATACTGCTATCAGATGGTTCCAAAATAAAAATAGAAAGGAGGTGCCATGATGAATGATACAGAAAAAATGATACAAATGTTAGCTAACATACAATCTGATATTTCTACCATACATTCTAATATGGACCGCATGCAATCTTCCATTGACACCATGCAGTCCACCATTGTAACAATGCAATCAGATATTTGTTCTTTGAAAGAAGGACAAATACGTTTAGAGCAATCCATTCACAATTTAGAAAAACGACAAGACACATTGGAACAATCTTTTGTTCGCATGGAAAAACGGCAAGATACATTAGAACAATCTTTTGCACGTATGGAAAAACGGCAAGATGCATTAGAACAATCTTTTGTTCGCATGGAAAAACGGCAAGATGCATTGGAACAATCTTTTGCCCGCATGGAAAAACAGCAAGATGCTCTAAAGCAGTCCTTCATCCGTTTAGAAAACACGCTTACAGCTAAAATCAACGCTTTGTTCGATGCCTTTGAACTACGCGGTGATCAAATTCTCAATTTAGAGAAGAAAACAGACCAACGATTAAGCCATTTAGAAAAAGACACAGCCTATCTACTACATAAATCCACCCAATATGACGAAAAATTCGCACAAATCGCAAACATACTCACACAATAAAATTCCATTACAAAAGGCCGGATGCATACCCATCCGGCCTGTATTTTTTATATTTATCGTACAATCAAACAAACACTAGCCTAAAAGCATACGGTCATTTACCATTTCTGCCCCGCTGGCTTTTTCAAACATTTTCAGTAAATCGGGCACGTCCAGATTTTTCTTTTCTTCTCCGGCTACATCAATGATAATCTGACCATTATAAAGCATAATCAGACGATTACCGCAACGCAATGCATCTCTCATATTATGGGTAATCATCAGCGTTGTCAGATGATCTCTCTCAACAATTTTTTCTGTCAGAGCCAGCACCTTCGCTGCTGTTTTAGGGTCTAATGCGGCGGTATGCTCATCTAACAATAACAGCTTAGGCTTGTTCAGGGTTGCCATCAACAGCGTAACAGCCTGACGCTGCCCACCGGATAACAGACCTACTTTACTGCTCAAGCGGTCTTCCAAACCTAAATCCAATTCCCGCAGCATTTCTCGGAACTGTTCCTTCTGCTTAGCTTTTGAACTCCAAGCTAAACCAGGGAATTTTCCACGACGGCTGGCAATGGCTAAATTTTCATCAATTTGCATATTAGCAGCGGTACCCATCATAGGGTCCTGGAATACACGACCAATATACTTGGCCCGTTTATATTCAGGCTGTTTCGTTACGTCTACATCGTCAATGGTAATGGTGCCGCTATCTACCGGCCACACACCGGCAATGGCATTCAACATTGTGGATTTACCAGCGCCGTTGCCGCCAATAACTGTGACAAAATCACCGTCATTTAAGTGCAGATTCAACCCCTGCAATGCCCTTTTCTCATTAACGGTGCCTTTATTAAACGTTTTCCGAATATCTTTTACCTCTAACATCGCCTACGCCCCCTTCGCATTACTGATTTTTTCTTTAATCAGCGGCATCGCCAGGGCAATTACCACGATAATCGCTGTCAGCAACTTCATATCATTCTGATTCATACCCATCTTCAATACAACCGCAATTACGACACGATACACAATCGAACCGCCTACTACAGCCAAAAGCCAATTCATAAAATTGCGTGTCCCAAATAATACTTCCCCAATAATTACAGAAGCCAAGCCAATTACGATTGTACCCGTTCCCATACCAGCATCGGCAAAGCCTTGGCTTTGTCCAAGCAATGCGCCAGCCATAGAAACCAAACCATTACTAATCAATAAGCCTAAAATAATCGTAATATCCGTATCTACACCCTGCGCGCGAATCATTTGTTTATTGCAGCCTGTGGCGCGGATAGCTGCGCCAATTTCTGTGCCAAAAAACCAATACAGAAAAATAATAATTGCAACTACAAACAACAGCCCACACACTAAAATACTTTCATTCTTATTTAAGCCAAACCCTTCAAAGAACGTATAAATAGTGTCCATTCGCAAAATAGATACATTGGACTTATCCCCCATCACACGAAGGTTAATAGAATACAGCCCAATCATCGTCAAAATACCTGCCAATAAAGCCGGAATTTTCAATTTTGTATGTAATAAGCCCGTCACAACACCGGCAATGGAACCTGCTACGAATGCTAATACTACTGCTACTACCGGAGAACCGCCTCCTGCAATGAAGGAAACAGCTACAGCCGCCCCTAATGGATAGCTGCCTTCCACTGTCAAATCGGCGATATCCAATACACGATAGGTCAAATACACCCCTAATGCCAGAATTCCCCACAGCAGCCCCTGCCACAGCGTGGACAAAATTAAACTTGAACTCATAAAAAAACTCCTTTCAACCATCCTACGAATACAATATGCTTTTATTTTAGCTTAATCCTAATCTTTTTGCAATGAAAATCCCCTATACAACAATATAAATAAAATAATTTTTTGGCTATGTTATCTGCTTCATTTCATACAGGAAACGTTTTATAAAAAGGATGCACCCTTTTTAAAAGAATGCATCCTTGATTCACTTCTATTGCCTTGCTACTTCACTGTTGAAGTCTTTGTTTCAATCATCGTTGCTTGTTCCAATAATTCTTGTGGAATTTCCAGACCAATCCGCTCTGCTTCCTCCTGATTGATGGCTAATGTCAAATCCTCTTCATCGGCATATTCAATTGGCATAGTAGCCGGATCCGCTTCACCCTTTAAAATCTTTACAGCCATTTCACCGGTCTGATAGCCCAATTTATAATAATCAATTCCATAAGTTGCTGTTGCGCCGCCTTCCACCTGCGCGATTTCCCCGCCAATAACCGGCAAATTCGCTTCTTCCGTTACCGAAATAATTTGGGGCATACTGGATGCTACTGTATTATCCGTTGGTAAATAAATGGCCTCAACTTGACCTACTAAACTCTGTGTAACCTGCTGCATATCGTTAATATTAGAAAATGCCGCTTCTTGTACAGCTACACCATGCTGCTCCAAATACTGCTTCATGTGTGCTACCTGCAACTGAGAATTAATTTCGCTGGAATTATAAATAATTCCTACTGTTTTTACATCAGGCACCAGTTGCAATAATAATTCTCCCTGTTTTTCAATGGGATTTTGGTCACTGGTACCAGTTACATTATAGCCAGGCGCATCGTTGCTCTTTACTAGCTTTGCTTCCTCATAATTGGTGATTGCTGTTCCCACAATGGGAATTTCGTCGGTAGCAGCGGCCATCACCTGTGCTGTAGAAGTTGACACTGCACAGATTAAATCTACATCTTCATTAATAAAGGTTTGCGCAATGCTTTCTAAATTGCTTTGTTCATTTTGTCCGTTGCGTTGCACGAAGGTTACGTTTTCTCCTTCCACCAAACCATAATCGGCCAGTGCCTGCACAAAACCGGCATTGGTAGCGTCAGCAGCGCCATGGGTTACCAACTGCACAATGCCCACTTTATATTGCTGCGCTTCTGTTTGACTTTGATTTCCGCAACCAACAGCTGCTCCCATTAAAAACGCTGCCACAATCAAAATAATACCGCACGTTTTCCACATTTTTTGTTTCATTGTTACCCTCCCTGTTTTTATTTGAATTGCTTTTATTGTAACGTTTTCCACTACCATTTTCAATTACTATTTTCCATAGGGATACTCCATTTCCGTAAAAAAAGAGCTGCTTTCTATTTTTTAGAAAACAACTCTTCCGCAATTACATTTATGAAATTACATTTATGAGAAATCAAATCAGAAAATTAGTTTGCAGTTGTGGTAACCAATTCTGCTTGTTCCATTAATTCGTCTGGAATGTCTACGCCAATAATTTCCACAGCCTCCGTATTAATCACCAATTTCAAATCCGATGGACCTTGAATTGGCATGGTTGCCGGTTCTGCATCACCGTCTAAAATTTTAGCGGCCATTAAGCCGGCATCATAGCCAATTTGATAGAAATTAATTCCGTAAGTTAAGGTAGCGCCTGCAGTTACCTGAGATTCTTCACCGCCTAGAGTTACCAGTCCAGCTTCATCGGTCACGCCAACCACCTGCGGCATAGCAGATGCCACATTGTTATCGGTTGGCAGCCAGATAGCGTCTACTTCTCCCACTAAACTCTGCGCAGCCTGTTGAATATCGTTAACGCTGGTGATGGTCCGTTCTTCAACAGTTAAGCCTTTTTCCGCGCAAACTTCTTTTAAAATGCCAACCTGAATCTGCGAATTTTTTTCACTGGAGGTATAGATGGTGCCAATGGTTTTGGCATCTGGCACAACCTGCAGCAATAAATCAATCTGCTCTGCAACTGGCGTCATATCATGGGTACCGGTTACATTGGTGCCCGGCGCTTCATCGCTGTCAACTAATCCAGCCTGTTCAAAACTGGTAATTGCAGTCCCTACAATTGGAATATCTTCCGTAGCGGCAGCCATTACCTGCGTAGATGGCGTAGCAATAGACAAAATCATATCTACATCATCAGATAAAAATTGTTGTGCAATACTCTGTAAATTACTTTGGTCGCCCTGGGCATTCTGCTGATTAATTTCCAAATTTTTGCCTTCTTCATAACCGCCAGCTTTCAGCCCGTCAACCATACCCTGATTAGCTTGGTCCAACGCGCCATGCTGCATCAATTGTACAATCCCAATCTTGTATACTTTTTCTTCCTGCTGAGAATTGCCATTGCCGCAGCCAGCCAGCATTCCTACAGACATTGCTGCAATTGCCGCCACTGCGACGCCTTTTATCCATTTACTTTTCTTCATGCCTTCACAATCCTTCCATCCTTCTAATCATTCTGCTTTTTATTCCGCACAGCTATAGCAATAAGAGAGATATACCTGCGCAGATATATCTCTCTTTTCCATGCATCACTTCAACCTGGAGTTATTCCGCTTCGTCTGTTGTCAGAGTTGCCTGTTCCATCAAATCAGCCGGAATTTCTACACCGATGGCTTCTACAGCGGTCGGATTGATTACCAAATTCAAATCAGACGGCCCCTGAATAGGCATTTCAGCTGGAACGCTTTCGCCATCCAAAATTTTGGCAGCCATTACGCCAGCGTCATAACCAATTTGATAGAAGTTAATGCCATAAGTAATGGTGCCGCCAGCGTATACCATAGATTCTTCCCCGCATACCGTTACCAAACCGGCTTCATCGGTCACGCCAACTACCTGCGGCATTGCAGATGCTACGTTATTATCGGTTGGCAGCCAAATAGCGTCTACTTCCCCAACCAAGCTTTGTGCAGCCTGCTGAATATCATTCACAGTAGAAATAGTTCTTTCTACAACAGTTAAGCCTTTTTCAGCAGCAACTTCTTTTAAAATTTCAACCTGCACCTGAGAATTCTTTTCACTAGAAGTGTAAATGGTGCCGACGGTTTTCGCGTCTGGCACTACCTGCAATAACAAATCAATCTGTTCAGCAACTGGACTCATATCATGGGTGCCGGTTACATTGGTGCCTGGCGCTTCATCGCTGTCGACCAATCCAGCCTGTTCAAAGCTGGTGATTGCAGTCCCTACAATTGGAATTTCTTCTGTTGCTGCAGCCATAACCTGAGTTGCCGGTGTAGAAATAGACAGAATAATGTCTACTTCATCAGCCAAAAACTGCTGTGCAATGGTCTGCAAATTGGATTGATCGCCCTGAGCATTCTGCTGATTAATCTCCAAATTTTTGCCTTCTTCATAACCGCTGTCCCGCAAACCGTCAATCATACCCTGATTAGACTGATCCAGCGCGCCATGCTGCATCAGCTGCACAACCCCAACCTTATAGGTTTTTTCCTCCTGCTGAGAATTACCGCTGCAACCAGCCAACATCCCTACCGACATTGCTGCAATCGCCGCCACTGCAATGCCTTTCATCCATTTACTGCTTTTCTTCATGTTTTTCACAATCCTTCCGTCCTTCAAAGTTCTCTGCCTGAATTTATCTCGCATAGTCACGGCAGTCAATGACTACGGATCAAAAAGATGCCGTGCATCTTATTTGCTTATAATTATTCTTCTGCTACAGAACCGGTGGTTACTTGAGTTGCGCCTTCTAATAAATCTGCTGGCACATCAATCCCCAAAATTGCCACTGCATCCGTATTTACAATCGCAACACAGTCTTCCTGCGGCATATACTGAATCGGCATGGTAGCAGGTTCGCCTTCGCCTTTCAAAATCTGTGCAGCCATTACACCGGCATTGTAACCCAACTGATAGTAGCTGAAGCCGTAGGTTGCTGTACCGCCAGCTCTTACCATGGATTCTTCCCCACAAATGGTAACCAAACCGGCTTCATCGGTCACGCCAACTACCTGCGGCATTGCAGATGCCACATTGTTGTCGGTTGGCAGCCATAAAGCGTCTACTTCGCCAACTAGGCTTTGTGCAGCCTGCTGAATATCATTTACGGTAGATATGGTTCTTGCTTCTACTGTTAAGCCCATTTCGCCAGCAATCTGTTCCAAAATATCTACCTGTACCTGAGAATTTGTTTCACTGGCCGTATAGATCGTACCGATTACTTTTGCATCTGGAACTAACTGCAGCAACAGATTTAACTGCGCTTCAATCGGGTTCATATCACTGGTACCAGTTACGTTAGCGCCCGGCGCTTCATCACTTTCTGCCAATTTAGCATCGGTATAGCTGGTAATTGCAGTGCCTACGATTGGAATATCGGTAGTAGCAGCAGCCATCACCTGTGCAGCAGGTGTTGCAATTGCTAAAATAATATCGTCTTCGTTAGAAACAAACTGCTGTGCAATATTTTGCAGATTGCTCTGGTCTCCCTGCGCATTCTGCTGGTCAATTTCCAGATTTTTGCCTTCTTCAAAGCCGTTATCCTTCAGACCGTCGATCATACCTTGGTTGGCCTGATCCAACGCGCCGTGCTGCATCAGCTGCACAACGCCAACCTTATAGGTCTGTTCTTCCTGCTGAGCATCGCTGCTACCGCAGCCAGCCAGCATTCCTACGGACATTGCAGCGATTGCCGCAATCGCAACGCCCTTCATCCATTTTTTGTTTTTCATGTCCTCAATCCTCCAAAATTTTCTTTCTGTCCCCCATAAGCAAAGACTTGTCTTTATTTTACTCAATTTAGAATTGCTTTGCAAGGCATAATATTAAATTTTGAATACGAGGCGGATAAATATTTACATCATCATTCCATCCAAAGCACAGAAACATCCATTTTTCTTAAAAACGCAGTCTGTTATCTTTCATTGCTTTCCTTTACAATCCACACAGCCAAAGGCGGGTAATGCGGTCTGTTATAAAAATCTGTCACCATCACCGTATATTGCTTATAGTCCAGCTGCTTCAGCCACTGCAGCACAGCATCCCGTTCCGCAAAGCCCGTATCGCCGCCATGATAGATAGCCAGACTGATTACCCCCAGCGGCTTTAAAAGCTGCAATCCCTGCTCCAACGCTGCAATGGTCGTATCCGCTTTAGTGGCAATATTATGATTCCCGCCGGGCAGATATCCCAGATTAAACACAATCCCATCGACTGTACCCGCCTCTGCATAAGCTTGCATATGTTCATGACCATCTAGCACCAACGCAGCTCTTTGCTGTAAACCGTGCTGCCGCAGCAATTTTTCCGTAGCAGCTATGGCGGCAGGCTGAATGTCCATTGCCACCACATGCCCGGTTTCTCCCACTAATTGAGCCAAAAACAATGTGTCATGCCCCTTTCCTGCCGTCGCATCAATACAGAAGGCGCCTTCTTGGATTGACAGCTGTAAAGATTGCTGTAATAAACGAATTGTATTGATAGATTGGGCCAAAACCCGTCCCTCCCGCTTGTCCTTTTTTCTTTGATATGTATATAATAATATCATTATCATTTATATTCCTGTCAAGGGGGCATTCCTGTGCAAGCATTCAAAAAATGGCTCAACAAAGTTTTCATTGACGGACTTAGCGGTATGGCTACCGGTTTGTTCGCCACCTTAATTATCGGCACCATCATTCAGCAAATTGGTACGCTCATCGGCGGCTCTATCGGCGATACCATTTTTCTGATTGGAAAAATGGCTGCCGCAGTTACCGGCGCCGGTATCGGCTGTGGCGTGGCCCATCGCTTTAAAGAGCCGCCGTTGGTTTTACTATCGGCGGCTACAGCCGGTATGGTAGGTGCCTTTGCTTCCAAAATTCTGGCTGGCACTGTCTTGACCGACGGCGTGATTCATCTGTCAGGTCCCGGCGAACCGTTAGGCGCATTCATTGCCGCCTATATCGCCATTGAAGCAGGCCATTTAGTTTCCGGCAAAACAAAAATTGATATTCTCATCACACCATTTTGCGGCATTATAGCCGGTTCCGCTGTAGGGCTGATTCTTGGCCCGCCAATCTCTGCTTTTATGGTATGGCTAGGTTCTCTGATCAACTGGGGGACCGTACAACAGCCTTTCCTGATGGGCATTATCGTTTCCGTCTTAATGGGCATCATCCTGACGCTGCCTATCAGCTCCGCCGCTTTGGGCATTATTTTAGATTTAAACGGTATCGCCGCCGGCGCCGCTGTAGTAGGCTGCTGCTGCAATATGGTAGGCTTTGCCGTTGCCAGCTATCGCGATAATAAAATCGGCGGCCTATTAGCGCAAGGACTAGGCACCAGTATGCTGCAAATCGGCAACATCGTGCGCAAACCGATTATCTGGCTGCCAGCTATTATTTCCAGCGCTATCCTAGGCCCTGTCTCCACCATGGTATTCGGCATGACCAGCAACGCTACCGGATCCGGAATGGGCAGCGCCGGTTTGGTAGGACAAATTATGACCTTTCAAACCATGACCCAAACACTATCGGCAGGCACCGTTTTGTTTCAGATTATTCTGATGCACTTTATTCTGCCCGGTATTTTAGCCTTTGTAATTTCGGAAATCATGCGCAAAAAAGGCTGGATTAAGGACGGCGACATGAAGCTGGAGGTATAGTCGAAAACCTCTCTCTATTTACAAATAGAAATACAAACAGTCAAAAACTAAAAATGTTTCACGTGAAACATTTGCAATCCACAAAAAGCAGTTTGAACGCCAACAACCAACAGCCGCTCAAGCTGCTTTTTTTCGTCCAATACCCAACTATCGTTGTCATTTTTAGCAGCCTTCCCAGCCACACGCACCATCAAAAAGCACAAGGCAAAGTAAAATCCTCGAAAATCTATTGGTTGAGCAGAAAACCGGCATTTTGGCTGTATTGTCCACCCCCCTAATAGAGCTACCAATACAGAGAACACTGAAAAAACAAAAAATTAGAGCATAAAATGTTTCACGTGAAACATTTTTGCGCCAAATTGGGGATACCTGTCTGAAACAGCCCATCATAAAAAAGAGATGACTGGGCAAATCGCCCACCCATCGACAATACAATGATCATGAATCATTGCGTAACGATTGATTACACAACATCCGAAAAAACGACTCGTCAATTTACAGACACCTTATAGAATAAAACATTATAAGTATAGCAAAAAGAAGCAGAGGCATAACCATCCATCTGGTTACGCCTCTGCTTTGATTGCTTTTGTTCATCAGCAGTCAATATGCCTGAGAACAAAAAGTCTATTCAGTTTAGTTTAGTTTAATTGAATTTTCTGCGTGTGATGACCAAGCCTACTACGGCTGCTGCCATCAAGCCTGCAAAGGCAACCATCGGAGCGGTATCGCCGGTTTTCGGCGCGTCACCCAATGGAATTTCCGGTTCCTCAATTTCTACAACCGGTTCGCCAGGTACATCCACCAATGGCACATCCGGAGCTTCAATGACAACTGGCGGGATATCCGGTTCTGTCAGCGGCACATCAGGATCTGGAATTTCAGTAGATGGATTTGTCGGTGTTGGGTCAGACGGTGTCCACGTATCGTCGTCACCATCACCTGGTGTAGTTGGTGTTATAGGTGTTTCTGGATCTCTTTCAGTAATATAAAAACCGGCATTAACCCTTTCAGTATTATTAGCAACAATACTAATAATATCTGAACAATATAAAGCAACTCCATTTTCACCAGTTACTACTGTAGAAACAGAAAATCTATTGCCATCTAGATTTTCTTGATTATATGCATAGGCACAGTTCGTGTTATATGCTTCTGGACGCTTTACATATACAAAGTAGCGTTCCCCTGGAATCAGATTATCAAAATAATAATAACCTGCCGCATCTGTCACCATTTCATCTACCAAGAAATATTCATTGCTATCATGGGACATTTGATATAACTGTACTTCTACATCTGATAATGCTTTATCTGTTCCAGCAACATAGATATTATCTCTTGCAATATCATCATTCTGCACATCTTCAAACAC
Source organism: uncultured Peptococcaceae bacterium (assembly GCA_902492275.1). Taxonomy (GTDB): domain Bacteria; phylum Bacillota; class Peptococcia; order Peptococcales; family Peptococcaceae; genus UBA7185. The sequence continues at coordinate 30,947 of CABUKW010000014.1, forward strand.
ATAGCCTTCTATCATACCAGTTTGATAAAAACCAGCATTGGCAGTTTTCATATCACCTTGTTTTACTTTTACTGTTGCACTTGCTTTTTCACCTGCAAATTTGTTACCCTGTTCTGCTTCATTTATGGCACAAATTTTACTCATACTATCCGGATATACTGCTAATTCGACTGTGTAAGTGTCACCGTTTTCTTGATCTATAATCTGATCCAAATAAAATTCATAGTGGCCATTTTCATCTGTAGTTGTTGTGGAAACTACATCTCCAGCAGCATTTTTCAGAGAAACTTTAATATCTGCGAAAGTATCTTCTCCAGCATCATATTGATTATTTCTACTTACTTCCGTATCATGGAATACAGTACCTTCAATTTTAGCAGCAGCCCATTTGGCATAAATTGTTTTTTCTTCTTGCGCTTTGGCTACATCAGTTAAATCAGCCGACACTTTTGAAGCCTCTGTAAATTCTGTGTTGAGCAAAGCATACAGTTCTATAAAATCATCTTTTGTTTCTGCACTTGCAGCAATTTCAGCAGCTTTTTCTTCATCATCTGCTGCATACCATCCTCTAAAGATAGCACCGTCTTTTTCAGCCGTTGGCATAACGCCTTCACTCAATTGTAGACTGTTCCCATAAATTGTATAGTCTGTTGCATAGCGATTACTGCTTTGTTCTTCATTACCTGTATTTCCTACTTCAGAACCATCACCGCGAGTGTTCGTCAGTGCAACATTACCAATAACTGCAGTAGAATCTGCATTGTTCACAATACCTTCCGCTGCATCAAAATGCAAAATAGATACCGGCGCCCAAACATAAGCATTGCCGGATTCGCCTTCTGTTAGGTCTTCATTATTGCTTAATTTTTCATCACTAATTTCATAATATCCTTTTTCAGGATCTTCCAACTGTAATTTTTCACTATTTCCATTATAACGAAATTCATATTCACATTGCTCATTGTTATTTGGATCATAATAGACAAATTTCTGTTGTGAATTTCCCCCAACCTCTTGATTTAATTCAATATGAAAATCAAAACGAGTTAATGCCGTATTGTACTGATTTATTGGAGCTGTATATTGGTATTCTGTTTTGTTTCCTTCATATTTATCTGGAATCAAAATATTTAATTTTCCGTCTTTGTAGTACAGCTCACTCCCACTCATGTTACTACGAATAGCTTGTAAAGAACCTCCAGTAATAATTGTACGTCCTGTGTTGCCATAAGCAGTATTCCAATCGTCATATAACTCTGAAGATGTTTCAAATTTATTCTCATCTGCGTTAATCGCAATTACATCGCCTTTACTAATATTTACCTCTACAGATCCACTACTGGTATTATAATAAGCAATACCACTAATACTGTCCATCGTGTAAGAACTATCAGTAATCACCAATGTTCCCGGATATACTCTTGTTGCCGCAGCTGAAGCTCGACTTCCAGCCCAAGTTCTTTCCCCATCCTGTTCTGAAATTATCTTCGAGTTATCAGAAATTGTTGAATTTCCATAAAAGACAGTTCCAGTAAGTTTATTATCAACTGTATGGATGATACTCCTTTGGATATCAGCATTTTGCATTCCAGTAAAACCAAATGAACCATTTTTTTCTGCATACAACTCAGAGTCATAAATATGCAGTTCTTGAACATCAAATTTTATACCTGCAGAAGCATTCCCATACGCTACTATCTTTGATCCGTTTCGGATTTCAATAATTCTATTAGGCGTAGATCCAGTATACCCATTTGCTTTGCTATTAGCCAATATTAATTCGCTATTGTCAACTAAAAAGACAATATTGCCTGAATTATATGATTCATCTGAAATGGCCGAATAACCACCACTTGAAGAATCTATTCTTATTTTTGAATCTTTAAATGTCATGCAAGAACTTCCAGTGTTTATTGCTTCACCTTCTGTGTCATAATTCAATCTATAGATGCCTACTCCAGGATTATCAATGATATTTACCGTTGCACCATCTACAGTTAATACATTATTAACTGTACCAGATTCAGAATAAATAAAGATTCCCGTTCCTGTTGCGGCAGAGCCTACTGCACTCCCGTCATCAGAAGATTCGCCTTTTGCAATGGCTTTCTGCAATACTATTGTTCCACCTATAATATTCAAAGCAGATGACTGTCTGTCTTGAACACTTTTATGTTGACCTAAACGGATACCGCCCGTATAACCCTCAGCAGTCAGCGTATAGTCACCTGCATTCAACTCTGTATTGCCTTCTTTTACAAACAACATAACAGGGCAGCCCTTTACAGTGGCATCGCACTCTCCCAGCATCAAAACATCGCTGCGTAAAAATATTTTAGCATCTGCTTCAGTTATAATACGAAGTTTTTCATACACTATATCAGAACTGTCTTCGCTGCCTAATTCCAATACTAAACCGTCTCTATCTAAGCGAATAATTTTATAGTCATAGTTACCAGCTTCAACTGTGATAATATCACTGGAATCAACCACATCATCAATTTCCTGTTGTGTCATATTCGCAGTAATTACACCGTTTACTACATCTCGTACTGTTACAGTACATTCTGCCGAGCCAATGCTTAAAGCATCATTTAGGAATTCTGCTTTAATAGTATAGTCACCAGCTTCGTCAAAACTGAATTCTTTTTCTGTAGTATAACTTGCATTGCCACCATCAAAAATTTGACTTCCATTTGTTATCCCATTTACATACCAAACCATAGATGGTGTTGTAATAGCACTGCCAGTAGTGACTGACGCAGCTATTGAAAACACTTGCCCCGTTGTTACTTCATCAGAAGATGGTGTTATCGTCACAACAGTTGCATTTTCCCCTTCTGCAAATACAGTAACAGGCATAATAGTCAACATCATGGCAATTACCAGCAAGAAGGCGATATTCTTTCTCCATGCTTTCTTTCTCAATTTTCTTCTCC
>CABUKW010000015.1 GCA_902492275.1 uncultured Peptococcaceae bacterium
TTATATTGATGTATGAGTTTGATGGGGCTTTCCGATGTGGGAGGGCCTCTTTTTTAATGGAGTCGATAGGCTGCGAATTGTGTGGAAATGATGATGCTTTTGATTCTGATAAAGGCTATGTAGTTGTTATAAAAAACAATTGCATAGCTTTTTGTTTTGTGAGCGTCATTTTTTGGGGTATATATATTAAAAAAGTCGTTCCTTTGGTTGCTTGATGCTACAATAATTTATCAAGTTCCAAGGACAAGAATAAGATACATGAAAAGGTTGGAGTCGTTGTTATGGAGTTGAGATTGATTGCCGAGAACAAAAAGCGATTTTTGCCGCTCTTGTTATTGGGAGATGAGCAGGAGAGCATGATTGACATTTATTTGGAACGGGGCGCTTTATATGTGCTCTATGACGGGAAGGCTGTTTGCGGTGTGATTGTTGTGACCCGTGAGGAGGAAAATCTGTGGGAAATTAAAAATATGGCCGTTGTGCCCCATTTACAGCGACGGGGTTATGGCAGATTTATGATAGAGCAGATTCGTGTGAGATATGCTTGCCCCGGTGCAGTGTTGCAGGTAGGAACAGGAGAAACACCGTCTACTTTGAATTTTTATCAGACTTGCGGATTTCATATCTCGCACCGGATACCAAATTTTTTTCTGCAATATAACCATCCGATTTATGAAGATGGTGTTTTATTGCGTGATATGATTTATTTGCAGCAGAACTTATAAATGAATGATATGATAATTTCTTTCTTTTTCTGTAACTTACAGATTGAAATATGAGAACGGCTGACTATAAATTTTTTTTCTATGCAGAAAATGAGCAGCGATGAACAGGAAAACTGCCATGTATTTTTGCAGTGGACAGGAAGAAAAACGCCGGTGTTAACAGATTTTTTCATGTACCTTTTAGAAGTAGTTTTGCCGCATGGCAAAAAGATTGGTAAAGCTGAAAATAGATTTGCAAAAGAAAAGACTTTTTTTTTGCAGGGAAATGTGCTATAGTAGAGAAACATTAAACTACATCTAGTTACATAGTTTGTAAATTTCAAAAAATATGTACTATATTTAGTATATGCAAGGAACTATCAAATAAACGGTAATTGCGATGAAAACAGTGATTACAATGGGGGAGGATGCGCTTCATGGAAGGATATTATGTAATTAAAAAAGATGGTACGCGGGAGGCTTTTGATGTTACCAAGGTGACGAAAGCTGTGAATAAATCTGCCTATCGAGCTATGGTAGAATTTACAGAATCAGACTTGAATTTTATTTCCGGTTTTGTTGAGGCAAAGGTGCGCTCTCGAACCAGCAAAGAGGTACCTATCAGCGAGATGCATAATATTGTGGAAAGCGCATTGGACAATACCAATCCGCTGGTGGCCAAAAGCTATCGGGATTACCGCAATTATAAGCAGGATTTTGTGCATATGCTGGACGAGGTTTATAAAAAAAGTCAGTCCATCATGTATATTGGCGATAAGGAAAACAGCAATACCGACAGCGCCTTGGTATCTACCAAACGCAGCCTGATTTTTAACCAGCTGAATAAAGAGCTTTATCAGAAATTTTTCCTGACAACAGAAGAATTGCAGGCTTGTCGGGAGGGCTACATTTATATTCACGATATGTCTGCCCGCCGCGATACCATGAATTGCTGCCTGTTTGATGTGGAGCATGTTTTAAAGGGCGGCTTTGAAATGGGCAACCTGTGGTACAATGAGCCAAAAAGCCTGAACGTAGCCTTTGATGTCATTGGCGATATTGTGCTGAGCGCAGCCAGTCAGCAGTATGGCGGGTTTACCATTCCCAGCGTGGATTTGATTTTAGAGCCTTATGCAGAGCTGAGCTACAGTAAAGATGTGAAAAAATATTTGGAATTAGGTTTAACGCAGGAACGGGCGGAAGAAGAAGCCTTAAAAAATATTGAATATGAATTCCGTCAGGGCTTTCAGGGCTGGGAATATAAATTTAACACTGTAGGCTCCAGCCGCGGCGACTATCCATTCATTACTGTAACTACCGGCACGGGTACAGGTCGTTTTGCCAAAATGGCGTCCATTATGATGTTTGAAGTTCATCTTGGCGGGCAGGGCAAAGCGGGCTATAAAAAACCGGTGCTGTTCCCGAAAATTGTGTTCTTGTATGATAAAAATCTGCATGGGCCAGGTATGCCCTGTGAAGATGTCTTTGAAGCAGGTATCAAATGTTCCAGTAAAACCATGTATCCCGACTGGCTGAGCCTGACCGGCGACGGTTATGTGGCCAGTATGTATAAAAAATATGGTAAGATTGTCAGTCCTATGGGCTGCAGAGCTTTCCTTTCTCCATGGTATGAACGGGGCGGCATGAAGCCTGCCGATGACGAGGATGTGCCAATCTTTGTGGGCCGCTTTAATATTGGGGCCATCAGCCTGCATTTGCCAATGATTTTGGCCAAAGCCCGTCAGGAAAGTCGCGATTTTTACGAAGTGCTGGATTATTATTTGAATCTCATTCGCAAGCTGCACATCCGTACCTATGATTATTTGGGCGAAATGCGGGCCTCTACCAATCCGCTGGCTTATTGTGAAGGCGGCTTCTACGGTGGTCATCTGGGCATCCACGACAAAATTAAGCCTTTGCTGAAAACGGCAACGGCGTCCTTTGGCATTACAGCGCTCAACGAATTGCAGCAGCTGTATAATAAAAAATCGTTGGTGGAAGACGGCGCCTTTGCCTTAGAAGTGTTGGAGCATATCAATCAGAAAATCAATGAATTCAAAGAAGAGGACGGCAATTTATATGCCATCTACGGCACGCCGGCTGAATCGCTGACTGGGCTGCAGGTGCAGCAGTTCCGGGCTAAATTCGGCATCGTAGAAAATGTATCCGACCACGCCTATGTGAGCAACAGTTTCCATTGCCATGTGTCGGAGGATATTACGCCCATTGAAAAACAGGATTTGGAATACCGGTTCTGGAATTTATGCAACGGCGGCAAAATTCAATATGTGAAGTATCCTATTGACTATAATATTGAAGCGCTGAAAACCCTGGTGCGCCGCGCTATGGAAATGGGCTTCTATGAAGGCGTCAATCTCTCTCTGGCTTATTGCGACGATTGCGGTCATCAAGAGCTGGAAATGGATGTTTGCCCCAAATGCGGCAGCAAAAACTTAACCAAAATTGAACGGATGAACGGTTATTTATCCTATTCCCGCGTGAAAGGCGATACCCGACTGAACGACGCCAAAATGGTAGAAATTTCGGAAAGGAAGAGCATGTAATGCGTTATCATAATATTACCCACGATGATATGCTGAACGGCGATGGCTTGCGGGTGGTGCTGTGGGTGGCCGGCTGCACCCATCATTGCCCGCAGTGTCAAAATCCAATCACCTGGGATATTGAAGGCGGCTTGCCCTTTGACGAAGAAGCCCATGACGAAGTGATGACCGAATTGGAAAAGGATTATGTGTCTGGCATTACCTTTAGTGGCGGGGACCCCTTGCATCCGGAAAATAGAGGAACTGTGGGCGCTTTAATTGAGGAAATAAAGGAGAAATATCCGCAAAAGACCATTTGGCTGTATACCGGCTTTGTATGGGATGAAATCAAAAATTTGCCCTTTGTAGCGCAAATTGATGTATTGGTGGACGGGCCATTTCAAATTGATAAGTTGGATGTTAAATTGCACTGGCGGGGCAGCTCCAATCAACGGGTTATTAATGTAAAAGAAACGCTGCGCCTGGGGCAGATTGTATTGTGGTCCGAATAGCGAACTCCTGGACAAAACATGATGCAAGATTGAAAGAAACGAGCTGTGCATGAAGATGGTTTTATCATGGAAAGATGGTTTGTTGCTGCGCATTTTGACGGCAGCATATGCCATGATAAAATAATTTTCTTTATGTGGCAGCTCTTTTTTGCGGTAATCTATATACCTGCACTCGGAAATGTGTTAGAATAAGAAAAAACCATTTTACAATGCTACAGGCAATGTATAAAAAGGTTTGGCAACAGAAAAGGACAGCAAGTTGCTGATAAAAATTTATTTTTTGATAAAATAGGGGTGTACAATGCAGAAGGTAGCAAAGTTTTATAAAGTGAGTTTTGAACAATTTGCGGTAAGCTGGCAGGATACCTTTGGACAGTCTGCCGATCGGGTCTTATATGACGCATTGAAATTGCCGGTACGGGCTACAGCCGGTTCTGCAGGGTATGATTTTTTTAGTCCTGTTACATTTTCTTTGGCTCCTGGAGAGACCATCAAAATCCCTACAGGCATTCGGGCGGAGATTGCGGAAGGTTGGGTTCTGCAATGCTATCCGCGCAGCGGTTTGGGCTTTCGGTATCGCTTGCAGTTAAATAATACAGTTGGCATCATTGACAGCGATTATTATTTTTCTGATAACGAAGGTCATATTTTTGCCAAGCTGACCAATGACAGTAAAGAAGGCAAAACCTTAACGATAGAAGCCGGACAAGGCTTTATGCAAGGCATTTTTATGCCTTTTGGCATTACCGAAGACGATGCTGCAACGGCAGTTCGCAATGGCGGATTTGGCAGTACAACAAAATAAATATCTTAGTTAGAGTTGTTTTCTACTGTCATACGAAATTTAGCAACAAAATGAAGAAGACAGCTCTTTTCGCAGAAGGAGGCAGAATATTATGCAATGTCCAGTTTGTCACAGTGACAGTAAGGTGTTAGACACAAGATGGATCGAGGAAGAAACTGCAATTCGCCGCAGACGGGAATGTATCCAATGCGGCAAACGATTCGTCACGTATGAAAAAGTAGAAGATAAGCCGCTGGTGGTAATCAAAAAAAGCGGGCGGCGTGAACTGTTCGATGGCTCCAAGCTCTTGAAAGGGTTGGCAAAGGCTTGTGAAAAACGTCCTATCGGGATCGAACAGTTGCAGCGGCTGGTGCTTGATGTAGAGCGGGATTTGAAAGGGCAGTATGCAGAAGTGCCAACCAGCGAAATCGGGGAACATATCATGCATCGTTTGCTGGAGCTGGACGAGGTGGCTTATGTGCGCTTTGCTTCAGTATACAAAGAGTTTGACGATGTAGAGACCTTTATTCGTGAGATTGAAGTTATGAAGGAGCGAAAATAGCCGATGGACGAGCAGGTGCTGCGGTATCGGGAAGCAAAGCTGATGGAGCCTATCTACCGTATGTTTAAGGTGATTGAACAGGAGGATGTACAAAAGGCGCAAACGCTGATGGCTGTCGCCATGCAATATGTGATTGAACACTACAGCGGGCAGAATTTACAGCCTGTTGATGTGCAGCAATTGTTGCGAGCTGTATTGCTGCACGAAGAGGATGGTCATTACTATGCCCTGTACGTGAGTAATGAAATTCAGGTGAAGGCGGCAAACTGGCTGACCTTGCTGGCCATAGACCGTCCCATTACTCTGGAAATGCTGGGAAATATGGCAGACCAGTTGGCGCAGGCTTTACAAGGCAAAGATGCGATTAATTTGTCGGCAGAAGATGTCGTTGACCTGCTGGAACAGATTGTAGCGCCTGTGGATACCGTTTTGTTGGAACGATTGCGTTTGAACAGGGAAAGTTATCTTGCCGAGCTGAGAACTTTTTTAGTACAATAGGCGTCTAAAAAACAGGAACTTTATTGAGCTTTGCCGAAAAAAGTGGTATGCTTAATCAATAATACTGTGCAAAAGGAGCGTTTGCCGTTGAGTACTGAGAAGGATACATCCGGCTATAGCCGGACGGAAAAACATACAAAACAACCAAAAAAGAAGAGAAAAGTTCGCAAAAAAGCAATCTTAGTTATTCTTTGCGTTTTTGTGATTTTAATTGCCGGCGGATTGGCCATGGCAGGCATGTCTATCAAGCCGCCATCATTGGACAATCTGCCGCTGGGTGACAACGAGCAGCAGGAAGAACGGGAGGACGGCATCTATAACGTATTGGTCGTCGGTACTGATAAAGTGGGGTTGAATACCGATACCATTCTGGTCATGTCGTTGGATAGTATCAACAATCGGGCCAATGTTATGAGCATTCCCCGCGATACCATGTCCAATGTAACCCGTTCTGTGAAAAAAATCAATGCCGCTTATTCAATTGGCGCCAAAAATGGCAAAGGCAATATTGACAATCTGAAAAAAGAAGTGTCCTATCTGCTGGGATTTGAAGTAGATAATTATGTGGTAGTAAACCTGAGTGCCTTTGAAGAAATTATTGACGCTATCGGCGGTGTTACTATTGATGTGCCTCGCAATATGAATTATGATGACCCTTATCAGGACTTGCATATTCATATCAATAAAGGAGAACAGACCTTAAACGGTACGCAAGCCATTGGCTTTGTACGTTACCGCAGCGGTTATGCCGAAGGGGATTTGGGCCGTGTAAAAGCGCAGCAACTGTTTATCCAGGCAGTCGCCAAGCAGTTAGCCTCGCCGTCTACCGTAACAAAATTGCCCAAGTTGGCGGAGATTGTACTGCGCAATATGGATACCGATTTGACCAACGGGGAAATCCTCTGGTTTGCCAAAGAGGCGATGGAACTGGATATGAGTACCAGTCTGAATATGTTTATTCTGCCGGGGGCTGCCCAATATGTGAGCGGGTTGTCGTATTACTTGCCGAATGAAGCGGAAATTTTGGAAATTGTCAATGAATATTTCAATCCTTATGCTACGCCAATCAGCAGTCTGAATGTGGTGAATGTTAATACCATCGTACAAAAGGAACAGGCGCGGCAATCTACTTTAACGGCGGAACAGAAAAAGAAAGAGGAAGCATTAAAGGAACAGGTGGAAAATGAGGCTTCTCTTGGTGAAAATGAACTGTTGACAGAGGAACCTGGCCAGACCGATACGAATTCGTGGGGCGATTCGGGCACTGTAACCAATCCAAATGGCGAAGAACAGAGTCCTGTTGATACAATATCGGGTGACAACAATCAAACCGGGGAACCGTCTAATCAGCAGCCTACAGAAAATCAGGGCGCCGTTGTTCCAGAACAGCCAGTGGATAACGGGAATACAGGCAGCGGACAGCAGCCTGCAGAACCAACACAGCCCGGCGGTATTCCAGGCGAAGTCCTAAAACCAGATGCCAATACGCAGCCTGCAGTAAACGATCAATCGGTAATGCCGGATGGTGTGTAGAGAACTGTTGGCCGCAGAAGAACAATAGAAGGAGAACCTATATGTTTGCAGAAGAAAAAGATATGATTGTAGAAACCATTCATTTGGCAGCAGAGCGGGAAGCAGCCCGTTCCGCTTATGAAGCCGAAAATGGCCCCAAAAAATGGGGCGTTTATCTGCCGGAAGAAAAAGCATTGAACGATTATCTGATGACTTTGGGCAGAGAAGTTGTGGAAACCTTGGAAGCGCTGATGCTGTTGGGCCGTGATAATGAATTCCGCAAAGAAGACCGTTCACCAGAAGAAAATTATTTAAAACTGAAAGAAGAACGGTATCACCATCATCCAGACCAGCAGGCCGCTGTCTATTATTTGACAGGAAAAAAACCATTGGCTCAGTATATAGAAGATGGTTTGGCCTATCTGGGCATTGTGCTGTAAAACGATGAAGCTATCATGAAGCAAGCAGCCGCAAAAGACGTTAGCTATCTTTTGCGGCTGCTTTTTTTGCAATATAGGAAATTATTATTGCATGATTATGAATAAAAATTATCCCAACATAAAAAAATCTGCTATACTGGAAGCTGTTATCCCATAAGAACAAAAAATTCGCTTCAAAATATAAGGAGTGACAGAAGATGTTAGACCTCAATGAAAAACTATTTTTTGAAAAGACCACGAAAAATCGGGAAACTTGCGTTGTATTATTTTCCAAGGCCACCTGTCATATTTGCCAGCAAGTAACGCCTATCCTGGAAGAATTGGAACGGCTGTATGCAGAGCAACCGGTTTCTTTTTATCATGTAGATGCAGTGACAGAGAAAAGTCTGATGGAGCGCCTGTCGTTAAAAGGCGTGCCGCAAGTGCTGTTTTTCCGGCAAGGTGAATCTCGCGGTAAATATGCCGGCATTCGGGAAACAGAAGCATATAAAGAGAAAATAGACGCCTTGCTGCAGGAATAACCGTTGCGCAGCGCATAGTTGGGTGGTGCCTGTATTGGAGAAAGAATGCACCATAGATGTTAGCGGCGCAGCTTTTTATTTCTCTGGAACTTTTTGCCGGCGGTATCGTCTTAAAAATAACGGAACGTGAATCTTATAGATGATAGCGAGAGGATGAGGCAAATGGGTTATTGGGGTAAAGGATTAATGGTGTTCTTGTTAAGCTGCAGTTTATTGGGATGCGGCATATCGGGCGGTAATTCGGACGATACAGTTGTACCACAGGAAGAAAAAGCGCCGCTGCGTTTAGAATTGGCGCAGACACAATATACACTGGAGGATGAAGAATGGGAATGGCAGATTGTCAATGAAACAGGAGAAGCCTATTCTATGCTGTACGCGCCTTTGCTGGAGCAACAACAATCCGATGGCAGTTGGCAAGAAGTCCCCTGTCAGGCCGGGTTTTGTGGCGTGGAAGATCCCCTGCAGGAAGGAATGTCAGGCTCGGCGCTGGCAGAATGGTATCCCGGTTTGCAGCCGGGCATATATCGGTTGTCTTATCGGATATCCATCAATACAGAGACGAAAGAATATCTTTCTGCCCAATTTGAAATCGTGGAGTAAACAGAAGACAACGGGCCATCATGACAATGAAATAATTTTTTAATAAAGTTTTATATCGTATGTAAAAAAGTCTGCTCAAATCTGAAAAGGATTTGCAGCAGACTTTCTTTTTTGTCCGTGTTTATTGCTCCATTTGCTTTGCCAGAAAAGAAGCGGCGGTTTCAGCCAGTTTTAATTCTAAATCGGTCATTTTTACGTTGCTTTCTTTGGTGGCGATGATGACAGTGCCGATTGGATCCCCTTCGGCGATAATCGGCGCCATAATTTGTGAGGTGAATGTTTTTTCAATGCCGCTGTCGTTATTGCCGCGGAACAGAGCATGAATGGCGGTATCGTTTACGCTGACAGCCTTTCGTTCTTCCATGACCTTTTCAGCAGCCATACCGATGGATTTGCCTAAAAAATCTTTTTTAGAAGCGCCGGCAATGGCGATAATTTGATCTCTGTCTGTAATAATCGCAATGTGACCTGTAGCTTCAAACAAAGAATCAGCATATTCCTGCGCGAATTCGCCCAACTCTCCGATTGGTGAATATTTTTTCAGGATGACTTCTCCGTCATGGTCCACAAAAATCTCTAGTGGGTCGCCTTCCCGAATCCGCAAAGTGCGGCGGATCTCCTTCGGAATTACGACACGGCCCAGATCATCAATTCTGCGCACAATACCTGTTGCTTTCATAAATAAAAAACTCCCTTCTGAATGGTTCTGATACAAGTGTACAAACACTGTGAAAGAGGATGCAGCCCATCTTAATAGAAAGTATTTGTTATTTCAGAAAAAATATGTAGCAATCTGATAAGTAAAATTTACCTGTGAAATGAAAAAATTGTGATGTCAAGATAAACTTTCAAAATCAGTTACAGTTGAAAGGTAAAGCAGAGGAATGGCGAAAGAGTGAAAATACATTTTCGAATAGATAATGCAGAAACGGTTTTTCTATGATATAATCAAAACATGGGAGGTGGATTCGATGTCGGCAAAGGACATAAATATGAATCTCCGCCAGTTCTTTTTACATGGCTTGATTACGGTGGTATTCATTTTAATTGCCACAATCATTAACTATAATATTGTGTTGTTGTACGATAAAACAATCAATGTTTCCGGCGTTTATCTGTTGGCGATCATTACTGTTTCGTTGCTGACCGGCAGCTATTTTTGGGGCACCTTCAGCGCGCTTTGCAGTGTGGTGGGTACCAATTTTTGCTTTACCTATCCCTATTTTGCCATTGATTTTTCCTTGACTGGCTATCCGCTGACCTTTTTGATTATGGCGGCAGTGGCAGTTATAACCTGCGCATTGACGGTAAATATGCGTAAGCAGCGGGATGAGGCTCACCGACGGGAACAAATGGCCAAATTATTGAATGAAATAGATCAAAAGCTGCTGCAAATGGATACCAAAGAACAAATTGCGACGTTATTACTGGATTCCTTATATACCCAACTGCAGCGGCCAATCTTTTATTTAGAGCGGCAGGGAGATAATCTGGTCTGTCTAGGACAACGCGGCGAAGCGGAAGCAATACTGCCCGCCATTTATTATGAAACCGTACAGCAATCCTTAGAGCAGAAAAAAATTATCCGCAGCGAAATCAGCGCTGTGCAGCAAGAAGTCTGTTTAAGCGTTCCTGTGATGTGGCAGCAATGCACCTTTGGGGCGGCGTGTATTTTATTAGGGGCAGAATCACCTGCCAAGGAAGTGCGGGAATATGCGCAAGGTCTTGTCAATCATTTTGCGATTGCCTTCGATCGGCAGGCGTTAAGTGAAATTCAGCAGCGTATTTTGGTGGAAAAGCAGGCCGAGCAGACGCGGGGGTATTTGCTGCGGGCTATCTCCCACGATTTGCGCACGCCGCTGACAAGTATTTTGGGAGCCAGCGGTGCTATTCTGGAGAATGCAGACCGCATGCAGGAGGACATCAAACAGCGCTTGATGCAGGATATTCATGAGGAAGCCCGCTGGCTGCTGCGCATGATCGAGAATGTCTTGTCCGTCACCAAAATCGGCAACTATAATCCTCAGCTAAATAAAACGCTGGAGCCAGTGGAAGAGGTAATTGCCGATTCGGTAGCCCGCAGCAAAAAGTATTTTCCAGATTTAAAAATAGAAATTCAGTTACCGGATGAGTTGATTATGCTGCCTATGGATCCGGTCTTAATCCGGCAGGTGGTGACCAATCTGATTGATAATGCTTACCGGCATGGCAATAGCCAGGAAAAAATCGAATTGCGGGTGCGCGCAGCGGAAGACTATGCAGAAATTTCTGTGCAGGATTATGGTCGCGGCTTGCCGCCGGAAGATTTAAAGCAGATTTTTTGCGGCTTTGGCGAACGAAAACAGAAGGACGGTGATACCAGCCGCGGCTTGGGTTTGGGGATGTCTATCTGTAAAACCATTATAGAAGTGCACAATGGACAGATTTTTGCAGAAAATATAGCTGAGAAAGGCTTAAAAGTAACCTTTCGGCTGCCTATGGAGGAGATGAAATAATATGAATGGAAATGTTTTGATTGTGGAGGACGAGGATGCCATTATCAATGTGTTGTCCTCTATTTTAATTGCTAATGAATATATTCCTGTTGTGGCTAAAAATGGCGGGCAAGCCCTGACTATGCTGCGCTCCTTTCAGCCGGACGTGGTTTTGCTGGACTTGGGTTTGCCTGATATGGATGGCATGGATATTTTGAAAAAGGTAAAAGAAACCCATCCTTGTCCTGTGCTGGTGGTGTCAGCCCGCGATAAGGAGTGGGAGAAGGTAGAGGCTTTGGATTTGGGTGCCGATGACTATATCACCAAGCCTTTCGGCACCTCTGAGCTTTTAGCCCGTATCCGCGTGGCATTGCGCAATCGGGGAGACGGCGAAGAACGAACGCCCAGCAACAAAGGCTTGTATTGCTGCGGCAAGCTGCGGATTGATTTCGACAAACATGTCGTGATGCTGGATAACGAACGCATTCATTTAACCAAAAACGAACTGCGCATCATGGAGCTGTTAAGCCGCAACCCAGGCAAGGTTTTGACCTATGATTATCTAATCAAAAATATTTGGGGTTCCGATATGCCTGAGAATAACCGGATTTTGCGGGTAAATATGGCCAATATTCGCCGCAAGTTAGAAGAAAATCCGGCCGAGCCCAAATATATTATTACAGAGATTGGAGTGGGGTATCGATTGGCGGACGAAACCTACTTTTAGGCAGAGGCGGGCTGGTTAAGGTTCTGTATCAATCTAACCTGAAAGCTCCAGATAACAGAAAAGGAGGGGCAGGTTTCGATGCCGCAGCATCATATCAACCGGCGGGCGTTATCGTCCGATGGCTATATCATCAATCAGCAGCTGTTGAAAAATCTGCCCTATGGGATGAAACAATCCAATTATAACGGCTGCGGCTGGATTGCCGCCTATAATTTTTTGCGGGCCTGTGGCCGTAAGAAGGATTGGGATACGGTGCGGCAGCAGTTGGAGGACAGCTTAATCCTGGGCGGTTTGCTGGGCACCCATATCGTGCAGATGTATTTGTATTTGCGGCGGCATGGCTTTCATCTGCACTGGGCAGTAGGACGTAAAGCTGCGCAGCCCTATGCGCAAGGCTGCAAGGCGGGCGTATTGTTTTACTTTAACGGCGCTGCGCTGCATTTTGTAACCTTTCTGCCAGCGACAGAAGCAGAGGTTCAGCAATTTGTGATAGCAGAGAAGGAAATGGAAAGTAAAGAAGAAGCGGCGCAAACGCAATGGTATCGGTTTTTGAATGGAAAAATGGGCGCGCAACGGGACTATGCCACCATGGAAGATTTTTTGGAACGGGAGAGTCAAGCGCCAGTGCTGATTCAAATCACCACAGCAGAATCCTGATTGTCGATACTTCGTTGTTACAGGAACAAAAATGTGCGTACTTGTTTTTTTGTTCCCGCATGTTATAATAACGGCAAAAGCCGGCTAAAAATACTATGCGCAAAGTCACAACGGAGGGAAAGCTATGGAATTACAGCAGATAGCAAAAGCATTGGAAAAAAATCGGTATCAGGTTTGTATGTTTGCCTCTGCCGCTCAGGCGTCGGCTTATTTAGACCATACCTTAGATAAGCAGACCATCGGTTTTGGCGATTCAGAAACGTTGAGTCAGATGGGACTGTATCAGACCTTATCAGCCCACAACACAGTGATTGACCCTAAGCAGAGTGTCGATAATGACGATTTTCTGCGTATCGCCAAGGAGTGCCTGACCACAGAGGTATTTATCACCTCGGCCAACGGCTTAACGACCGACGGCGTGATTGTCAATTTGGACGGCACCGGCAATCGGGTAGCCGGTTCCCTGTTTGGCCATCGCAAGGTGTATTATGTCATCGGCAGAAATAAAATAGCGCCAGACCTGGAGCAAGCCATCTGGCGGGTGCGCAATGTGGCAGCGCCTCAGAATGCCAAACGGCTGCAGCTGCGCACGCCATGCGCCGTCGGCGGCGATAAATGCTACAATTGTGCCAGCCCAGACAGAATTTGCAATGGCTTATTGATACAAATGAAAAAAATGAACGATATAGACATGGAAGTGTTATTGATTGACGAAGATTTGGGATTTTAAAGAGGCTGCCCATGCAGAAAACCTATCATAAAAAAGAAGTGCCAGAACTGGCGCAGGAAAAATGCGGCGTTATCTATGCCCTGGAGTTAATCGGCGGAAAATGGAGGCTGCCTGTCTTATGGAAGCTGTCCAAGCAGGAAACCATCCGTTATAATGAGCTGCGGCGGCAGCTGCCTGGCGTTACCAATACCATGCTGACCCGCGTGCTGGTAGATTTAGAAGCCAATGGATTGGTGGTGCGGCAAGCATATGAGCAGGTGCCGCCCCATGTGGAATACAGACTGACAGAGAGCGGTCGTTCCCTCATTCCTGCCCTGGAAATTATCGGCGCTTGGGGCAGAAGCAAAATGGAGCAGGAACACGGAGAACACCTGGTACAGCAAGGATTGGAAGGACGCACGAAGCAAGAGCAACAATAAACCCGATCGCAAACGATACGGAACGGAGCCAGCAGAAAGCCATCAAGCGATGGCAGCCTGCTGGCTCCGTTTTTATTTTTTTTGATTTGGAAGGATTTACCTGATAAATCGCGAAAAAGAAACTATCTGGAATAAAAAGGATGTGATGGCTTTGGAGTGGAAGATGGAAAAAGATACATTGACCATTTATCCGCAGGGCGATTTGGACTTGGTATCGGCAAAGAAAGTCAAAGATAGTCTGGAGTCCATGCTGTGCAGCCGCGGCGGTCTGAGAACTCTGATTATGAACCTGGCGGAGGTTCGTTTTATTGACAGCTCCGGTCTGGGAATGCTCATTGGCTGCTACAAGCTGATGCACGGGCGGCAAGGCAAAATGATGATTTGCGACGCCAACGACAACGTGTATCGCATTTTAGAATTATCGGGCATCAAAAAGCTGATGCCGGTAATGCGCTTGGAAACACAGAGAACTGTGAGGGGTGAAGGGTATGGTAAGAGATAATTGTATTACAATGCGTGTAAAAAGTATCGGGGAAAACGTTTCACTGGTGCGTATGCTGGCCAGCGGTTTTCTGTATCCCTATGATTTAACCTTTGAAGCCTTAGATGAAATTAAAATCGCTTTATCGGAGGCCGTTTCCAACTGTATCATTCATGGCTATTGCGATGCAGAGGACGAGGAGGTATTGGTCAGCATGGAAGTGAAAAGCCGCCAGTTGACAATTCGTGTAGAGGATACCGGCGTAGGCATTGCCGATGTGAAACAGGCCATGGAGCCGACTTTTTCCACCAGAGCAGAACACATGGGCCTGGGCTTTGTGTTTATGCAGACCTTCATGGATAACATTGAGGTGTTTTCCGAGCAGGGGAACGGTACAACCGTTGTGATGCACAAGCTGCTGCCGGCAAACGAACAGCAAATCGACGAGGTGGGATAAGGTGGTTATATGGCAGGTAGATTAAGTGAAATGAATTTACCTCGTTTTCCATTATTACCAAACGATGAAGTACAAGCTCTATTAGTGCAGGCAAAAGCAGGAGATGAGGCGGCAAGAGAACGGATTATCAATTGTAATCTGCGGCTGGTATTCAATTTAATCCAGCGTTTTTCCAACCGCGGCTATGAACAGGAGGATTTGTTTCAAATCGGCGTTATCGGCTTAATAAAAGCCATCGATAAATTTGACCCCAGCTATGAGGTGCGCTTTTCCACCTATGCAGTGCCAATGATTATCGGCGAAATCCGGCGCTTTTTACGGGACGACGGGCCTATTAAAATCAGCCGCTCTTTAAAAGAAACAGGAATTCGCATCCGCTATGCCCAGGAGCAGCTGACCAAAGAATTGGGCCGGGAGCCCAAATTATCTGAGGTAGCGGCTAAGCTGAAGCTGACACCTGAACAGCTGACAGAGGCTTTAGAAGCCACCCAGTTTTTAACCTCTATCCATGAGGAGTTATATCAAGATGACGGCGATGCCATTTATGTCATTGATCAGTTGGCAAGTCGAGAGGACGACAATCGATTTTTGGACCACATGGCCCTGGAGGAAGTGATGGATCGTTTGCCGGAGCGGGAAAAGAATATTCTCTATCTACGTTTTTATCGGGATCAAACCCAGACCGAGGTGGCCAAACGTATTGGCATTTCTCAGGTGCAAGTATCCCGTTTAGAGCGCAGTGCTTTGAAAAAAGTGCGGGAGATGTTGTCTGGTTAAAAAATCAATTTCTCCAGCATCTACAACGTCGGAACGGAACAGATATGTAAAGGTTTGACCAGATTACGGCAGAAGTGGCAAAAACGACGGCCAACACATAGACAAAAGGCTCCTCAGCATTCATTGTTCAAAAATTTCTTTAAGATTTTGCAAAATTTACAGGACAGAATATAGCGCTATATGCTAAAATATATAAAGACTATTAGAACAAGGAGCTGAACGCAATGGGCTTTAAAAGTGATATTGAAATTGCACAGGAAACACAGATGACGGTAATCAATGAAATTGCCGACAAGCTGGACATTCAGGACGAATATGTAGAAAACTATGGCAAGTACAAAGCCAAAATTGACTATCGGATGTTGAAGGACTATCAGGACAAGCCCAATGGCAAACTGATTTTGGTAACAGCTATTAACCCAACGCCAGCCGGCGAAGGGAAAACCACCACCACCGTCGGTTTGGGCGACGCGCTGTCGGCTATGGGCAAAAAGACTGTCATTGCGCTAAGGGAACCTTCTCTGGGGCCTGTGTTTGGTGTCAAAGGCGGCGCGGCCGGCGGCGGTTATGCCCAAGTAGTGCCGATGGAGGACATCAATCTCCATTTCACAGGCGATATGCACGCTATTGGCGCGGCCAATAATCTGCTGGCTGCCATGATTGACAATCACATCCAGCAAGGCAATGTACTGCAGATTGACCCACGTAAAATTACCTGGAAGCGCTGTGTTGATATGAACGACCGGCAGCTGCGTTATATTGTCAGCGGCCTGCATGGTAAGGCCAATGGTATGCCCAGAGAGGACGGCTTTGATATTACCGTAGCCTCTGAAATCATGGCAATTTTATGCCTGTCCAGCGATATTGACGACTTAAAAGCTAAATTGGCCAGCATTGTCATTGGCTACAGCTTCAGCGATGAGCCGATTACTGCTGGTCAGTTAAAGGCCCAGGGCGCTATGGCAGCGCTGTTAAAAGATGCGCTGAAACCGAACTTGGTGCAGACCTTAGAAAAAACACCGGCCTTTATCCATGGTGGTCCCTTTGCGAATATTGCCCATGGGTGCAACAGCATCATGGCCACTCGTATGGCCTTAAAATTGGGCGACTATGTTGTGACAGAAGCGGGCTTCGGCGCTGACTTAGGCGCGGAAAAATTCCTGGATATCAAATGTCGTAAAATGGGCATGCAGCCCGATGTCGTTGTGATTGTGGCCACTGTGCGTGCTCTGAAATATAATGGCGGCGTAGCCAAAGCGGAGTTGAGCAACGAAAATTTAGCAGCTTTAGAAAAAGGGCTGCCTAATCTGCTGCGCCATATTGAAAATATCACTACCGTATTCGGTTTGCCAGCAGTGGTAGCTATTAACCGGTTCCCAACCGATACTGAGGCAGAATTGCAGCTAATCTATGACAAATGCAAAGAATTAGGCGTCAATGTAGCCCTGTCGGAAGTATGGGGTAAAGGCAGTCAGGGCGGCAAAGCGCTGGCAGAAGAAGTGGTGCGGCTGGCAGAAAGCAATACCGCAAGTCTGCAATATAGCTATGACGTGAACGACAGCATCATGGACAAAATCAACGCCGTTGTAACCAAGGTATATCACGGCGCAGGCGTAGATTATGCGCCGGCTGCTAAAAAAGAAATCAAACGGCTGGAAGAATTGGGCTATGACAAGTTGCCAATCTGCATGGCCAAAACCCAGTATTCCTTCTCCGATACCCCAACCCTGTTAGGTGCGCCGGAAGACTTCCGCATCACCATCAGCAAGGTAAAAGTATCGGCTGGCGCCGGTTTTATCGTCGTGTATACCGGCGATATTATGACCATGCCCGGTCTGCCTAAAGTGCCGTCGGCAGAAAAAATCGACGTAGACAACGACGGAAAAATTTCCGGGTTATTCTAATAAACAGAAATCCAATCAGACAGCAGCCACATGCTTCATAAATAGCATAGGGCTGCTGTTTCTGCTAAGTTGTGTTATAGCCAGACAGCTTATCAAAGTAACGGTTCAATTTGGTAAGGAGGCTATTATAGAAATTGGGCGCAAACATGGGATACAATAAGAAAGTATTATAGATAGTAATTTTTAGAGAAATTTCTTCTAAAATATTGCTGTCTATTTTTATATCATGTTACGTTTTATAGAGATATTTAAAGTTAAAGATAAGATATGAGTAAAAAAACTTCTTACAATTAAAAAAGTCTTGTTGCAATATTGTTAATTTGATATAGTGAAAACAAGAAAGATTTATAATGACTGAAGTATTATCTTTCTTGCAAAGTTTGATTATGCTAATTGTGATTTTGATATTGCAGTTTTATTTGGTAAAACGGCCTCAAAAGTGGTGCAGTTTTATTTTGCATTATCAATTATAAACGCAGGCGCTGTTATGCAGACAGGAAACTTCATTGGTGGTAGTATATGCACAACAGTTCTGATTGTTTTTATAATGGGAAATTTTGAAACCTTGTTGTTGCTGATTATTTATTTCAGGCGTGATGCAGGAGTTCCACCTTAGTAACAATATTTTTTGTCTATTTGGCGGGAACACTTATTGTTGCTTTCGGACTTACAGTGTTTGCAGTACAAAATATTCTAGATGATCCTAATATCATCCGTCGGTAAATATTGGCGAATGGTATTATGTGCCGCAGGAGAATGTTTCCACAGAAGCGCAGCCTTTTGATTTGGAAGATTTGGGCATAGAAATCATGCCTTATCGATATCAATCAGCCATTATTTCAGACGAACTTTTTGCAGATCATGGAATCTATATAGATTCTTTGGCAGATGACATAGAGCATCCTGAGAAAATCTTAACGATGAATATGAAGTTTGGTTAAATCGACATGCGTCTGCTTTAGAAAAAAAGGAAAAAGCATTGCAAAAGCAATACAATAGTGAGTATATAGAAGCAATACAGGAGTATGGCGCTGATAAGGCTTATTGGATAGGAGATAACTTGGTATTGCGTTATGATAATTGTGTTATTCTTTTCAAAGAGGACACGACAAGATCTGTGTTAGATAGCGAAGCCTGTGCGGCGTTTTTCCGAAAATATTTGCGGTAGAAGAACTTTAGAGTTCATTCGTTATCGTGTCCTGCAAGTGTTAGAATTAAAAGCATAGGGAACAGTTTCTGCTTGTACCGACAGACTGTACAGTGTTGGTACAAGTAGGCGGAGCTATGTTAAAAAAACGGGAAGCTGCAGAAGTATTCATTTTGCAGCTTTCTGCTTTTTATTGATGAAAAATTTTTACTGCGGGGAACCAGATAGGTATTTTTTTGCTCTAATGGGTGTGATCACAAAAATGCAGAAAAGGAGTATCGATATGGAGCAGGCAGAGTTTGTGCAGCGGGTTTTGCAAGCGGAACAAACCATGTATCGGGTGGCTAAGGCTATTTTAGTCAATGATTGTGATTGCGAGGACGCTGTGCAGGAAGCAATTCTGAAAGGCTACAGTAAATTATATACACTGCGGCAGGAGCAGTTTTTTCAGACTTGGCTGGTGAGGATTTTAATTCGGGAATGCTATAAAATTTTGCGCAGCCGGCCGGATACAGTAGCTTATAACACCGCGCTGGACAGAGAGGTCGATAACGACGATTTTAGCCAATTATATCAAGCCCTGATGCAGTTACCAGTAAAAAATCGTATTGTGCTTGTATTACTTTATATTGAAGGCTATTCGGTAGCAGAAATTGCTGCGTTGCTGAGAGTGCCACAAGGCACAGTGAAAAGTCGGCTGGCCCGTGGGCGAAAATTATTGCAGCAGGAATTAACAGAAAACGAGGTGTATGCAGTATGAGACAATCTGAATGGAGAGCGGCATATCCGCAGATATCAAAAACATTTCATCAGCGCGTGCTGACCACGCTGCACCAACTGCCGGAACAGCCGGTACAGCGTAAAAATAAAAAATCTATGGTGGCGGTTATCACAGCAATGGTGCTGCTAGGCTCGGCGACGGCAGCAGCGGCGGGCATTCTACCGTGGCCGCAGCAGTTGTTGCAGCGTTTTGATGCAGAGCCGGAAGTATTGGAGCAAATGGGGCAGCAGGGCGTATTGCAGGCAGAGCCGCAGATTGTGTGTGACCAAAATGTGACAGTGGCGTTTGAAGGCAAGGCCGAGGATGACAACATGATTTATTTGCTGTTTCGGGTAAATGCACCCGATTATGCTCTGGATGGCGATAGCCTTATGCATTTTAAAATCAGTTGGAGCGATGGAAAAGAACGCCAGTTTCCCAGTATATCTTGGGGTTTTGTAGATGAGGGAAAAGGCGCTGGGCCTGAAGGTGAATTGGAAATTTGGATGAGCAAAAGCGATGAAGAAGATTACAATGATGTTACCATGCAGTTGGAATTTGTAGAACTGGCTCAGAGTGAGCCAAAAGTAGGGCCAGTTCATGTGTTGGCGCAGGGTAGCTGGGTTTTTGAAATTCCCTTGCATAGTCAAGCAGCCCAAATGTATGAATTGCAACAAACCGTGCAGATGGATGGTGTGGCTGTGCAAATTGCTCGCGTAGCGTTATCTCCCTTATCCTGTGTGATTTGGTATAACGGTGCAGATGTGCGGCAATTAGAACAACAAGAAGGCGTTGACTTGGACCATTTGGATTATCTGCCACAGTTGGAGCCTACCGCCATTTTATATCAAGATGGCACATGGCTAAATTTGGGCTATGGTTATGGCGGCTCAGAAGGTTTTGAACAGCGGGAACAGCTTTACATGAAGAAGGTTATTCTAGAAAAGGTGTTAGAGGTAGAAAATGTTCAGGCCATTCAGCTTGGCGGCGATGACGGTGTGATAGTGGAATTGGAATGAAAAATTGAAATATTTTCAGAAAGTGATTCGTTTATAGAAAGACTTTGATGAATTCATTGAAATAAAATATAAATATTAGAAAGGAAAAACAGGAAGCCCATTTGATTGATGGTATTGGGTATTCCTGTTTTTTTAGCGAGACGTTTTTACAGAGTTTTATATGAAAAGGAAAACAGTCACTATATAGATGTAGTTAATGTATAAAGAATTCCGGATCAGTTTTTTGTGGCAGATATTCAGGGAATTGTTTCAAAAAAATTGAAACTGCGGGAGAAGGAGTTTGGGTGTGTACAAAACAATTAAATGTCACCAAAGGCTCTTTTAATTGCAACAAAGCTAAATTTTCTAGTTGACTGGCGATAATAGAATCGGGCTTTGTGAATAGGCTATTGATAAATCCAATTCCCATATGATTTTGAATTGCTTCAGCCCATACGGTAATAGAAGATAATACCAACGATGTTTGAAATTTTGGCGCATAAGTTTTTAGCAAAGGGATTAATGGTGCGGTGTTTGCATTGCCAGCGCAATAATCAACAATGGGATAACTAGACAATAATTTCTTGATAGACACCGTCTTTTGACGGGCGAGTGGCGAATCCTTAGGTACACAAGCATAATAGTAATTGCGATTTAAAATTTGGAATGAAAGACTGGCATAGTTTTGAGGAAGATAGTCGTATAAAATCTCTTTGCCATTATAAGGCACAATAATGGCTCCCAATGTATTGTCTGTTATTGTTTGGGAAAGCGCGTCGCAGATATTGCGTGTACTTCTTTGAATGATTTCTAACTTTGGGATAATTACTTTTAAATTTAGTAATATAAGAAGGGAAAATAGATTCTAAGAAAACTGGCGCTACATAAAGTACAAGAGATCCCTTTAGTGTGTTGGATAATTGACTTCCTCGGTTCATTCTCTGTAGTAAGCGATAATAGTTATCTACCACTAATTCTGCAAAATGTAGAATCTCTTTGCCGTCTTCTGTCAGAGAGATTCCTTTATTAGAGCGGTGAAAGATTTTAATAGAAAATTCATCTTCCAAAGTTTTAATAGTAGAACTTAATGCTTGTGGTGTCATATGCAGAATCTCAGCAGCCGATTTCATAGAATTTTGACGGCTGATTTCTAATAGATATTCTAATTGTTCAATACGCATATGTCTCCCCCTCTTAGTTAAATCCTGTCTATATTATAACAGTTGAAATAATAGGAAATCAAGTAGAGGAGGTAATGATATAAAAGATTTTAGAAAAACAATTTTTGGATATGTAAAAGGCATCAAATAAATTTTGATTAGTGAAAAATAAGAAAATTGTTGTTTATATGCAAGCTACTTCTTATATTATATAATATAAATACAGTGAATTCATTGTATTTCAGTTATTAATAGGAAGATGTAAAGGAAAGTACAACTTTAAGGAGTGTGAAAAAATGGATTTAAAAGAAATTATGAATAGCCCAGGAATGTGGATAGCATCCAGTTTTATGGTAATCATTATTGTGATTTTGGCAGTAATTTATTTTAGAATGGGAGTTAAGCGAGCACAAGAATTAGGTATTACAAAAGAACGATATATACCAGCCATTCGTTCTGCAGCTATTACCAGTATTGGTCCATCTTTATCGCCAGTGATTGTATTGTTATCTATGATTGCTGTAGTTGGTGCACCAACCACTTGGATGCGGTTAAATGACGTAGGTGCGGCCAGAACAGAATTGTCCATTGTGACCATGGCTTGTGGCCTTTTAGGTATTGACCCTAGTTCCGCTGATTTTGGAGTGCAAGCTTTTTCTTATGCTACATGGGGTATGGCATTAAATAATTTAGGTTGGTTTGTTGTCGCGTTATTATTAACACATCGCATGGGACAAGCGGTTGATTTTTTAAATACAAAATACGATCGTAAATGGATAAATATGTTGATGTCTGGTGCAACTTTTGGGGTAACAGGATATCTGCTGGCAAATCAAATTGTGCCTAAATTTATGGTGGCAAATGCCGAATTATTGCTTCGCATGAAAGGACTGTTACCAGCTGTAATCGCAGGTGCAGTTATGTTATTAATTAATAAATTTCTAGGAAAACATCAGCGTTTACAGGAATTAGCTTTGGGGATTGCTATGTTGGCTGGGATGTTTGCAGCGCAATTTATTTATGGATAGGAGTGATTGTGTATGAATGCGAAAGAGTTTCGAGCAAGATGTATTAGAGCGGGACAGTTGGCCATGGTTTTGTGTATCATTGCCAATTTTATTCCAGGTTTTTACCTTTGGTTAGCCCATGGGATAGCACCAACTTTGCCTGATATTTTTAAATTATGGTTGCTAGCCGCTGGCGCTTATGCGGTATCTTGGATTGTGCAGCCTATTGCCTATTTTAGTTCTATTGGTACAGCGGGAAGTTATCTTTCTTGGGTTGTTGGCAGCGTAGTAGATATTCGCTTACCAGCGGTTACAATGGCACAGGAAATTGCGAAAGTAGAAGCTGGAACAGAAGAAGGCGAAGTTATTTCTATGTTAGGGGTTTCGGTGTCGGTATTTGTTTCAGTATCAATGGTAACGATATTCACTATTGCCGGTACAATGTTGATTCCATTATTGCCAGCTTTTATAACAGGCTCGTTCAGTTATATTTTACCGGCTTTGTTCGGTGCTGTATACATCAATTTAGCAAAGAAAAATATGAAAATGGGTTTAGGCACATTGGCAGTTGCGTTGGTTGTCTTATTTATTAATAGTTTTGTTGGTATTCAGGGTGCAATAGTAAATTTATTTGTTGTTATTATGGGTATGATTGTTGCACGATGTGTTTATGTTATGGAAAAGAAAGGTCAAAATTAATGATTCATTATAAAAAGAGAGGGATTTGCATATGGATATGAAAAATGTTTTATCTATAGTTGAAAAGTTTAATACCGATGAGACAATTGCGTTGGCGCAGAAAATGATTCAAATTCCTAGTATTGATCCGCCAGGAAATGAAGCAGCTATGGGTGAATTTGTAAAAGAATATTTGGAAGGTGTAGGTATCGAGGTAGAGGCCATTGCAGTAGATGGTTTAGATGAAAGCAGAAAGAATATTATTGCCAAAATTTCAGGCAGTGGAGAAGCTGCACCGTTGATTTTTTCTGGACATATGGATGTTGTACCTGTAACGGAAAAAGAAAGGGAATCCTGGATTTGTGATCCTTTTGTAGGAGAAATTCATGATGATGGATTTTTATATGGTCGAGGTTCTTCTGATATGAAAGGAGGCTTAGCTGGGATTTTGACAGCCATGCGCTTTTTAAAAGAAAGTGATATTGTACCTCCAGGCGATATTATTTTGGCCGCGTCGGTAGATGAGGAGAACTTGATGCGAGGTGCAAAAGCAATGGTACATTATCCGCAATTACAGTCGGCAAAAGGTATTATTGTTTGTGAGGGAACAGGGCTAGAATTAATTGCAGATAGTCGAGGCAGAACCTGGGCAGAAATTGTTTTTGAAGGCAAGAGCGCCCATGCTTCTTTGAAAGGTGCAGGTAACAATGCTATTGTTCATGCGTTAAAGTTTGCAGACAGATTGTTAAAGCATAGCATTCCTTTTGAATATCATGAATTGCTAGGCGAATTTTTCTGGCAGATTAATGTAATCCATGGTGGCGTGGAGCCAGCTATGGTGCCTGACCAGTGTGTGTTAACAGTAGATGCTCGTTTGGTACCAGGTATTACACCGGAGCGAGTTTGGTCAGAGGTACAGATGCTGTTAGATCAATTACATGAAGAGGATGAAAATTGTATAGGGAATATCCGTATTTTAGAAGCTCGTGAGCCATGGTCAACCGATATGGCGTCCCCTGTCGTGAACTTAGTACAAAGTAGTTATGAAGCTTTACAAATTCCTATGGGTCGGCGTGGTCAAAAAGGCACTACAGATGGTACATTTTTAAGGAGAATTGGTATTGATACAGTCATGGTAGGGCCTGGTGATTCTAAATACAATCATCGTGCCAATGAAAAAGTATCGGTGCAATTTGTCCGGGATGCTGCCAAATTATATTTGACTATGATGTTAACCAATACATTACAATAAAATAACTGAAAAATTTCAAAAATTGTGGATATCTTTTGAGAAACGATAAACTTTCTGGAATTCCCGGAAAGGAGTAATTTGTATGGAACTAAGAGATTTAATTAACAGTCCTGGTATGTGGTTGGCCTGTTGTCCAATTGTTGTAGTAATTCTTAGTTTAAGCTTTATCTATTTTCGTATAGGACTGAAGCGGGCAAAAGAAATTGGTCTGACAAGAGAGCAGTATATTCCAGCTATTCGTTCAGCAGCGATTACTAGCTTAGGACCTTCGTTGTCTCCAGTAATTGTATTATTATCTATGATTGCGATTGTGGGTGCACCTACAGCGTGGATGCGACTAAATGAGGTCGGTGCAGCACGTACAGAATTGTCGATGGTTACGATGGCATGTGGTCTATTAGGCATAGATCCAAGTTCAGCCGATTTTGGTGTGCAGGCATTTTCTTATGCAACGTGGGGTATGGCACTGAATGATGTAGGTTGGTTTGTGGTAGCCTTGTTGATGACGCATCGTATGGGCGACGCAGTAGATTATTTAAACCGCAAGTATGATCGTAAATGGATTAACATGTTAATGGCGGGTGCTACTTTAGGAGTTACTGGTTATCTATTAGCGAATCAGATTATGAGTAAGTTGCTGGTCACTGATGCGGATTTGTTATTACGCATGAAAGGGTTGCTGCCTGCGCTGATTGCCGGAATGGTAATGATTATTATCAATAGATTTTTTTGTAAACATCAACGGTTGCAAGAATTAGCTTTGGGAATTGCTATGCTGACAGGAATGTTTCTGGCACAATTGATTTATCAGTAGCAAAATATACGACTAAAATAAAAAACAGGGAACGAAGATAAATTGTCTCTTTGTTCCCTGTTTTTTATTTTAAATTGCGAAAACTCCTCAGCTTAACTCAAACATTCCATTGTAAAGCTGATAATATTTACCCCGCTGGGCCAGTAAGGTTTCATGGTTGCCTTGCTCGATAATCTGGCCGTGTTCCAGCACCAGAATTTTATCGGCATTGCGCACGGTGGAAAGCCGGTGGGCGATGATAAATACGGTGCGTCCCTGCATTAGCTGATCCATGCCCCTTTCAATCAGCGCTTCGGTACGGGTGTCGATGGAGCTGGTGGCTTCGTCTAAAATCAAGATGGTAGGATTGGCCACAGCGGCGCGGGCAATGGCCAATAATTGTCGCTGGCCTTGGCTTAAATTAGCGCCGTCGGCAGTCAGCACTGTGTTGTAGCCTTCGGGCAAATGCTGGATAAAGCTGTGGGCGTTGGCTAGGCGGGCGGCGGCCATTACTTCTTCGTCGGTGGCATCTAGACGGCCGTAGCGAATGTTTTCCAGCACTGTACCGGTAAATAGATGGGTGTCCTGTAGTACCATGGATAAGGTGCTGCGCAGATCAGCTTTGCTAATTTGATTGATATCAATACCATCGTAGGTGATAGTACCGTCGGCCAAATCGAAAAAGCGATTGATCAGATTGGTGATGCTGGTTTTACCTGCGCCCGTGGAGCCTACCAAGGCAATTTTCTGACCTGGTGCGGCCGAGAGGCTGACATCGCGCAGTACGGGCTTGTCGGGCTTATAGTGAAAATAAACATGAGAAAAGCAAATATTGCCGGCAAGGGGCACTTGCTTCACAGCGCCATTTGCTTGCGGCACCTGCCACAACGGCGGCGTTTGTTGGCGGTTCAGCGTGACGCGGCCAGGGTCTGCCTCCGGCAGTTCATCCATCAACTGAAAAATGCGTTCTGCACCGGCTAAGGCGTTCAGCAAAGCATTAAATTGCTGGGAAATTTGGGTGATGGGTTGGGAAAAAGAACGGGTGTATTGTAAAAAAGCTGCTACCGTCCCCAAATCTAGCCGTCCGTAAATGGCCATTATGCTGCCGAAAATTGCGGTGATGGCATAATTGACATAGGAAAGATTGTTCATGGTAGGCATCAGAATATTGGCAAAGGTATGGGCGTTGGTAGAAGCCTGGCACAAATTGGCGTTGAGCTGGTCGAAGCGGTGTTTAGCCCGTTCTTCGTAGCAGAATACCTTGACTACCTTTTGCCCTTCCATCATTTCTTCAATGTAACCGTTCATAGCGCCGATGGCTTGCTGCTGCTTGCGGAAATACATACCGCTTTTGCCGCCGATGGTGCGCACGGCAAAAATCATCACGGCTACCATCAACAGCACCAGCAGGGTTAACAGTGGGCTGAGAACAATCATCATGGCAAAGACGCCAACAACGGTGATAAACGAGGAGATAAATTGGGTAAGGCTTTGGCTTAGCAAATCTCGCAGCGTATCGGTATCGCTGGTGAAACGGCTCATCAGCTCTCCATGGGTGTGGCTGTCAAAAAAACCTATCGGCAGCGCCTGCATTTTATTGAACAAATCAGTGCGGATTTGATACAACGTGCTGGTGGAGATTACCAGCATAATGCGGGCAGAGAGGAAAGTGGCAGCAGTGCCAAACAGATAGATGAGCGCCATCAGCAGCAACATGAAGATGAATTCCGATAAATCTGGATTTTGCTGGCCGATAAAGGGCAGAATGAAATTGTTAATCAGCGGCTTTAGAAAATAGGTGCCGGCAATGGACGCGGCTGCGCTGACCATCACGCAGAGTACAGCCAAGGCTAGATGAAACCGAAATTCTTTCATATAGCTGAAAATGCGGGCGATGGTTTGCTTGATATGTTGTGGTTTCCCCATAGGCGCTTTTTTACGTTTGGGCGGCATATCACAGGTCTCCTTTCTGCTGGGAATGGTAAACTTCCTGATAGATGGCGTTTTCTGCCAGTAACTGTTTATGGGTGCCAATGGCGTTGATGGTGCCGTTATCCATCACAATGATACGGTCGGCGTCTTGCACTGACGTAACCCGTTGGGCAATGATGATGGTGGTAGTGTTGGCCAGGTTCTGCCGGAAGGCTTGCCGGATACGGCTGTCGGTGGCGGTGTCTACGGCACTGGTGCTGTCATCCAGAATGATGATTTTGGGATGTTTTAACAAAGCCCGGGCGATACAGAGCCGCTGCTTTTGTCCACCGGATAGATTCACACCGCCCTGTCCCAAATCGGTCTGATAGCCTTGCGGGAAGGACTGGATAAAATCGTGGGCCTGCGCCGCTTGACAGGCTGCGACGAGCTCTTCATCGGTAGCATTCGGGTTCCCCCAACGCAAATTTTCCTGGATGGTGCCGGAAAATAGCACGTTCTTTTGCAGCACCATGGCTACAGCGTTATGCAAGGTGTCCAGCTTGTATTCCCGTACGTTACGGCCGCTGACTAGCACCTCCCCTTCGGTGGCGTCATACAGGCGGGGAATTAATTGTACCAACGTAGTTTTGGAAGAACCAGTGCCGCCTAAAATGCCGATGGTTTGTCCGGAGGCAATGTTCAAATTAATATCATGCAATACCGGCGCTGCGTCCTCCTGGGTATTGTAGCGGAAGGACACATGACGAAACTGGATAGAGCCGTCTGTTAGCTGCGGATCGCCCTGTACCTGTTCGTCGGTTAAATCCAGCGGCTCGTCAAGCACCTCACAGATACGCAAGATAGAGGCTCGGGATAGAATGACCATAATAAAAATCATGCTAATCATCATCAAGGACATTAGAATTTGGGAAATATAGCTGATAAAGCTGAGCAATTCACCGGTTTGCATCTGACCGGCGATAATCAGATTACCACCGAACCAGGCTACAGCAATCATGCAGCTATACATCACCAGCTGCATCACTGGCGCGTTCCAGATTAGGATTTTTTCAGCCCGCAACTGCGCATTCCGCAGTTGGTCGGCAGCTTGCCGGAAGGTTTCTTTTTCATGGTCCTCCCGCACGAAGGCCTTGACCAGATGAATGGCGGTAAGGTTTTCCTGTACCCGGGCATTGAGTTGATCGTATTTGGTCAGCATGACGCGAAAACGCGGATAGGCGCGGGAGCCGATGAAATAGAGAGCCACGGCCAGCACCGGAATGGCTACCAAAAAGATGAGCGAAAGCCGGGCATTGATATATACGGCCATCAGTGTGGCGCAAATCAGCATCATGGGTGCCCGCACAGCAGTACGAATCATCATCATAAAAGCCATTTGGGTATTGTTGACGTCGGTGGTTAAGCGGGTAATCAGCGAGGCTGTGGTGAAACGGTCAATGTTGCGGAAGGAAAACTCCTGTACCTTGTAAAACAGCTTCTGCCGTACACCCTTGGCTAATCCAGCGCCGGCTATGGCGGCAAAACGGCCCGCCAGCACACCGGTGGCTAAGGAAAGACAGGCCATGCCGATCATCAAAAGCCCCATGCGGGTTACATAAGCGATATCGCCGTTGCCGATGCCATTGTCAATGATTTTGGCCATCACCAAAGGCATGAGAATTTCCATGAATACTTCAATTAAAATAACAGAGGGCGCCAGCAGTGCATACTTTTTATACTGGCCCAAACAGGATAGCAGATGCTTCAGCATTGCAACAGCTCCTTTCTGCAAATATAGCACACAATGTTAAGCTGTTTTATTATAAGCTGAGCCAACAGGGATTTCAAGCTTTTTGCATGGGATTTTTTGCAATAAGCCGTTCAAAATTATGGAGCTGTTTACAGAAGTCATGCTATAATGGTGGAAATGTATTTTTTGTTGCTATTTTTGCCGATCTTGCCCCTACCCGACCAGAAAAGCGTAGGGTATAAGGCAGAAGGTTGACAAAAATAGCCGGGGTGTTTTAAAACTATAAAAGGGCAGCGAGTGTTTTGAATTATCATGCTGAACAGTTGTCAGCATGATAAAATATGGCATTCTCTGCCGTTCTATGATTTTAAATTCCCACACTGTCCGGTGAACGGAGGAACGGGCGAAGGACAGTAGAAAAGAGAGAAAGGAATTTTTCACATGATACAGACGCAAGAAATTGTTTTGGTGACGGGAGCTTCCCGTGGTATAGGTAAGGCAACGGCGCAGAGATTTGCACAGGCTGGTTATAAGGTGGTGATTCATTATCATACAGGCAGAGAACAGGCGGAGCTACTGGCGCGGGAATTGGAGCAGCAGGACTGCACAGTTATAACGCAGCAGGCCGATTTGCGGGATAGTGGGCAGGTACAGCAGATGGTACAGCGAGTTGCGCAATGCTGGGGGCCGGTGGACATTTTGGTGAACAATGCAGGGATTGCCCAGCAAAAGCTGTTCACCGATTTAACCGATGGGGACTGGCGTAATATGTTTGCTGTGCATGTGGACGGTACTTTTTATTGCAGCCGCGCTGTGTTGCCAGGTATGCTGCATCAGCACAGAGGCTGTATTGTTAATGTTTCTTCTATGTGGGGACAGACTGGTGGGTCCTGTGAGGTGCATTACTCGGCAGCTAAAGGGGCAATTCAATCCATGACCAAGGCATTGGCCAAAGAGGTAGGGCCGTCGGGTATTCGGGTGAACTGTGTGGCGCCCGGTGTCATTCAAACGGAGATGAATCGGCAGCTAGACGGGGAAACGCTGGCCACTTTGCGGGAAGAAACACCGTTGGGTTTGTTAGGGACAGCGGAAGATGTGGCCAATCTGATTTATTTTTTAGCGACGTCAGAGTCTGGCTTTATTACAGGGCAAATTGTGGCGGTCAACGGCGGTATCGTTATTTGAGCAAGGCATTCGGTTTTGTTCATTGGATACGGTATGTGGTATAACGCAGCAAATTGGGGGAAAGCGCTTGCAATCTCCCTGAATTTGTGTATAATTGCTTTCAAAGAAGGACATTTGTCTTTGTGAAGAAGATAAATAGAATAAATGCACGTTTGTTTGGAAACGCTAAGAAGAAAGATGAAAGAAATAGTATTCTTGTTTTCTAAGCGGTTGCTCTTTGCAAAGCGACCGTTTTGAAAAAGCCCTGCGTAAAGACGTGATTTCTGCATCCCCCTTTTGTAGAAATTGCGAAGAAACTTTTTTACGCAGGGTTTTTTATTGGAGATGGAGCTAAAATCATATAAAAACAATCTGGATACAATATTCTTTTTTATTCCCCATAGATAAAAATACAGAAAATTTTTGTTTCTCAGGAGGCTAAGGGTTCCTGCATGGTAGGAGATTTTTGACAAAAAGGACGAAAAAAATGTTCATTTATAGCCATTTATGAAATGTAAAAGAAAATAGAGAAGACTTGCAGAAAAAATTTTTTATCAGAATTTATTTGTAAATTCTGATAAAAGACATGTTTTTAAATTAATTTAACTTATGGGAAAAGGGGTTGCTTTTTTTCCGGTTGTTTAGTATGATGTCTACATACAAAAGATGAATGTCTACAATGCAGAGACACATCTAAAGGGGGAAAAGATTATGATTGAAACAATTGAGAACGTCAATGGCATTATTAATGGGTTCGTATGGGGGCCAGTTATGTTGTTATTGCTGGTTGGTACAGGTATTTTGCTGACCATTATGGCAGGATTTCCGCAGATTACCAAGCTGGGTACCATCATGAAAAGCACCGTGGGCAGTCTGTTTGGCAAGGAAGCCCACAAAAAGGATGACGCTAGTATTTCGCCATATCAGGCTGTGGCAACAGCATTGGCATCGACCGTTGGTACCGGTAATATCACTGGTGTTGCTACCGCGATTGTAGCTGGGGGGCCTGGCGCTGTATTTTGGATGTGGGTCAGCGCATTATTTGGCACTATGACTAAATTTGCTGAAGTTACGTTGGCTGTAAAATTCCGTCAAAAAAATGAACTGGGCGAATGGGTTGGCGGTCCGATGTACTATATGGAAAACGGACTGAATATGAAATGGCTGGGCGTTATCTTTGCCTGCTTTGCAACGCTGGCTTCCTTCGGGATTGGCAACATGACGCAGGCCAACTCCATTTCTGCTGCTTTGTATAAAACCTTAGAAGTTCCAACTTGGATTACGGGCGTTATTGTCATGATTATCGTAGCAGTTGTAATTTTAGGTGGTATTAAACGTATTGCGCAGGTAACAGAAAAATTGGTGCCTGTGATGGGTGTGATTTATGTAGCGTTAGGCGTTATCACGATCGTATTGAATGCAGGTAAATTACCGGCTGCTTTCGCTGTGATCTTCCAGGGCGCATTCGCTCCGCAGTCTGTATTAGGCGGTGTTATGGGTTACACCATTATGAATGCCATCCGTTTCGGTTTTGCCCGCGGCGTATTCTCCAATGAAGCTGGTTTAGGTTCCGCGCCAATCGCTCATGCGGCTTCCAGTACTGACAACCCTGTAAAACAGGGGATGTGGGGCGCATTTGAAGTTATCTTTGATACGTTCATCATTTGTACCATTACGGCGTTGGTTGTTGTAATGTCTGGATTATGGGGACCAGATGGTGCAGGCTTAGACGGCGCGTCGTTATCCATCGCTGCTTTTGAAAACTCTGTTGGTGTGTTAGGCGCTGCTGGGGTTACCATCGGGACTGTACTGTTTGCCCTGTCCACTTTGTTGGGCTGGAGCTACTACGGTGAAAAATCCATTGAATATCTGTTCAAAGGCAAATCTATCGTAGGCGGCGTAAAGCTGGGCTATAAAGTTGTATTCATTTTGTTGACCTTTGTTGGTTCTATCGGCGGGTTGCAGTTAATTTGGTCTATTGCTGATACGCTGAACGGCTTAATGGCAATTCCAAACTTGATTGCATTGGTGCTGTTAAGTGGTACAGTCACAAAACTGGTACGGGAATATTTCAAAGGATTGAAATTGAAAAAGTAGTAAGGTTACAAATAGGCAAAAACGTTGTGAGGGAGACCGAGTTTGGTCTCCCTTTTTAAATTTATGCGAATTGGTTGAAAATAGCAGCTTACAGACTGTAAGAAATATGCTATAATAAAACGGATTATAAATTTGAGGAGTCAAAAGCATGTTAGATTTTACATATGAGGGAAATCCCGCCGAATTGCCGGGTTTAACATTGGCCTATGTAGGCGATGCGGTATATGAGTTATATGTGCGGCAGCAGATTTTAAAGCAGAGTGTAAAGGCACACACGCTGCATCAACTGGCGGTGAAACGGGTAAATAATAATACGCAGGCTGCATTGTTGATGAAACTGGAGCCACAGTTGACAGAAGAAGAACGGACTATTGCCCGGCGAGGGCGGAATGCCAAGGGAATTGTACCCAAGAATGCCGATGTGCAGACTTATCGTAAAAGCACGGGGTTGGAGGCATTGGTGGGTTATTTGTATCTGAAAAAGGATGCAGAACGGTTGCAGTGGGTGTTACAGCAGATAGAGGAGGTTGTGGGGCATGCAAATCACCAATTATGAAGGGAAAGACCTTGAACAGGTAGAAAAATTTTTACAGGCCCATCCGACATTGGCGCAGGCAACGGTGAAGGAATTGCTGAAAACCTGTAATCTTTCTTTTGTATTAGAAGGGATTAATCGCTGGCAGAGCACCATGATTTGTGAATTGAAGGATTCCTACGTGCAGCAGAGCCAACGCTATGTAACGCTCAGTGACGACGGATACACGCTGCCCCAGTTAAAGGACGAGGATAAGCAAAAAGCCGAGGAATTAATCGGCAGAGCCTTTGCCCTTTATGCCGACATGTCCCAGTTAAAAGAGTCCTTTCGGGGACGGCCCAAGAAGGAGCACTATCTGCATGGTATTCCAGTGGAGGACGCCCGTTATATTTTGCCGCTGGCAGTGAAAACCAATCTATCGGTGGCAACTACCGGCGATAAGCTGTTAGATTGGTTCCATATGATGAACCGGCCGTTAGACCGGCAAATGTTTGCGGATATACATGACGCTTTACTGGCGCTGTTGCCGCCAACGATTGGGCAGTGGCTGGACAAGCAAGACTATACTTATGAAGAAACCGGGATGTTAAATCAATATTATCAGGATGATTTGGATAATATTTCGGCGCAGAAACCAGTGGTTTTGCTGCGCACCTTTGCTGAGCCAGAATTGAAAGCAGGGCTGGGCGCTTTGACCAGCACCAAAGCTGAGCCGCCGTCGGCAGTGCTGGCGCAATGGGGTGGTGCAGCGGCGGAAAAAGCGAAAGGGGTTACTACCCGCGTATTAGGCTATGGGCATACCAGCATTGCAGAACAGTGCCGCACTACTTTTGGTATGATGTTTAGCTTGGTTACTTACCATCAGCAGGTACGGCATCGGTTGCCCAGTACTTTTCGGGAGCCTTGGTTGAATATTTTATTGGA
>CABUKW010000016.1 GCA_902492275.1 uncultured Peptococcaceae bacterium
TCCGCAGTCGATAATAGACGGTGGTTTTGAGCAGTCCTATCGTCGGTTGGTGCAGGATATGCAGCGGTTTCAGCAGCGCATTGCAGGGCATTATACCGGCGGATTGTGGCGCTATTTTCTGTTGAATTGTCAGCAGGTTAAGGTGATTATCAGTACCAACGCCCGTATGGATTGCGGCATGTTGCAAGAGCGAATTTGCTGCAATGCCCAGTGGGAAATCAATCGGATTGCAGTGGCTAAGTTGGAGGAGTTGCGCAAGTTATCCGATATTTTATATCAGTATGCGGTGCCGTCCTGTGTGTATGGCGCTTGTAAAGAGGGCAAAATGACTTGTGGCAGGGCTGCCGAAATGCGGGCCAAATACCGCATAGAGGAACAGGCAGAGTCCCAATAATACCTATCAAGTGCGTGTTGAATAAATAAAAGATATCAAAGGAGTATACAATGGGAGATATATTCGGGCGCAATCCGGTTATGGAAGCGTTGAAATCAGATAGAACAATTAATAAAATCTGGCTGGTGAAGGGAGAGCAAAAGGGATCCATTCGGGAAATTTTGGCGCTGGCAAAAGAAAAACGAATTGCTATGCAGTTCGTAGAGCGCAGCAAGCTGGATAGTATGTTTCCCCATGAAAATCATCAGGGGGTGGCTGCTTCTATTGCAGCTGCCGATTATGTGGAGTGGCAGGATATTATTGACGCTGCCAGAGCAAAGGGCGAGGACCCGCTGCTGGTAATTTTGGATGAATTGGAGGACCCCCATAACTTAGGCGCGATTTTGCGCAGCGTAGACGCTGTTGGCGCCCATGGCGTGATTATTCCCAAACGGCGGGCTGTGCCGCTGACAGACGGTGTGGCGAAGGCTTCGGCGGGCGCCATTGAGCATGTGCCGGTGGCTCGAGTGAGCAATGTGGTGCAGGTGATGAAGGAACTGCAAAAGCAGGGTATTTGGATTGCAGGGGCTGATATGCACGGCCAATATTTGCATAAACAGGATTTGACCGGTCCACTAGCCATTGTCATTGGCAGCGAAGGCAAAGGCTTGGGCAAGTTGGTGCGCGAAAGCTGCGATTACATCGTTTCCATTCCAATGCAAGGAAAAATCAATTCTCTGAATGCTTCTGTGGCAGCCGGTGTGCTGCTGTATGAAGTATATCGACAACGGAATGCAGGCAAATAGTCATGAAGGAATATCTAATCGTAGATGGCTATAATATCATCGGTGCCTGGCCAGAATTGCAAGCCCTGAAGGAGGAAAATCTGGAACACGCTAGGGCTCGGCTTATTGAGATTTTATCGGTACATGCGGCGCTGAGCAAGCGGAAAATTATTCTGGTGTTTGACGCCTATCAGGTAAAAAAGAACAGCGGGTCTCGCGAGCTGATACAAGGGATAGAAGTGATTTACACCAAAGAAAATGTAACGGCTGATATGGCCATTGAACGCTTGGCAGCGCAAATTCCCAAGCATCAGAAGGTGTTCGTGGCTACATCGGACCGTTTGCAGCAGGAAACCATCTGGGGCAAGGGTGCTTTTCGGATTTCAGCCTTGGAATTAAAACGGGAAGTAGAGTTGACCGTGAAAGAACATAAACCACATTATACGCCAAAGTTGTATGTGTCCAACCGATTGGAGGACCGGATTGATCCAGAAGTGAGAAAGAAACTGGAAAATTTATCTAAAAATTCTTAAGCTTTCTTGACAATTGGAAATTGACAGATTATAATTATGGTAAAAAGTGGAAAGGGGCGGAGAGATGGAACAGACAGCACAATCTATCATTATGGAGCAAATGGAACTGGAACATCTGACCGATGAAGAAATTGCAGACCTGGCGAAACACGGAAATGTAGAAGCCTTGGAATATCTGATCAATAAATATAAAAATTTTGTGCGAGCCAAAGCCAGAACTTACTTTTTAATTGGTGCAGACAGGGAAGATATTATTCAAGAAGGCATGATTGGGCTATATAAAGCAATTCGGGATTATCGCTGTGACAGACAGGCTTCCTTCCGCGCCTTTGCGGAAATTTGTGTGACGCGGCAAATCATTACAGCTATAAAAACAGCCACACGGCAGAAACATATCCCGTTGAACTCCTATATTTCCTTGAATAAACCTGTATTTGATGAAGAGTCGGAGCGCACCTTAGGCGAAGTGGTGACCACCGACAAAGCCAGCAATCCGGAGGATTTGTTTATCAATCAGGAGAATTTATTGGATATTGAGAGTACCATGCACCGCATTTTAAGCCCACTGGAGCAAGAAGTGGTGGCATTGTATCTGGAAGGGAAATCTTATGTAGAGATTGCACAGCAGCTCAATCGCCATGTAAAGTCGGTGGATAATGCTTTGCAGCGCGTAAAGAGAAAGCTGGAGCAATATTTGGAGAAACGGGAAGAACGGACAAAATAAAAAAATCAAAAAAAATCAAAAAAACTGTTGACAGGCAGGTCCTGTCTATGTATAATATCATGTGTTGGCGATAATTTTGGAGGGGTTCCCGAGTGGCCAAAGGGGACGGACTGTAAATCCGTTGGCTCCGCCTTCGAAGGTTCGAATCCTTCTCCCTCCACTTTTTCCATCGCGGGATGGAGCAGTTGGTAGCTCGTCGGGCTCATAACCCGAAGGCCGGAGGTTCGAGTCCTTCTCCCGCAACCATTTGCTTGTATAGCTCAGTCGGTAGAGCGTTACCTTGGTAAGGTAAAGGTCACCAGTTCGATTCTGGTTACAAGCTTTATCCTTTTATGGCGGCATAGCTCAGCTGGCTAGAGCATACGGTTCATACCCGTAGTGTCCGGGGTTCAAGTCCCTGTGCCGCCACTACTTTCAGAGTCCGAGAAATCGGACTCTTTTTTTATTTTACAGGCAAATGGTTGAAACATTCGTCTATCTCATTTTCAGATGCAGATTGGAAGTGATTTTTAGCGGCATGTTCCAAAAAGAGCATACCGTTTTTGTTGACTATATTTATTTTTGTTGCCTATAAATGATAGAATAAAATTGCAAAAAAACTGCAAAAAAACTGCAAAAAACCTCTTGACTTAAAGTTTGCTTTAAGTAGTATGCTTATTGCAGAACACTTCTTACAGATACAAAGTAAAAACATGATGGAGGTTATAGAAAGATGAATTCAGAACAAGTGAAAAAAGAATTAGGGGCAGGCGCAGTGTTTCCAATCGGTGAAACCAATGACGCTTTTGCGCAATATTTTATCGGGCAAAGCTATCTGAGTATGTTAAGTCTGGAACAGGTGGCAATCGGCAATGTTACCTTTGAACCGGGTTGCCGCAACAATTGGCACATTCATCAGGCAGAAGCAGGCGGCGGACAAATTTTGCTGGTGACGGCAGGCAGGGGCTATTATCAGGAATGGGGAAAACCGGCGCAAGAACTGCATCCGGGCGATGTGGTCAACATTCCGGCCGGCGTAAAGCATTGGCATGGCGCAGCGAAGGATAGCTGGTTCGCCCATTTGGCGGTGGAAGTGCCGGCAGAGCATGGCCATACAGAATGGTGCGAGGCGGTTACAGACGCAGAATATGCAAAGCTGAACTAATCAGGAGCTATTAAAGCTTGTTTTGACACGGATGATTTGGAAGCTAGGTATTTGTGCATGGCACAAGAATGAAATGATTTAGGAGGCATTTATCATGTTAGGAAATTTTGTTTACTCTAATCCAACCAAGTTGTATTTTGGCGAGGATTCTCTGCAATTTTTAAAGGACGAACTGCAAAATTACGGCAAGACCGTTATGCTGGTCTATGGCGGCGGTTCCATTAAGAAAAACGGCATCTATGACGCAGTGGTACAGATTTTGCAGGAATGCGGCAAGGATATTGTGGAAGACGCCGGCGTTATGCCCAATCCGACAGTCGAAAAATTATACGAGGGCTGCAAGATTGCCAGAGAACATCAGGTAGATTTGATTTTGGCTGTAGGCGGCGGCTCGGTGTGCGACTATTCCAAGGCGGTATCGGTTTCCGCCTATTGCGAGGAAGACCCATGGGATAAATATTATCTGCGCATGGAGGACGTCGATAACAAAATCATTCCAGTGGGCTGCGTGCTGACCATGGTAGGAACCGGCTCGGAAATGAACGGCGGATCGGTCATCACCAACCATGCCAGCAAATTGAAAATTGGCCATGTCTTTGGCGACAACGTATTTCCCAAGTTTTCGATTTTAAATCCGCGCTACACCTATACGCTGCCCCGCTATCAGATGACAGCCGGATTTTTCGACATCATGTCCCATATTCTGGAGCAGTATTTCTCTGGAACCGACGACAACACTTCCGATTACATCATGGAAGGGCTGCTGAAATCGTTGATACACAGCTCGGAAATTGCCGTGCAGGATCCGGAAAATTATGAAGCCCGCAGCAATATTATGTGGATCGCCACCTGGGCGCTGAATACGCTGGTGGCTATGGGAAAAACCACCGACTGGATGGTTCACATGATTGGGCAATCCATCGGCGCCTATACCGACGCTACCCACGGTATGACCCTGTCGGCCGTTTCCATGGCGTACTATCGTTATATCATGCCCTATGGGCTGGAAAAATTCAAACGCTACGCCATCAACGTGTGGAACGTCGACCCGACCGGTAAGACCGATACGGAAATCGCAGCGGAAGGATTGGATTGCATGGAAGCCTATATGAAACGCATTGGTCTGATCATGCACATCGGGGAACTGGGCGTTACCGACGATATGCTGGAGGGCATTGCCAAAGGCTCTTTTATTATGGACGGCGGCTATAAGGTGTTGACCCAGGAAGAAATTGTGCAGATTTTAAAGGCCAGTATGTAAGCAATTACCATAGTTCAGATAGCTTTTGTTAGTGGCAGGAGAATGGAGTGATAGCAATGGCAATTTCCGATTTTGCCAAGCAATACCATGAAAAAATGTTTCCCGGATATCGTTCTGGGTTTTTGGATACTGACGCGGAATTTCTGGAACGGTTTGATAACTTTGCCTTCGATGAGGTGGCGCGGCATGGCAATTTAGACGATAAAACGCGATTCTTGGCGATTTTGGCGGCTTTGGTGGGCTGTCAGGGCAAAGAGGAATTTGAAGTCATGCTGCCTGCGGCGCTGCGTTTTGGCGTGACGCCGGTGGAAGTAAAAGAAATGGTATATCAGGCGGTAGCTTATTTGGGGATTGGCCGAGTATTTCCATTTTTGCAGCTTACCAATCAGGTGTTGACGCAGCAGGGCGTATCGCTGCCCTTAGCGGGGCAGGCGACCACCACCATGGAGAATCGCCGAGAAGCCGGTACCCAGGTGCAGGTGGACATTTTTGGCGCTCAAATGGAAAATTTCTGGCAGTCCGGTCCAGAGGAAAGCAGGCATATCAATTTATGGCTGGCCGCCAATTGCTTTGGCGATTATTACACCCGTACCGGGCTGGATTATCAGCAGCGGGAGATGATTACCTTCTGCTTTCTGGCGGCGCAGGGCGGCTGTGAACCGCAGCTGACCAGCCATGCAGCGGCCAATATGAGAATTGGCAACGACAAAGACTTTTTGATTGCGATTACCTCCCAGCTGGTGCCTTATATCGGATATCCCCGTTGTCTGAATGCACTGCGCTGTGTGGAGCAAGCGGCGCAAGGTCAGTGAGAATCCATATTGCCAGTTCCACAGCAGTTAGAGAAAACCAAAATAAAATTAGCCATGATATCTATTTTTCGTTCAGATATCATGGCTAACAATTTTTTCATGCAGATTTACATAGCTAGTATTATACGAAGTTATCGGGTTGAAATTCACAACAATCTAACACTGGGAACGGACCATACCGTTCATCTTCCACAGTTCCTTGTTGATACTCCCCCATACCCGTACAACTAAACCAATTTCGCAGTTTTTAAGCCGTGTTTCAATTTCCTTACCAGTCCGTATCGTTCGTTCTGTA
Organism: uncultured Peptococcaceae bacterium; assembly: GCA_902492275.1. Taxonomy (GTDB): domain Bacteria; phylum Bacillota; class Peptococcia; order Peptococcales; family Peptococcaceae; genus UBA7185. Next base: position 5,928 of record CABUKW010000016.1, read on the forward strand.
ACTACAAGCTTTATGGGTTCCCTATCTATACCTGAAAAAGAATCTAGTTCAAACTGCAATCCTGCTGCCGTTTGCTCATAGGATATGATAGTTCCCCTAAACTCTTTGGTAAGCATATGTTGATTTTCTGGTATTGGTGTTGGGAAACTCAGGTTAAACATCCGCCAAATAAGCCATACTAAAAATAATACATAGAGAACTTTTGACCGTTTTTTCATTGTAAAGTTATGCCCTGATTACATCGTTATTGTTGTTGTGTAACTTATATCGTTTGCAGATGTGTAAATCCACTGATATTTTCGTTGGTTTCTTCATAAATAATTCCTTCATTAAATTAATTCCTCAATTTAATGAACTTAAGATAACAAATTTATAATTTTTTATCTCATGATATTGTTAATTTAGAAAAATAGTCTAAACCTATACCCCCCTCATCAATATAACTGCTTTCATTCTACATGATATAGTAAATCATCAGATACAGTTGTAATTTCCAAACCTGTAGTATCGAAATAGTATCTTCCATGTAATTGTTTTACAATTAATTCTGACGTTATTGGCATATAGGTTATAAATGCATATTCTAATAAAGGATAGTCCATATTGGGCGCAGCAATAATTGTGCCATTAATTTTTAGTGTCTTATTACTCTTTATTACTGATGATAAGTTTCTCTGAAAATTTTCAGGATTAGGAGGTGCGATAGTTTCTGGAATATATTCCTCTATTATAGGTATATCGGCTTGACATAATACAATTTCATCCTCACTGTTCGTTTTTACTTCTTGTAAATTCAAAAGTTTTTTGCTTGCATCAGTTATCGGATAATATACAATATCATGGTATAAAAATAATGGAAACATAGCATTTTCTTGATTATGTTTTACTGAAAAAATGGATCCATTAATTGTGATGGTAAAATCGGGAAAACAAGTAGATTGAGTAGACGTTTCTTTTACTGGCAGTATTTGAAGAAACGACAAACCACTGATGCATAATAAAATTGCTACTACACCAAACCATTTTATTTTCCTCATATAAATCCTTCCCTAAATTATTTTGGTTCTGTTAAGTTGCTAAAAAGAATTTCATATGCTCCTTAACAGAACCAATTTACAAATTTATTTAAGAAACACTTAAATTCATGGTTTCTCCATAATAATTCATATTAGTTATATTTCCACTTCCAGTTCCTCTAGTTAAATAGTTTCCATTATAAGTTGAAAATCCATTTCTGGAAGATTTAAAAAAGCTTTTTTGGGCCTTTACGGTTTTTTCTGTTGAATATAAATAATGGTTTCTCCATGCTACATTTTTCAAATAAGAACCACTGACCCCTTGTGCTAAAGTACACTCTCTAACTAATTCAATGCTAGATGTTGTATTAAAACCAGAGCCAAGATACAGTGCTTGTTCGTCCATTATTTTCCATGTATCTGGATTACGCCAAATAATGTGAACAGTATTGGTAGAACACTTCATATCTAAATACGCATCACTACCATTAGTTACTCCAATTGTTTTGTCCATATCTCCATTATTGGAATAATATGAAGAACCCATATACCAACCGGGAGTTCCATTCATAAATAACATCCATTTATTATGTTCCTGATACCATACTAAACCAGTATCAATACTGCCAGTACTACCATGTCCACCAAAAATAACATAAGGTCTTGTATATGCTATTTTTCCGTCTACTACTTTACTTGTTGCATACGTATTGCCTAGATTAACATAACCAGTTTGTTCATAAAATTTGTTTAATGTTGGATCTGTAAATAAACTAAAGTGCTTTTCAACAAAAGTAGCAGCTCTTGCAATATCTGCGGTTTCCGTTTCTGGGGCAACTAGTCCTACTTCTTCATAACTTAAAGGATGTGAGTTTGCAATCAATATTTCAGGATCTGTTGGTCTGCTGGTTAAAAATCCGTTTTTCAAATTTTCAATTTCCGCAGTATCCATATCCAAATCTTCAATCAAATTCGCAACTTGTCTAATATCGGTATCCAATGTAATCATTTCATTTGCAGTAAAACCCTTACTTTGCAATTCTAAAATATCTTTATAATACTCCACTTTGGCTTCTTCTGGAATGGACGTTTCTAAATTATCGAAAATTTGTTCGCAAAAAGAAATTTCTTTGGCATTGAATACATCTTCTGGACTGGTTACAATTTTTTCTTCTGCAAACGCTGGCATTCCGATACCCATAGCCATTGCTGCGATTAAAACAGTAGTGGTTACTTTTTTAATTAGCTTCTTCATAATTAATAATTCCTCCTTCAAATTTGGAATTTCCGTTTCTGCCTGCTCACACAAGCAGAAACGGCTGCGTGGTTTTGCTTACGCTGTTTTTTCTGCACTGTAAATATTCTGTGTTTCTGATTGACTGCCTTCCCAAACAGTTACGGTAGTTTTTACCCGATAGGTATGGCCTTTGGTAACGGGATGACTTTCATCTACGTAGGCCTCGTAGCTGTCCTGTGTGTTTGTCCAGATTTTTACAGGAATCCAATTACTGCCGTTTTTCACCTGCAATTCTGCGATAACCTTTGCTTTGGTCGCTGAACTTCTGCCTGTTACGGAACATTCAACATTTGCAGTTGTACCAGAAATACCAAAAATACAGTTTGCCCGTTGAATATAGGTCATATAAGGCATAATTCCATTTTCCTGTTGGCTAACTGGATCGACAGCAGTTGCTGCCATCGCAACTGCTGGTACTGACGTCAGTACCACGGCGCCCATACAAATGGTTGCCAATATTTTTTTTGTTTTTGTGTGCATCGCTTCTTCACCTCCCTTCTATCTATTAACAACAATTTTCAGCTCGTTTTTTGGACAAATTTTTCAAAATATTTTTAAATTTTTTCATTTTTGTGCAGAAGCACAAAAATAGACCTGCTATTCAACAAGATAGCAGGTCTATTCTATTTAAAATTGTAGATTTTCTAAAATTTTTATCAGCTCTGCATAGGGCAGATTGGTATCGCCGGTCAACAGATTGGCATGATACAGAAGCATATATTGGTACGTTCCATTTTTGCTGACAATGGTGGCCTGACCATACGGCGTTGCCACGGTTTCCGTAATCGCGTCTTCTGTATCAAGAATATACATCACATCATTTTCTTCTATGATTGCAATTTGTTCTAAACTAAAGTAATGTTGTGCATTTTCATACCGCGAATAGATGTTGCCATTGGATGAAACTCGATGTTCAGTCTCTTGCATATCCTCCGGCAAATAGGTTAAGGCAGCAGGTTTAAATTCATTCGTGATCGAAGTGGATATGCCAAAATGAAATTCCGTAAATTCTTCATAAATCGTTTCGATCATTTCTACCAGCTTTTCATATCCGGCCATAACAGCCTCCGGCATGGCGGCGCAGGAAAGAAGCACGCAGATCAAGATTGCAGCAGCGCCCCGTTTGGTATAATATTGCCAGCCCATCCGCACCGGCTTTGCTTTTAACGTGCCCTGTTCAAGCTGTGCAAGGATATCCTGGATTCGTGCTTCAAATTCTGCGGAAAAGGGATAGCTGGGACAGTCTTTCAAATTAGGCAGCTGGGATAATTCTTTTTCTCTTGCCAAAATTGCAGCTCTCCGTAACTGCTCATCGGTTAATTTCATGTTCCCACTCCCTTTCTAACGCCTGTTCTAATTTTCGTTTTCCACGGGTTACGATTTTGTTCACATTGGAAACGGTCAAATCCAACAGGGCAGCGATTTCTCTGTTGTGATATCCGTCGGCATATTTTAGTAATATCACTTCTTTATAAGGACTTGGAAGTCTTAAGATTTCATTGGATACAAAATCATCAAATTCTTCCGCCATATCCGCAACGGAGATTTCTACGTTTTCGATATCTTCTAGGTTGATAAGAATCGTTCGTTCCTGTTTTATTTTTTTATACAAATTAAAGGAAACCCTTTGGATCATGGTCATTACAAGATGCCGCGTTCTGATAGAATCTACTTCTTCTACCATATCGATATGAGCTGCAGCATGAAATAAAGCGATGCTAACGGCGTCTTCTGCATAATAGGAGTCTTTTAAGATGGTAGATGCTTTATAGCGCATGAGTTCTCCATATTTTTCAAACAAGTCCTCAAACTTCTTTTTATCATGCTCGTCTTCTATCATGACCAGGCAGACAGCAAGTACATCAGAGAAAACCATATTCGGTATCAATCCCCCTATATAGTAACAACAATTTCAAACATCAATTTAGGACAATTTCCCAATAAAAATTGTATTTTTATTTTTTATACAAGCTTCAACAAGGGGTTTCCTTTGAAATTGCCATGATCCAGCGGTACCGTTCCGCACAATGTATGCGGCAGGCGTTTCCGTACAAGGTGCTGAGAATATTAGCTTTTTAAAATTTTTTCTGCCCAGATGATGCGTTCTGTATCGCACATTTCGGTGCTGCCGGTTTCTAAGGCGTGCTGATAAAAGTCGCATTTGGTCTGAATGGTATCCAGCATTTTCTGCAGCTCCTGCATCTGCGCCTCTATTTCCTGCTTGCGCTGCAGCATCAGCTCGTAGCGCTGCGGCACTGAGGACACGCCTTCCACGCACCAATCCACATACTGACGGATTTCTTTGATGGACATACCGGTTTTTTTCAGACATTCAATGGTGTTGAGCAAGATAATATCCCGTTCGTGAAAAATTCTCCGGCCGCTGGCGTCCCGCTCTACGAAGGGCAGCAGGCCCTCCTGATCATAATAGCGCAGGGTATGCACCGATAAATTCATTTTTTCTGCTACAGTTCCAATGGAATAATGCATAGCTGTCCTCCAATTTTTTATAAAAATTTTTAAAATAATGCTTGACTTCGTGTTAACTCGAGGTTGTAAAGTGAATATAACACAGAGGACTGTTGGTGTCAAGGCTGCTCCTCGTATCGTGTTGGCAATGGTGTTTGGGATGAAAGCTTTTATGCTGATAGCAGGAGGAATGAACCATGAAAGTATTATTGGTAAACGGCAGCCCCCATAAGGAGGGCTGCACCTATACGGCCTTATCGGAGGTAGCCGCTGCGTTAAACAAGGAAGGTATTGAAACAGAGATTTTCTGGATTGGCAATCGGCCCATTGGCGGCTGCATTGCCTGTAAAGCCTGTGTGAAATTAGGGCAGTGCGTTTTTGACGATGTGGTGAACATTTGCCGGAAAAAGGCTTATGAGGCGGACGGCTTTGTATTCGGCACACCGGTGCATTATGCCGGCGCCAGCGGGAACATGACTGCCTTTATGGACAGATTATTTTATTCGGAAATCAATGGAAACGGCAATCAGGCCTTTCGGTTAAAGCCGGCGGCAGCGGTGCTTTCTGCCCGGCGGGCAGGTACCACGGCAGCCTTTGACCAGATGAACAAATATTTTACCATTCAGGAAATGCCGGTTGTCTCAGCCCGATACTGGAATATGGTGCATGGCGCCAAAGCAGAAGAGGTGCAGCAGGACAAAGAGGGGCTGTTCAATATGCGGGTTCTGGCCGCAAATATGGCCTATCTGCTGCGCTGTAAAGAGGCAGGCGCCCGTGCTGGCATAGCACTGCCGCCGCAGGAGCCGCCGGTCTTTACCAATTTTGTTCGTTCTTGAATGGGTTCATGATGATGAAGGAGGATGGTATATCATGCAGAATTTTGTATTTGAAAACAGCACCAGGGTGTATTTTGGGCAGGGGTGTGTAAAAACCTATTTAGGCAATCTGCTGCAGCAATACGGCGATTGTGTGATGCTGGCCTATGGCGGCGGCTCGATTAAAAGAAACGGCATTTATGCCGAGGTGATGGACTGCTTACAGCAGGCAGGAAAAACGGTGGTGGAGTTTTCCGGTATCATGGCCAATCCCACCTATGCCAAGGTGCAGGAGGGCGCGGCGTTGGCCCGGGCGCATCAGGTGGATTTGATTTTGGGCGTAGGCGGCGGTTCGGTGATGGATTGCTGCAAAGCCGTGTCCATGGCCGCTGTGTTTGAGGGCGATTTGTGGGAGCAATATTGGGCCAAAAGCGGCGTTGTAGATTTTAAACCGTTGCCTTTGGGCGTGGTTGTGACGGTAGCCGGTACTGGCAGTGAATGTAACGGCGGCGCAGTCATTACCAATGAAGCGCTCAAAATCAAAACGGGCCGCGATTATCCAGCCTGCAATCCGGCTTTTGCGCTGATGGATCCTGCTTACACCTACAGCGTGCCGAAGCTGCAGATGATTTCCGGCGCGTTCGACATCTTATCGCATATTATGGAAATTTATTTCAGCGAACCCAATGAGGACAATGTATCCGACGATCTTGCCGAGGCCTTGATGCGCAGCGTAATCCGTAATTTGCGGGCTGCCATTGTCAATCTGGAGGATGATACTGCCCGCAGCAATCTGATGTGGGCGGCCACCATGGCGGAAAATCGGGTGATAAAGCTGGGCAAAAAGACCGATTTTACCTGTCATCAGATGGAGCATCAGCTGGGCGCTTATCTGGATTGCAATCACGGACAGGGGCTGGCGGTGCTGCATCCGGTATATTATCGGCATATTTACCAGGAGGGCTTGCCTAAATTTGTCCGCTTTGCACAGGCTGTGTGGGGCGTTGACGGTTCCGGTAAAGCAGACGCAGAGGTGGCTTTGGCCGGTATCGAGGCTTTGGCCGATTTTATCGTAGAAATTGGGCTGCCTACGACCCTGCGGCAGCTGGGCTTGCAGGAGGAAGGTCTGCTGAAGGAGATTGCCGATAGCTGTAATCTTTCGCCGGGCAGCTATAAGCGAATGACCCATGAAGAAATTTTGCAGATCTTTCAGGAATGTTTATAAGGAGCGTATGCATTTATGAAAAAAGGAGTTCATTTTTTATTGACCATGCTGCTGTTGCTGGTGTTAGCTGGCTGCGGCAACTCTGCCGCGCAAGGGCAGGACGCCGCCGTTGATGAGGCGGAGACAGCGGCAGGGAAAACGCTGGTGGTTTATTACTCGGCCACAGGCAGCACAGAGGCGGTAGCCAATGTGATTGCGGAAGCAACAGAGGCCGATCTGTTTGAGCTGGTGCCTGCGGAGCCTTATACCAGTGAGGATTTGAACTGGAACGATGAAAACAGTCGGGTGGTGTATGAGCATGATAATGTAAGCGCCCGTGATGTAGCGCTTACAGCGACGACGGTCGACGGCTGGGATGAATACGATACCGTGTTTATCGGCTATCCCATCTGGTGGGGTATTGCCGCCTGGCCGGTGGATGGATTTGTAGAAGCCAACGACTTTACAGGAAAAACGGTAATTCCGTTCTGTACGTCTGCAAGTTCTGGTCTGGGAGAAAGCGGCGAGCTGCTGGCCCAGTTGGCGGGCACAGGCAACTGGCTTGCCGGTGAAAGATTTTCTTCCGGCGCTTCTGCCGAAACGGTGCAGGCATGGGTGGCAGACTTGGGATTGTAAGAGCTGCGAACCATAGCAGCTGCCCTGGAAAGACGCCGAGACTTGCGGAAGAGCAGATATACTTTGCAGGCATAGAAAAACATAGAAACGAAGTATTTGATATAGGTGCTTTCCTATCGTATACTACTGGTATGTCAAAGCATAGCGTGAATGTATCGATGCAAACCGTTGTGGGGGAAATGAAAATGATGTGAAATGAGTTTGTAAAAATGAAAGGAGTGTATCATTGATGAAAAAATCATGTAAATTAGTAACAATCGTATGCTTGGTGATGATGCTTTGTTTGTTAGGCAGTGCGGCTGCTTTTGCCGCCGATTTTACCGATGTGTCGGAAACCGCCTGGTATGCCGGTTCCGTGGATCGGATTGTGGACGCCGGACTTATGGGCGGCGTGAGTCAGGATTCCTTTGCGCCTGATATGACCATGAGCCGCGCTATGCTGGCCAATGTATTGTATCGTCATGCAGGAAGTCCGGCAGTATCCGGTACAGATGATTTCACAGACACCGATGCAGATGCCTGGTACAGTCATGCTGTGTTATGGGCTGCGCAGGAAGCTGTAATCGGCGGCTATGGCGACGGCCGCTTCGGCACCAATGACGACGTATCCCGGGAACAAATCGTTGCCATGCTGTGGCGCGACGCAGGGCGTCCGGCGGTCAGCGGGACAGCCACCTTCAGCGATGCGGCGCAGGTTTCTGACTTTGCGCAGACTGCTGTGGTTTGGGCGCAGCAGAACGGAATTGTCAGCGGACGCGGCGATAATCAGCTTGTACCCAAGGCCAGCGCTACCCGCGCAGAAGTAGCCGCTATGCTGTGCAGCTATCTGGAAACAGAGCATGGGGACAATCTCAATACAGAACAAGAACCGGCGGTAACACCGCAGCCGGAAGAACCTGAAACAGAAGCTGCAGCAGGGAAAACGCTGGTGGTTTATTACTCGGCCACAGGCAGCACAGAGGCGGTAGCTAATGTGATTGCGGAAGCAACAGAGGCTGATATCTTTGAGCTGGTGCCTGCAGAGCCTTACACCAGCGCCGATTTGAACTGGAACGATGAAAACAGTCGGGTGGTGCGTGAGCATGACAATGTAAGTTCCCGCGATGTAGCGCTTACAGCAACGACAGTTGACGGCTGGGATGAATACGATACCGTATTTATCGGCTATCCCATCTGGTGGGGCATTGCCGCCTGGCCGGTAGATGGATTTGTAGAAGCCAACGATTTCACAGGAAAAACGGTAATTCCGTTCTGCACCTCCGCCAGCTCCGGTCTGGGAGAAAGCGGCGAACTGCTGGCCCAGTTGGCGGGCACAGGCAACTGGCTTGCCGGTGAAAGATTTTCTTCCGGCGCTTCTGCCGAAACAGTGCAGGCTTGGGCAGCCGGCTTGGGGTTATAGGAACAGGCAGTGCTGATGACAAGAACAAAGAACCGCAGTTGCGTTTTTGTGCGTAACTGCGGTTCTTTGTATGATTGAGAAGTCTGTGTTTACAAACCGTTTTATCGGAAACGGCAAAAAACGCAAACCACAAAGCTATGACCAAAACTCACATCCCCACAAGCCCCTTTATTGCAAACCAGATAGCCGGTACCAGCAGAGAAGGCAGCATGTTCAGGGTTTTGCAGTCCTTCAAGCCCAAAATGCCGATACCGGAGCTGGCAATCAGGACGCCGCCGATGATGGAGATTTCGGTCAAAAGCTCCGGCGAGAGAAAGGCGGCTAGAAATCCGGCGCCTACGTAGATAGCGCCCTGCCAAACAAACAGCACCACGGCGGCCAAGGCAATGCCGATGCCGTAGGTGGAGGCCAGCACCATAGAGGTGACAAAGTCTAGCGTGGCGTTGGTGAGCAGATAGGTATGGTCGCCGTATAGCGCGCTCTGGATAGGCCCCAGGATGGATAAGGTGCCGATGCAGAACAGCAAAATGGCGGTGGACAGCCCTTGCCCCAGCTGAGAAGAAGCAAAACGGCCCGTCAGCTTTTGAAATCGCCCGTCAATGTCCAGTATGGTGCCTGCTAAGCTGCCGGCGGCTAAGCTGATGATAAACAGCACCGGATACTGGCTGTTGGGCATATTGCTGACAACGGCGTTGATGCCCAGCGCTGCGGCGGCTAAGCCCATGGCAGTAAACAGCGCACCCTGATATTCTTCCTTGATGCCCTTGCGCACCACGCTGCCAATCAGACTGCCGGTGAGGATGGTGATAGTGTTGACAATGGTTCCTAACATGATGAAAAGCTCCTTTGTGTCGAAATGCTTCTATTCGCTGATAGTATGAATATTATAACAAATAAATGTCCTGTTGGGCAACCAAATGACAGGAATTAAGGGTATACAGAAAAATGGGAGCGTGATAAAATAAAAGCTGCAGAATTTTTATAACAGGAGTTTCAGGATAAGGAATGTGGCCCAATGAATTATGAGGAAGCGTTACAGTATATCAATCAATTAAACAGCAAAGGAATTGCTTTGGGCTTAGAGCGCATGGAAGCGTTGCTGGAACGGCTGGACAATCCGCAAAAGGGACAGCGGTTTATCCATGTGGCCGGCACCAACGGCAAAGGCTCGGTGTGCGCCTTTTTGGACAGCGCGCTGCGGGAAGCCGGGCTGCGGGTGGGCCGCTATATCTCGCCTACCTTGTACGATTACCGAGAGCGTATTCAAATCAATGGGCAGTATATCAGCAAACAGGCGGTGGCCTCGCTTTTGACCAAAATCCAGCAGGCTTGTGTGCAGATGGAGCGGCAGGGCTTGGATACGCCTACCGTGTTTGAAGTGGAAACGGCGCTGGCCTTTTTGTATTTCGCCCAGCAGCGCTGCGATTATGTACTGCTGGAGGTAGGCATGGGCGGGCGGCTGGATTCCACCAATGTGATTACCCAGCCGGTGCTGTCTGTGATAACGCCTATCAGTCTGGATCATACCCGTATGCTGGGCGATCATCTGGCCGCCATTGCCGCCGAGAAGGGCGGCATCCTCAAGCCCTATTGTCCGGCGGTCATCGGGCCGCAGCAGCCGGAAGCGCAGGCAGTTTTAGCAGAACGCTGCCAGCAGTGCGGCATTACGCCGCTGCTAGTGGATGGAAGCCAAATACAGAAGCAGCATTGGGACTGGCAGGGGCAGCGGTTTTCCTATGGGCGGTGGCCACAGCTTACCATCGGTCTGTTAGGCGATTATCAGCAGATCAATGCAGCTATTGCCATAGAAGCCTTGCAGCTTTTGCAAAAAAAGGAGTCTGCTTTGACCGACGGGGCGATACAGGCTGGTTTGGTCAAAACCCGCTGGCCCGGCCGGTTTGAAATCATCGGGCAAGCGCCGCTGTTTGTGGTGGACGGCGCTCATAATCCGGCCGGCGCCCAGGCGTTGGCCCAAACCCTGCAGGCCCATTTTGCCGGTAAGCGTATCTGGCTTTTGCTGGGCGTGTTTCGCGATAAGGACTATTCGCAGATTGGGGCCATTCTGAGCGGCTGCAGCCAGACGGTTTTCTGCTTTCAGCCCCAGCATGAGCGGGGCTTGGAGGCGGAGCTGCTGGCAGCGGCGGTAGCGCCTTATTTTCAGCAGGTGCAGGTGGCAGAAAGTGCAGAGCAGGCAGCGCAGCAGGTGCTGCAACGGGCCGACAGGGAAGATGTGATCGTTTCCTGCGGCTCATTGTCCACCATTCACGCAGTGCAGCAGGCGGTACGGCAGTGGGAGGTGCAGCATGGAGAGAATTGAGCGCATTTTGCAGGATGGGCGGTTTCAATATGGCCTGCAGCGCATTCAGCAGTTAGAGCAGCAGCGTATATTCTGCTGTCATGGTTTGGACCATCTGCTGGATGTAGCCCGCATTGCCTGGATTATGGTGCTGGAGCAGCAGCAGCCCTTAAAGAAGGATGTGGTGTATGGCGCGGCTCTCTTGCATGATTTGGGCCGTTACCGGCAATATGAGCAGGGCGTGGCCCATCATCAGGCCAGCGCCGAGCTGGCGGCGGCGATTTTGCCTGACGCTGGCTACAGCGCCGAAGAGACGGCGCAGATAGTGCAGGCCATCGGTCAGCATGGCGCGCAGCCCCAGCAGGATTTGCTGGCACAAGTGCTGTATCAGGCCGATAAGCTGAGCCGGAACTGCTTTCAGTGTAAAGCGCAGGCCCAATGTAAATGGCAGCTGGAAAAGCGCAATCGAACTATTTTATACTAAACGGCAGCAGGAGTCGGCGAATCACCGACGCCTTGTGCAGCGTATGGTGTAACGGTTCGTGATACCGTTCACTGTCGTTAGCCATAACAGATGGGTGGGCGATACGCCCCCTTATCGCTTCTTTATGATGCGTTGGTTTGGATAACTGTTTACAGTTTGGGATAAAAATGTTTCACGTGAAACATTTTTTTACTCTGATTTTCTTCTTTTTTCGGCGTATTCTGTATTTTGCGCTCTAACAGGGGGGTACAAAATACAGCCAAAATGCCGGTTTTCTGCTCAACCAATAGGCTTTCCGAGAATTTACAATGATATGGGCAAACAAGCCTGCTAGGCCCGCAAAAATAGAACCGATCACTTGAAAAAAACAGAACAGGAGTGTGGACAACATGCAGCAGACGATGAAAATTGGCAACCGCCTTTTTGATTTACAACAGCACACCTATATTATGGCCATTTTGAATATGACGCCCGATTCCTTTTCGGACGGCGGCAGCTACCCCACCTTAGATGATGCGCTGTATCGGGTAGAACAAATGCTGGCGGAGGGGGCTAATATCATCGATATCGGCGGAGAATCGACCCGCCCCGGGCACACAGCCATCAGCGACGAGGAAGAAATCAGCCGGGTGGCGCCGGTGATTGAAGCGGTGACCAGGCGGTTTGATGTGCCGGTATCCATCGACAGCTATAAAGCGCCGGTGGTGAAAGCGGCGTTAGCCAGCGGGGCCCATCTGGTCAACGATATTTGGGGCCTGCAGCATGATGCAGAACTGGCTGCTGTCATTGCTCAGGCAGGGGCCACTTGCTGTCTGATGCATAACAAACACAATACCCAGTATGCCAATCTTCTTCTGGAATGCCTGGAAAGTTTGCGCCACAGCGCCGAAACTGCTGTAGCTGCCGGTGTGCCCAAAGAAAATATCATACTGGATCCAGGCATCGGCTTTGGCAAAACCTGTGAGCAAAACCTGTATTTGATGCAGCAGCTGCCGCAATTTAACTTGCTGGGCTATCCCATGCTGTTGGGAACCTCCCGTAAGTCCATGATTGGCTTAACCTTAGACTTGCCGGTGGACCAGCGGGTAGAAGGCACTTTAGTGACTACTGTGCTGGCGGTGCTGGCTGGTTGGAATTTTGTGCGGGTACACGATGTAAAAGAAAATTATCGGGCCATTAAAATGGCAGAGGCTATTTGCCATTGTAAGCCGATGTAGGAGGGCCTTGTATGGATAAAATTTGTATCGAAAATTTGGAGATTTACGCCCGACACGGCGTTTATCCGGAAGAAAATAAATTGGGCCAGAAATTTTTAATCTGCGCCCAATTGGAAGTAGATGCCGGCAAAGCGGCCCAGCAGGATGATTTGAGCCAGTCCGTCAATTACGGCGAGGTGTGCTACTATCTCAAAGAACTGATGGAGCGGCATACCTTCCGGTTAATTGAGACGGTGGCCGATGTGCTGGCCCGGGAGATTTTGCTGAAATTTCCGTTGGTGCAGCGCATTGCATTAGAGGTGAAAAAGCCCAACGCGCCAATTTCGCTGCCTTTTGCCTATGTGTCGGTGGCAGTGGAACGGCAGTGGCATACGGTGTATGTAGGCATCGGCAGCAATTTGGGCAATCGGGAGGGTTATATCCGTCAGGCGATGCTGCTTTTGAAAGAACAACGGGACTGCCAGATTACCAAGGGCTCCAGTCTGTTTGTGACAGCGCCTTATGGCTATACCGACCAGCCCGAGTTTCTCAATGGCTGTTTACAGGTCAAAACGCTGCAAAGTCCAGAGCAATTTCTGGATACCTTGCACGCCATCGAGCTGCAACTGGGGCGGGAGCGGAAAGTTCATTGGGGCCCCCGCACCGTCGACTTGGACATCCTGCTGTATGATGATTTGGTGCTGGATACCGAGCAGCTCACCATTCCCCATGCCGACTTGCAAAACCGTATGTTTGTGTTAAAGCCCCTGGATGAGATTGCTGGTTTTGTGCGCCATCCGCTGTTGGGCAAAACCATACATCAGTTATGCGAAGCCTTGGAAAATCAATAGAATAGAGCAAAAACGCTGTGTAGGAGGGCTCCTATACGGCGTTTTTATTTTAAGGCCCCTTGGTGCTGTTTGTCCCAGTTGTTGGAGATTGAACGTGGAATGGAGGAGTATGTTGTATACTGATACTGTTAAAAAAGTAAAAACTGGATATTGATTAGGAGTCAACTTCTCTTTATACTAGAAAAATACTTGGGAGGGAAGAGACATGGATTGTTTTACAGAGCCGATGGAACGTATCCGGCAGTTTGATCCAGAAATGGCGGCGTTGGCCGAAGCAGAATATCAACGGCAGTTGCATACGCTATGTTTGATTGTTTCGGAAAATTATACGTCGCCTTATGCGTCAGCACTGGAAGGCAGTATTTTGGCCAATAAAAATGCCCATGGTTATCCAGATAGTCGGGAGGTAGGCGGCTGTGAGGTGGTCAATGCCATTGAGCGCTTGGCGGCGCGGCGAATTCAGCAGGTGTTTGGCTGTGAGCATGTAAACCTGCAATCAATGAGCGCTTCTATTGCCAATATCGCAGTGCTGCAGGCGCTGCTAAAGCCCGGCGATACGATTTTATCGTTGGGTACCGATTTAGGCGGTCATTTGAGCCACGGTGCCGCCGATAATCTTTCGGGTATGCAATATCGGATTGTCCAGTATGGTTTCCGACGGGATACGGAACAAATTGACATGGAACAGGTGGAGCAGTTGGCGCTGCAATATCGGCCCCAACTAATTATTTGTGGTCCGGGTGCTTATCCGCGTGTGGTGCCTTACCGCCGGTTTGCTGATATTGCGCAGCGTGTGGGCGCCTATTTATTGGTGGATATCGCCCATCCGGCTGGACTGATTGCTGCTGGCTTGCTGGAAAATCCGGTGCCCTATGCCGATGTGGTGACGACAACTACCCATAAAACCTGGCGTGGGCCTAGAGGCTGTGGTGTGATTTTGTGTAAACAGACGCTGGCGGAGAAAATTGACAAAGCAGTATCGCCGGGCATACAGGGCAGCCCTAAAATGGATATGATTGCTGCGCGGGCGGTGCTGGCCAAGGAGTGCATGAGTAAAGAGTTTCGCGCTTATCAGCAATGTGTGCTGGAGAATGCACAGGTTTTGGCAGATGCTTTGCAGCAGTGTGGTTTTCGTCTGGTGACAGGCGGCACTGATACCCACTTAATTTTGGTGGATGTGCGCAGCCATATTGCCAGTGGAAGGGAGGCTGACGCAGTGTTGTCGTCAGTGGGAATCGTGGTGAATAAAGAGCCGCTGCCCTTTGATCCGCAGCCCCATGATGTGACCAGCGGAATTCGCATTGGTACGCCTGCATTGACGACTCGCGGTTTCAAAGCAGAGCAGTTTCAGCAAATTGCCTGTTGGATGTCTGATGCATTGCATAATGCCCATGACCCAGCAAAGCTGCAGCAGATTGAGAAACAGGTGACGGCTATGGCCAAACAATATCCTTTATTTGCAGAAGAATGGATTCCAACAGAAGGACGTGTGAACAGAATATGAAACAGAATTTAGAAAACGACAGACAGAAGTTACAGGATGAAGATCAATACGTTCGTTTTTACGGCGGGCGGTTAGGTGGTGCAGTTCCTATGGTACTGCTGTTTGTGACATTGGCAGTATTATCGGTGCTGGGTTACAGCAGCGGCAAAAGTTTTTGGGCTGCTGCTTTTTTGGCCTTGATGGTAGGTTTTTTGCTCATCCATGATAAAAGCCAGTATCAGCAGATTTTGATTGATGGCTTGTCGGATGCTTCGCTGGCCATGGTGCTGTTGACCTTCTTTGTGTCTGGCGTGATGTCAGTGTTGCTGACTATCGGCGGCTTGTGCGATGGTTTGGTGTATCTGGCGGTAGTAGCCCATATTCCGGCTGCTGTTTTGCCAGTAGCCATTTTTTTGTTGTGTGTGCTGGTGTCCAGTTCTACCGGCACCACCAGCGGTACAGTAGCTGCGGCTACGCCTGTTTTGTTGCCTTTAGCGGTGAAACTGGGCTGTGATCCCGCTTTGGTAATGGGCGCCATTGTCAGCGGCGGATTTTTTGGCGATAATTTGGCGCCAGTAAGCGACACGACGATTGCTTCAGCCACCACGCAGGAAACAGAAATCATCACCGTCGTGCGCTCTCGTTTTAAATATTCGGTGATTGCTGGTGTTTTGGCAGCACTGTTGTTTATCTGGCAGGGAGTGCGTACCACAGAGCTGGTGGCAAGTGTAGGCGCTCTGGATTCCAGCGGCTTATGGGGATTGGTGCTGCTTGTTTGTCCGGTGTTATTGGTGGTCATGATGCTGCGAGGCAAGAATTTTATTTATGCTTTAATGTTTAATACCATATTAGCAGCGGTGCTGTGCGTACTGCTGGGCAAACTGCGTTTTGCCGGTTTTTTTGACGCGGAAGGCGTAGTGGCGCAGGGATTAGGTAATTGTATGAATGCGGCGGTGCTGTGTATGCTGATTTTTATGATTATTCAGATTTTAAAAGTCAGCGGCGTATTTGAGAGCATTGCAGTAGCTGCTATTGCAAAATGCCGCACCTATAAACAGGCGGAAGCTATCGTAGGCTTTTTGGCCATGCTGGGCTCGGCTATGATGGGCGGCGCTACCTATTCCATTTTGTTATCCGGCGGCTTAGCTCGTAATCTATTAAAAAATTTCCATGTGGACCGGGCTAGAGGGGCTAATATTTTAGATGGTCTTGCCTGCGGAACGGCGGGGCTGTTGCCCTATGGCGGCGCGGTGCTGTACGCGGTATCCTGTGCTGCGGCAACCGGCATGGTGGATGGCGGCTTCACTGCATTTGATTTTATCCCGTATACGTATCACTGCATGTTGCTGGTTGTCGTTTACTGGATTGCGATTCTGTCTGGTTTTGGGAGAAAATTTGAACGCTGATCTGGAAAATCCTATAGCATAGAAAAGGTCTGCACCGGTTTCACCAAGCCGGTACAGACCTTTTATCCTTTTTACAGAGGATTGAGTTGTCATCGCCTTTAGCGGTAAAGCGAATTATTTACGGCAGCAAAAGCAGGCCATAGATTCTACCGTTTGCACGGTTGCTTCGGTGAATAAATAATCCAGCCGCTTTTGCAGACGGTCCGCCGTGTCAAAGGGCGGTGTGAAAAACCCTTTTGGCGTATAAAGATGACGAATCCACCAATCGGTGCGTTTATTTTGGCCCTTAACATAGAAGCAGCCGCAGAAAATGCCGCCAGGCTTTAAAACGCGCAGGATTTCTTTATAGGCCGCTTTTTTGTCGGGAAAGGCATGAAAGCCATTCAGGGACAGCACCAAATCTAAGCTGTCGTCTGTCATAGGCAGTTGGCCCACGTCACCTTGCAGAAAGGTAACATTGGACAGCCCCATGGCTTGTGCCCGTGCCTGTGCCTTCTGCATCATAGCGGCGGAATAATCCAGACAGGTGATACTGGCTAGGGGCAGCTGCTGATAGACGGGCATGGTCAGAATGCCGGTGCCGACAGGAACCTCCAGCAAGGAGCCGGAAAAATCGGCGGGAATGCCGGAAAGCGCCAGCTCTAAATAGCGATTATTTTTTTGTGTGTCCATATTCCACACCAGTTTGCAAACCGCCTTACCGGGCAGCGTGGAGCAGGTAATCATGCCGTCATAAAAGGTCGCTTCGTTGCCCAATGCGCGGTAAGCCTGCGCGATTGCTTCATGTCTGTTCATAGGCTACGCTTCCTGATAATCGGTGACAGTGTAGCCGGCCCGACTGATGCTAGTGCGGATTTCGTCTTCACTCAGCGGTTGTTTCATGCGCACGGTAGCCGACTTGTCTTTCAAATCCACCTGAGCCCATACGCCTTCTTTCTCATTGAGCGCATTTTCTACCCGCAGCTTGCAATGGCTGCAGGTCATACCGTCTACGCCGACTTTGACGCAGTACGGGTAATGTTCTGCATGCTTATCCTGCACGCGGATTTTTTTCTCCTCGTCGCCACCGGAACCACAGCAGCCATGAGAAACATTTTTCATGTAGCTTTTAACGCCATAGGCGCAGACTGCCACTAAAATCAGCACAATGATTACATTTGCCATTTGAAAACCTCCATCTCGAATATTATTTTATAGCAATGATGCTTAGTTGAAACTAACTATGGGACAAGAAAAATATTAGACAGATGAATTCCTTTGACCAAAAATGCAGGGAACAGTTCACATAAGTTTATTGTTATTATTTATGAGTTAGGATTCTAGATATATGCTACTGCAAACTGGGCGGTTTGTCAAGAAAGGGATTACAAGTGAAAAACGATGTGTTAATCATTGTTACATATATCTAGTTTTTGGCAAGATTCTAGCAATAGATCCTTTATTGCTTGCAATAAAGGATTGTCCTTTTGATTTTGTGGGAATAATAATACTATTTTCATCGGCATAGGGTAATTTTTTATAGTTTTTGCACAAATCGTGTCATTTTTTATTTGTGGACAAGTTCTTAAGCAGATAGAAGAAAAAATTCCGATATAGTTTGGCTCTAGGGATATGAGGTTGAACATCATTTCTCTGGTAGGCAATTTTTTTATTTGCGTTTTTGGAAATTGTGCGTAAATTTCTCCATAGGGCAGAATCGTGTACTTTTCATAAGTAACTAAATGGAACTCTGTTAATTGATTTAATGTAAGTTCTTCTTGTCTAGCAAACGGATGAGAAGCATTTAAAAAGACAAGACTTGATATATCTGCAATAGGAAAAACTTTAAAATTATTTTGATTCATTTTTTTCTTTAAAGAAATTAAACCAGCAGGATCACAAAAGTCGAGACCTAAAAATAGAGAATGATTTGTCTCAATTGGGGCTACAATCTTGGGAGATTCATCTTTTAATATAATTTGTAAGGAAGGGTATCGATTGGATGCAGTCAAAATTGTATCAAGCAAAATTGTGCTGCAAATAATGTCAGGTGCTGTAATTCGCACCTCCCCTTTAATTTTAGATGTATGAGTGGCTAAGTTGAGCCAATTCTGCTGCATTTTTAGCATTTGAATAGCGTCAGGTAAAATTTGCTTTCCTTCTGTTGTTAAAGTAATACCGTTCTTACTGCGTGTAAAGAGCGGATATCCCAATTCCTGTTCCAATGTTGCAATAGCAGCGCTAAGACTAGGCTGGCTGATGAATAGGTTTTTTGCAGCTTCGTTAAAAGATTTATATTCACTTGTTTTCACAAAATATTCAATATGCTTTAACTGCATAATTTCATCTCCTTGATTTTAGAGGGGCATTGGGAAAGGGATTAAAATTATTATACTAATTCGAATTATTATTGTAAAGATTATAGGAAAAATGCGTAATAGAAACACGCTATTTTGGGATTATGCATAAATAAAATTTTGAGTTATGATATATATAAAATAAATGGTTTATATAAATAACAGCGCTGTTCACAATAATTTCTAATTTTCTCTTGTAAGTGATAGGAGGTATTGGTATGAGTAACATATCGAATGAAAAGCTGAAATGGTTGATTACTATTATTTTACCGCTTTGTATCATGTTTATCCCATTATCAGAATTGTATACGCAGTCATTGCGGATTTTTTTCATAGTAACATTATTTGCTATTATGTTGGTCGTATTTGATTTAGTAGATAGCTTAGTAGCAGCTATGGTGCTGTTTATGGGATATTCGGTAACAGGAATTGCGGAGGCAAGCGTGGTTTTTTCTGCATGGTCGAATGATGTTGCATGGATGATTATAGGTTCTCTTGTATTTTGTGCAGCTCTTGAGAAGACAGGAATTATGAATCGTTTGGCGTATCATCTGATTTTAAAATTAGGCGGTAGTTATAGCAAAATGCTGTGGGCTATTTATTTTGCAGCTTTGTTGATTTCCTTTTTGACATCTGTGACAGGGTTTCCACTGTTTGCAACTATTGTATTTGGTATATGTCACGGTATGGGCTATAAAATGGGTTCACGAGAAGCCAATGGTGTAGTATTTGCGGCTATGACCGGTGCAGTAGCGCCTTTTGCATGGCTTTATAATCCCATTAATGCTGGCGTAGGCGCTTCGGTAATTAATATGTTCGACGCTAGTTTGACCATTACCTGGATGTCTTATTTGCAGACTGCAGTGCCATGGTTGATATTTGATATCATCTGGATGGTTTTGATTACAAAAGTATTCTTTAAACCGAGAGATAATAATATTTCTGCAGCCTACTTTCAGCAAGAGTTGAGTAAGCTTGGTTCTATGTCTAATGCAGAGAAAAAGGCAATCGTATTAACTTTGCTTGTTGTGGCTTATCTGATTGGTTCTAGCTTTTTAGGATGGAAAACAGCATATGGTTTTAGTATATTAGCTTGGGCTGTGTTTTTACCCGGTATTCATTTAGCCGATGGAGAAGCTTTAAAGAAAGTGAACTTTGGTATTGTATTCTTCACTGTAGCATGTATTTCTATTGGTACAGTTGGAAATGCCGTTGGTGTAGGTACCTTGATTACTGGCATTGTTAGTCCGATGCTGCAAGGGCTATCAGATGTAGCTTATATTTTTGGTGTATGGATAATTTCTACAATTTCGAACTTTCTGTTGACGCCCGTAGCAGTAACAACAGCGTTGGGTGTACCGATGATGCAGATTGGGGTAGATTTGGGTATTAGTCCAGTAGCCACATTATTTACAATGATTATGAATACATCGAATGTTTTCATGCCTCATGAAAACACAGCTTATTTATTGTATTTCGCTCTTGGGCTATTTAGTATGAAAGACTTTATCAAGTACAATTCTATTCGTATGATGTTACATTTAATATTCATGATGGTTGTTATTGTACCATATTGGTACTTTATTGGAATATTGTAGTTAGAATAGGGGGAATTAGAT
Source organism: uncultured Peptococcaceae bacterium (assembly GCA_902492275.1). Taxonomy (GTDB): domain Bacteria; phylum Bacillota; class Peptococcia; order Peptococcales; family Peptococcaceae; genus UBA7185. Next base: position 26,435 of record CABUKW010000016.1, read on the forward strand.
GAGATTTAGATGGAGTTAGAAATAGGTGTGAAGGTTAACTCATGAAAAAAATTTTAGGAGGTTATGAAGATGATAATTGATATGCGTTTACGCCCACCGTATAAGAGCATTACGAATATGAGTTTTTTTCAGGTACCACAATACATTGCGCCTACTGTATTGAAAAATGGCGGACATATGCCACTGTCTTGTTTTGAAAAATCAATGGATCTGTTAATACAGGAAATGGATGAAGCAAGCGTGGATATGGGTGTGGTGCCTGTTCGTACAGCGGATGGTGTGTTAAATGATGATGTTATTGGTTTATTAGAAGATTATCCGGGACGTTTCATCGTGATGGCAGGAATTGATCCTACAACTGGTATTTTAAATGCATTGAACGATATTGATAAATATGCAGTAAACGGCCCCTCGGCGGGTATTGTAATGGAACTACCATTCTGCAAGAATGGTCCATTGCATGTAGATGACCCGATTTTGACACCAATTTACGAAAAATGTGAAATGGAACAAATTCCAGTTTATTTACAGTGGGGCGGATTATTTGCTCCGGATTTAGGTTTATATAATCCTGTAGAATTGGATCATGTAGCAGTAAAATATCCAAAGATGACAATTATTTGCGGACATGCTGGTTGGCCTTTTGTAACAGAGATTTGTCAGATAGCGTTATGTCGTGGCAATGTTTATTTAGCACCGGATACGTATATGACACCGAATACGCCTGGCTATGAGGGTTATGTTACGGCAGCTAGAAATATGTTATCTGAACGAATTTGTTTTTCTACAGCATATCCGTTAGCTACGATTTCGGAGATGAAAGCTTCTTATGATGCGTTTGATTTACCTGATGATATAAAAGAAAATTTATTTTGCAATAATGCGAAACGAGCGTTAGGTTTGCAATAATAAAAATATATAAGTGCAGAAAAGAGGATGAAAAATGGCAAATCGAGTATGTGAAACTTTGGGAATTGAAAAACCTGTTATCTGTGGTCCAATGGCTTGGACTTCCACAGCTCCACTTGTAGCAGCAGTATCTAACGCTGGGGGAATTGGCATTTTAGGTGTGGGCTTTGCACCGCTTGAATTTGTGGAGGCGCAGATTCAAGAGACAAAAAGATTAACTGATAAGCCTTTCGGTATCAATGTTATTTTAATTCCCGATTTTGCATTATTGGATAAAATTACAAAAGTAGTAGAAGATGAACGGCCCGCTGTTGTTTATGCGGATACATTATTAAACTTAGACTATGAGTTGGCAAAAACTTATTTTGACAAATGGCATGCATTGGGTAGTAAAGTAATTGTAAAGGCTAGCGATATTCATGACGCGATTGTAGCAGATAAAGCCGGTTCTGATGTGATTGTTGTAAAAGGCTGGGAAGGCGGTGGCCATGTGACCTATGAAGCTACTACTGTATTAGTTCCATAGGCTGCTGACGCAATTAAAGCGCCGTTGATTGCATCTGGTGGTATTGCAGACGGTCGTGGTATGGCTGCAGCAATTGCCTTGGGTGCAGAAGGGATTGAAATGGGTACCATATTTTTAGCCGCCGAGGAAACGTTAGTTCATCCCAATGTAAAACAAGCTGTAGTTAATGCACAAGATATGCAGTCTGTTATTACAGGAACTTGTACTGGTGAGCCATGCCGTCAGATTAAAAACAGGCTGTCTGATGAATTATTGCGTATAGAAGCAGAGCATATACAGGGAGAAGCTGCAGAACTACTTCGCCCAGTAGCCGAAAGTTCCCTGAAAAAAGCTATGGCTGAAGGCGATATGGAAAATGGTGCGGTAATGGCAGGGCAAATCGCACCTTTAATCAAAGAAATTCGTCCGGCAGCAGTCATTATTGATACAGTATTGGCAGAATGTAAAGAGGTGCTGGCAAAGATGCCACAGTATGAATTTTAGTGAACAGTTTGAATTGTGCAATGTGTAATATAGAAACGATGTATTTAAAATGTGAATCTATAAATAACAGAGGAGCAAATCATGAAAGCTATTGATTTTAGAGTACGGCCACCATACGATTCGTTTAACGGTTTGTTTGAATATGACAAATGGCCGGGTAATTTGGCAGGTTGCTTAAAAAATATGGGCTTAGTGGATCCACTGCCTAAATCTTACAAGAATGCTTCTATAGAAGAATATTTGCAGGAATGTGAACAGTCTGAAATTGTAGCATCTGTAATTGCTAGTAGAAATGGCGCAAATAATGATGCTTTGGAAGAATTGACAGTAAAGTATCCTGGTAAATTCTATCTATTCCCGTATGTGAATCTCGCAGATGTGGAAGAAACAAAACATATTGTAGAACGCTATATCTTCAATGGAAAAGGCTATGCAAAAGGTGTAACTGTTGAACCCGGGATTCCAGTGAATGGCAAGACTTATCAGGTAAATGACGAAATTTTCTTTCCTGTTTATAAATACTTAGAAGAAAATAATATTCCAGTAATGCTTACTTTGGCCTATATGACAGTCCCCTATTTTGATAATAATATTCCATTTTATGTAGATCAGGTGCTGGCGGCTTTTCCTAAGTTGAAAATTATTATGGGACACGGTGCTTATCCATGGGGGCGGGATTTTGGGACAATGATGATGAAGAGAACAAATCTGTATTTTGCAATAGATACGCAATTGTTTGCAGGTGCTGGACATCAGGATTATGCAGAAATTATGAATCATTGGTGCCCAGATCAATTCTTATTTGGCTCATCCTATCCCGTAACGCCGCCACAGATGGTAAAAGCGGCCTATGAGCATAACGGTGTTGTAGAAGAACGCCATATGGAAAATTTCTTCTATCATAATGCAGCAAAACTATTAGGCCTTGAATAAAAACAGAAATTTACGAAATCGGCTATCAATTGTTTCATAGTTACAATTAGATAGCCGGTTTTTTATTTTCACTAAAATCAGCATAAATATTTTTCAAAAAGGGGACAGATGCGCAAAATGGTGGCAGCAAACCAACTGAGCAGGAAGGTCAGCAGCGCTACCGTTGGCACCGATAAAATCGTAGGCGCGAAAAACAGGGCGTCTACGTTGCAATGCTGCAGTACAGCCAGCACAAAGGGATGAATCAGATAAATGCCCAGACTATTTTCTACCAGCGTACCAATCATAGCTTGGCAGCGTTGCAGCAAATGGGGAATTTCATATTGATAAAAGAGAAAAACGGCCACAGTCAGGGTTAAGGTATTCAGGGTAAAGGGATTATAATAGCCGAAAGCGACGCCATCGGTTAAGGCTTTGTGATAGCTGGCAAAAACGGTAAAGGTCAATCCGCCAATTCCCGCCAGATAGCAAAGCAGGCGCATTCGTTTACTGACAGTTGTGGTGCGCAAGAAATAGCCTAATAGGAAATAACCGGTGAAGCCTGCGGTAAAGGAAAAATACATGGACACGCGAATCGTTTTTGCCCAGCGCCAGGGCAATACGGGCAGGATTACAGTAAAACAGAAACACAGTGCCAGGAAGTACAGCAACAGGCTGCGGTCGGCAGCGATTTTACGCAGAAAAGGCAGCAGCAAATAGAGCCCCAGCAGCATGTAACAATACCAGAGATGATAATGTCCAGATTGCAGTGAGATGGATACAGTTTGCCAGTTGATAGTGCCGCCACGATAGAAGGTCCAAATGACATCGTGCCAGGTAGCGTAGAAGAAGGTCCAGAACAGCAAAATGAACACAAGTTTTTTGCAATAACGGTGGAATATTTGTGGCAGTGAAATCTGTTTGGCAGGGTGCAGCAAAAACATGCCGCTCAGCATCACAAAAATAGCAACTGCCGGGCGGGCGAAACTGTCATATACATGAAAGACAAACCAATCACGAGAAGTAACAGGCAATACATTCCAGTATTGAGCCGATACATGCAGCAGTATCACCATAAATGCAGCGCTGATTCGCAGTAAATCGGCGTAATGAATTCGTTGCAGCATAGAAATTCTCCTTAAATTTTATAATTGCAAAATCATAATTCATTGTAACACATAAATTTATTTTGCACAAGTAAAATATTTTGAAACTGTAGAATTTCATGGCCAGCGGCTACATATTATGGGAGTGTCTTTTAGGTTGTCCTTCAAAACGGCAAAAAGAAACCACCATGGCAAAGGGTATAAGGCCGTTTTGCCATGGCGGTTTAGAATGAATTGTGAATACATAAATAAGAACAAAGATCGCGCATTTATACGGCGCTTAATTTTAACTGCTGCTTGATATAATCGGACACTTTTTCCAATGGAATTTCCAGCGCTATGGATAATTCTTCCCGCAACAATTCTTCAGCCTGTTTGCGGTATTGGGTGTCGGTTTTTCCCGCTGTTTTCCCTTTTTCATTGAGAACGCGGGTTTTTTTGTTGATATTTTTGATTAACTGAACCAGGGTGGCACAGTCATGGGTTTGCAACAAGGATTTATAATGCTCGGCCAACGCTTTCTGGTCCTTGCTGAAATTGGGACTTTCTTTAATAGAGGGAATGGAAGCGATTAGCTCCAAAGCCTGCTCTTTGCTGATGACAGGACGCATAAATACTTTGGTATCTACTGGAATATAAATGGTTCCAGCGCCGCGGATTGGGGTGAGATGATAATACAGCACGTCTTTTGCTGCAGCCGGGAAATCGTCTGGAATGCCGATTTTATCAATGCGGCAGACACCAGTACTGCGGTATACAATATAATCTCCTTTTTGAAACATGGTGAATCCTCCTTTGTCTGAATTGTTGCAAATGACTTATGTACGGGAAAGCAGTCACCGAAAATCAAAGGGCTGTCGCAGCAATGGTTGCGACAACCCCTTGGCAAAGGCAACAAAGTCTTTCTATAGAAGTAGCAAGTCATATGAGTATCGGTTGAAAAACGCCAAAATATGTTTATCTTTATTATAATATTTTTTCGGGCTTTTCATAAGAGAAAACCAGTTCATTTAGTATATAAAATTATTTAATGGGAATAAATAAGTGAGCAAAGAAAGAACTTGTTATCGCCGTACAATGCGAATTTCCTGACCGGATTGGGCATCTACAAAAACAGAGAAAGTTTCTTCTACAACAGTGCCGCGTACCTCATAAGTTAGAATTTCGTTGATGCTGTATTCATCGGTAATCAGTGCCAGTTGGACACGTTCTACTTGAAAATTGGGATTCATATTGGTGAGAATTTGCTCTTTACTAACAGTAGGAGTGGGCAACTGCCGTTGATAATGGCGGGTTGCATAACTGGTTTGGTCATAATTTAAAATGGAATTATCATCTAAGGCAATTTGAATTTTGACCATGTCAGAATAAATATAGATGTCATTCATTTTCGGCACAAAGGTTAAATCGGCTACGCGGTCATCGGTAATACTGTCCACACAAGCCATATCGGCAAAATGCAGCTCTTGCAAAAAGGATAGTGCCTGCTCTGTAGCTTCTTGGGTATTATACTGGGCGGCTCCAATATCTCTGGTCTGATAAAATTGCAGCACCTGACCGCCTTTTTGGCTAACCTCTACATAAAGCACGGTATCCTCCGACTCGTTTTGATAGCGCACACCATAAATGGGGATTTTGGCATTTTGAGAAGAAAATTCAACCTGACCTTGATTATGGGCAATTTGCAGCGCATCTAAAAAAGTATCGGCAGCCGTTACTGCTTCTATCTGGGTGATTTGTTCGCCGGTGATTGCACAGGGCTCCGGTTCAATTTTGCGCACCCCTTCTTCAAATTTTAATTCGGGAAAGGCATGTACTTGGGATTC
>CABUKW010000017.1 GCA_902492275.1 uncultured Peptococcaceae bacterium
TAAAAATTTAAACAAGCGCTAAGGCTTTCCAGAATCATTGATTCAATACCTGCCAATCATTCTGTGTAGTCTCCTGCATAGCGTCCAAATCCATTCGCAAGCTGAGTTTTGATAAACTTCCCAGCCAAATCAAATCTTCTGCACAGTCTCTTTCAGCATATCCCGTTTGCGGCGAGATACTGGCAGCGGCACCACAGGACAGCCTGCAGAAGGCACCAACCCAATCTTATCTACACCAATATAGCAGATATAACGTAAATTGACCAGATAGCTTTTATGAACGCGAAAAAAACTGCTTGTCCGTAAAATCTGTTCCAGCGCAGAAATACGCCCATAGCACGCATATTGTTGCCGGTCTATGGTATGAATATAAACCTTGCGCGAACGACTTTCCATATAGAGTATCTCACGAGTAGTAAAGATTTTTTCTTCCTTTTGTCCATCGGTATTATATACGAGCAAGCGAAACTCTTGATTTCGCTGCAAAAATACTTTTCGGCAACGGCTGTATACATCCGCTACCGCATCTTCCTTTAACGGACGCTGCAGACAGGTCAACACGCCCATCTCAAAGGCTGGCAGTAAGTCCTGCTGGGCATCGGCCAACAAAACCAACAGCGCATCGCGATCCTGCTGCCGCAGCTGCCGTATCAGCTCCAGTTTTTCCGGCCAAGCTAAAAAAATCACATCATAATAAGCCTGCTGCTGATAGGCAGCCAACAACTGTCCCATTCGTTGAAAGACAGTAATTGCTACATGTTCTGTTTCTGCATAGATACGCAGCCATTGTTTGATTGTGCGGCACTCATCCTTGTTGCTGCAAATTGCGATTTTCATGGTTTCACCTGTCAATTTCTATAATTTATGCCAATCCATTCTCTTCTACATAATACAATTTTAACACATATTAATTACTATAATAACCAATAATAATTATAGCATGAAACACTAAAAAATACAATTATAACCTGTATGATGTCATAGAGGTGATGAATTTGGCAAATCGCATCCGAGAGTTGAGAGAAGAAGTTCACATGACGCAAATTCGGCTCAGTACGGAGCTGGAGGTTTCGCAGGAAACGGTCAGCGCCTATGAGAATGGCCGCCATTATCCCAGTTTTGCGGCATTAGTTCGTATGTCTCATATTTTTCACGCCAGCATCGATTATATTATGGGCCTTTCCGATCTGCGCAAACCGTTTGCAGCGCAGCAGTTAACCAACCACCAACAAACACTGCTGGAGCTATTCGACAGCCTGGACAACCTGAATCAGGCGCGCGCCCTGGCTTATCTACAGGGGCTATATGATTGCTCCAGACAAACAAAAAAGCCATCTCCAAAATAACTTTGCCTGGAAATGGCTTTTGGTTCCCTTATCTTCACGGAATTTGATGGAGTTTTCCATGGAAATAAAAGGCTATCATCAACATTTTTCCAATTACAGCTTCTTAAAAAAGTTACCGTCTACATCAATATGCTCTTTGATTACCACAAAGGCACTCTCATCAATGCCGCGAATATGGCGCAAAAGCTGTGTTACCTCATATTTGGAAATGATGGTACAAATCACAGAAGTATCCGAATCGGTAAAGCCGCCCTTGGCTTCCCAATAGGTGCTGCCCCGACCCATCTGCTCTAAAATAAACTGCCGGATTTCCACGGATTTGGTTTTGGTATAGATATTCACTTCGGTTAAAATATTTTGCGAATGGGTTTTATCCAGCACAATGGATAAAATGGCGGTGTAAATCACCGAATAAATAACGATGGATAAATCAAAAAGCAGTGCACAAACCGCATACACCATAAAGTTGATAATCAAGCTCATTTTGCCGACGCTAAAATTTTTCATTTTTTTAGTGAAATATACACCCAAAATATCCTGTCCGCCGCCGGAAGCGCCATTTTTCAGTGTAATCCCTACGCCCCAGCCGGCAATGATACCGCCGATAAAGCAAGCTGTCAGTGGTTCTTCGATGATGGGAACCGTTGGACTTTTGATGACTGTCAGGAAAATGGTCTGGGCAACAACACAAACTACCGTCTTGATGAAAAATCCCCGGCCTAAGGAATGAAAAGCCAGAATAAATAACGGCACGTTACAAATAAAATAAATCAACCCGGCAATATCTACCGAGCCAAAATCCATATGGGCATATTCCACCAAAACAGTACGCACCACCTGCCCAATACCTACAAATCCACCGTTATACAAACCAATGGGAACAATAAAACAATTGACTCCAACCGAAAATACCAATGTACCAAATACGGCCCATAAGATTTTTTGTAGCTCCACCAATTTTTGCTTCCGTGTCAATTCCATCCAAACTTTACCCCTCTCCATATTACCGTTTCTATTTTGCCCGTGCTATTTATATTGTTTTCATTATACTACAATAGTGCCAAAATTAATCTATGGATTTGGAAATTTTTCTTTTTATTTGTATATGTTAAAATGATATGAACCAAAAAAGAAGAGAAGTTGACACCAATGTGGTAATATAAGTTCACCACAAACGATAAAACCCAAAGGAATGACTTCTCATGAACAAGATAACACAAGAAGCAAGAAAACGTCAAACGGTAGTGAATTGGCAGAACGAAAAGGGAAAAGTTATGCCAGTAGGAAATACGGTGTAAGTTTAAGCAACGTGAAACGGTGGTGCAAACGATACGATGGAACATGGCAGTCCCTAAAGGAGAGGTCGCATCGGCCTCATAGCCACCCGAAGCAGCACACAGCAGAAGAAGAGGTACTGATCCATACAAACCTGTCTAAGTCGTTCTTCCGGTATGGCTGGAAAGGGGCGATATAACAGCCCGGGAGGCCGGATACAGCAGAAGCTATAGTGGTTTCATCTATGCCACTAAAAGGATGGAATTATGTGGTGGAAAGCAGAAATAGAAGCAGCCGCGAAAATGGGGGCGGCGGTATCCAGAGCTGATGGTACCTGGGGAAAAAGTCCAGATCGATGTGAAAGAGGCGCCGTATTGTTGTCTGAGAGGTGCGGCAAAACGAAACGGGAAGCATTTATATCAGTGGACTACGATAGATGAATGTACCAGAATTCGGTTCGTATATGGTTTTGAGGAACACACGCCGGAAAACTCGGTAAAATTTTTGAAGGTGGTTCAGGAAGCATTTCCGTTTCAAATTCAGACCATACAGACAGATAATGGTACAGCGTTCACGTATAAGTTATCAGTGAAAGTGAAGATTGTCCTTTCGATACAGCACTTAAAACGGCAGGAATCGAACACAAGCTGATCCCGCCCAAAACTCCATGGCATAACGGAAAGGTAGAGAGGAGCCATCGAAATGACCAATGTTACTTTTATAACTGGGGGAAATTTTCCGATGTGGAAGAATTGAACGAAAAACTGGCAGTGCATTTGGAGTGGAGCAATTGCAAACCGATGCGGACTCTGGGTAACAAATCGCCTATTCAACTGCTCCAAGAAAAGCTGAACATGGTCTGATGACCATGTCAGAGATCCTATTTTAGCAACAGCTAACGGTTACCAAAATAGAACCTGTTGATTCTACATTCGGAATGGCTTTCTTTTTCTTGAAATGGGTTATATTTATTTACATCATAGAAATTTTTAAAATTTAGAATTATTTATTGGGCAGAAAAAACAGCTATCCATAAAAAACAAGATAGCTGTCCAAATCGCTTTTTCGTTGTTCAATATCGCAAGGCTAACCGATTCCGACTCTGCTGAAACTGTTGCTTCCGCTACTCCAAATGGTCATGCTTGGCCATGGTCACCAGCAATCCCGCACAGCACCGACAGTCTACCGCAAACAGCATCATTTTCCAGATACGAATGTTGTATATGTTGTATATGTTGCATTTTTACATTCTTTCTTTTACTAAATTATTTTTTACCTCGAATAGTTTTCCACAAAAATATAGCATATATAGCACAACCCTATTGGTTGAGAAAAAATGCAGCACAAATACAACATTTACAGCACTGATTTTGAGCAAATATCACTAAGAGACAGGTTTTTACATTTCACAAGAATTTTTATTTCATCCCTTCAACCGTTCCTGCAAACGTTTCAATACCAAACTCTCCAATGGACTCCATTGCCGCGTACGATATACCACACCCACTTGGCAATGCCACTCTAAATCACATACTGGCAGCAATTTTAAAACCCGTTGACATTCTGCCGACTCCTGGTAGACCCGCTCTGGCATAGAGGTAAAAGCCAGATTGTCACTTAAATAGCGCAATAATAACCTCTGATTACTAATCATTTCAATGTCTTTCTGATAACCATACTGCTGTAGTAGCTGCTTGCTGTAATCGGCAATGGCAGCATTGCCGCCTGTTATATAGGAATACGATACAACCTCCTTCATATATATTTCTGTTTTTTGCGACAACGGATGTTTATGATTGGCATATAACCGCACTTCATCAGAAAATAATGTTTGATATTCTAAACCACTCTGAACAACCCTTTGCATCGTTGCTGTTTCATCAGTACTGTAAACCATGATAATGCCAAAATCAAGACGGTTACTTTCCACATCATTGATGATATCACTACTGTAGCCTTCGTGAAACTGGATGGCCACATTGGGATACTGTTCCTTAAAACCTAGAATCACACGAGAAAAAATATCGCTGCTCCAAAATCTCGTTACGCCGAACGAAAGCGTACCGGACAGCGTTTCATCCCGCACAAATTGCAACTGCTTAATCTTGTCTATTCGTTCCAAGATTTCTTTGGCATATTGCAAAACCTGCCTTCCCTGTTCTGTAAACTCCACACCCGTTTTTGTGCGTTTTAAAATTGTGCAGCCAATTTCTTCTTCCAATTCACGAATTGCTTTACTGATGGAAGGCTGCGAAATATATAATTTTTCCGAAGCTTCTGATAAACTATCACACGCTTCTAGTGCTGCAATCATTTCAAATTGATTTAACCGCATAGCCAACTCCTTTGCAAAACAAAGCCATCTACACCTCTCCACTACTATTTCAGTATATAAGATTTTGTTGCAAATAGCAATGCAGGAGGACAATAGAAAGACAGGACTTTCCCAAAAGAAACTCCTGTCTTTCCGCTATTATTTTTTGTCAATCAGAATAACAATAATGCATACGGAATACCCACTATACACGATACTAGAAACGATGCCAACACAATGAGAACGCCATACTTATAAATATCGCCAGTTCGACACCAACTGGTATTGCCGTGTAATAAAGCTGCCATTGGAGAAGCGGCTGGTGTCAGCAAGGCAAAATGACAAGTAAATACCAATAACGATGTCAATGCCAATGGTGAAATGTCCAATGCCAAGGCAAAGGGATAGAAAACTGGAAGCAAAATAGCACCTACTACATTATTGACTGCAAAATTGGTAATGATAACTGCCGAGGCAACGGCAATCATCAGAAACGCTAAGGTACTCTTTCCTTCAAAGAAGGGGCTCAAAACTTTCAGCAAGAAAGCCGTAACGCCAGCTTCTTCTGCTGTTAACACGCTGGAAATCGGCATAACCACTGAAGTCAAGAAAATAACATCCCACTGCATACCCTTACTGCATACCTGCTTAAAATTCATGATTGGTTCGCCGTCCACTTTTAAACAACACATGATTGCCACTAAAATCATAGCTGTCCCTACCGCTTGGATATTATTCAACAACGCTGCCAAGAAGAAAGTTTTCGGCAATATGCTAGGAATTAATAATAGCACAATTAATGTTACTACAAAAATCAATACCGCTTTTTGCTTTTTGTTCAATGTCAAATCGACATCTGCAAAGGATTCTTCTGTCAACTGCCGCAATAAGGACACATCAATCCGAAATACCAGTTTTCCTAAAGCGCAAAATACTAAAATACATAATAAGCTCAAAGGAATGGTGAAGCAAGTATAGGTCAAATAATTCACTGAAAGTCCGGCTAAATCTTCCAATATACCAAACACCAGAATACCCACTGGTCTAAATGGAAATACCGATAAACCAAAGGTAGCAGCCATTACTACACCCACCACCATAAAAGATGGAAATGGCTCATAGGGTTTGTAACCGACCTGGTTGCAAATACTGTACCAAATGGACCAACAAATAATGATTGTTGGAATGGTGCTAGTTACAGCCGCCAACAAAAACACCGTCATTAAGAATACAAAAGTAAACAGCCATGGTTTGCCTAACACCCATTTACGTGTGATGAAATACATGGCAATAAAATGACTAACGCCAGATTGCTCCACAATCCCTGCAACCATCACCATAAAAAATATTAACAACAAGGTTGTGCTGCCCCAACCAGCCGACAATACAGCGCCGACCTTCATCCCTCCAACTAAAACCAGCGCCATACAGCCCATAATGCTTGGCCAAATTAAACCGATGGTCATCCAGCCAAATAGCAAGCCAAAAAAGATTCCTACAATATGCATACCCAATGGCGTAATAGGTTCAATGGGCGGCAAATACCCAAAACCAAACATAATCAACATACAAATAATTGCTTTTCCATAATAAATACTATCTTGCCGCATACGTGTTGTCATGATGCTCCTCCTCTCTTTCATACATGAGGCTGCCACTACAAGGTAGCTGCATGCAGCAGCCTCATCTCATTTGTTTACAAGATCTCTTACCTTACTTTATCTCGGAATTCTAAACGGAATCCATCTTTCGTTTTTTCAATGGTCTGGAACTTATTATTTAATAACGGATTGGTAAAGGTGTAATCAGAACGCTGATGGCATCTGCCGCGAGATTCTTTTCTATTTTCTGACATCAAAGCCACCGCTTCTCCTACATCAATTAAATCCAATACTTCCAAGGTGCGCATCAACTCATGAGAATTGTCGGCTTTTAATTGGGCCAGAGAATATTTGCGCAAATCACGAATATATTTGATGCCAGCTTTCATCAAAGTTTCCGAGCGCAGCTTCATGCCAATATAATCTTTCATAATCTGCTGCAGCATGGAGTTTGCTTCCCGCCAGTTAGCGCCACTCTCACGGCCTAAAATTGCATCAATTAATGCCACTTCTTTGGTAACGTCAGGATGATTTTTTACATCGTAGTCTGCAACCGTTTTTACATACTGACTGGCATTTTCGGCGCAAATATGGCCAAACACTGCCGCGCTGGTAATATCGCCCCGCACATTGCCGGTTACATTGCCAGCGGCATATAAACCAGGTAGGGAAGCGCCGCCGTCCAAGCCAATATCCAAACCACGGGCAGTAAAGTTATATTCAAAAGTACCGAATTCTACCATTTCTTTGCGCAAATCAATGTCATACTGTTCCAAATAATCTACAATAGAGGAATCGCCTTCCGATAAAAATGCGCCCATCATGTACTGCATATCATCTTCATTGGTTTCACTGCAATTCATATAGACTGGACCGCTGCCATCTTCCATTTTTTCCTGAAACACATTCTGCCAAATATCGGCGGTTACATCACCCAATTCCTTTGTCGGCTTGGTGACAAACGGACCTACCGGCTTGCTGTGATAATCGGTTAGAACACCAATCCAGGTAGCTTTTCCGGCTCTCGCAAAATATTTAGGACCGGAATGCACATAGGGCTGATCCAGATTTACCAATTTGGCACCGGCGCGCAGCGCCATTGCTTGTCCGCTGCCAGTATCGGCCGGACAGTTGGCTACGTTAAAAGAGTACGCTGGATTTTGTCCTGGATATAACCGCAACGCATTTCCTGTCGCAATAATGACTGCCTTAGCCTGAAAAATTACCACTTCTGGCACTTCATCCGCAATATTAACGCCGATTGCGCCTACAACACGACCTGTTTCATCGGTCAAAAGCTGCCGCATTACCATCTTATTCATAATTTTAGCGCCACGAGCTAATGCCGCTTTTGTCAATAGTGGTTTTTGGTCCTTCCCATCATATTTTAAATGATACCGTCTGCGACCGGGCATGGCATGGCCCATAAAGGACCATTTACCGGTAGGCCGCATAGCGATACCGTAAGATTCCCATTTCTGAACCACTTCAAAAGAACGCTGCATCATCAAGCGCAGCAAATCCATATCCTGTAGCGGTCCTACCAAAGTTTCTGTTACTTCACGAATAATTTCATTAAAATCTTCTCCGTGATATTCGGGAATATAACACATGAAGTGGTCGTTCCCAGTAGCGCCGCAACCAGAACGGCGGGTATCCGCTTTTTCCGCTACAATAACGTCAACGCCCTGTTCTGCGGCGGTAATTGCAGCCTGCATGCCAGCAATGCCTCCACCAATAATCAATACATCTGTCTTTACAACTTCGTCTCTCACATTTGCTTTCATGGTTAAATTCCCCTTTCTGCTTCGTTTACTTCCACATGGAGCATCATGTGGGACAACGGATACCGTAACTTTATAGCCTGTTTAGGACAGTCAATGGCGCAAGCGCGGCAATGCCAACATTCGTCTGGGTATTTGACGACAATTTGTTTTTCATTTTGCACGTTCTTTTCTACTTTGATAACATCCAGTGGACAGATTTGTGCGCACAATCCACACTTTACACACAGTTCTTGATTGATTACTGGTGGCATACAAAACACTCCCTTTACAATATAAATATTTTAAGATGCAGCTTTTCGTGATACCGCAAGCTTTTCTTGTTTTATATTATAAATAAGTTGTTTTTATTTGTTAACTTCCCGCTCCCTATAGGCATCATGCGCAAAAAGAATAATTGCTTAACCAAGCGACTTTTGTTGCTACATAAAAAAGAATTTTTTTTCTGAGATTCCTATTTCAAAGTTTTTATTTTCATTTTATGTTCCATAGCAACGCTGTCGTAACGCATAAAACGTAAAACAAAAAAACTGCCCACTTGTCTGCGCAATGCAGCACAGGTGGGCAGTTTTGTCGTTCTTCTATTCTATTTTCCGACCATGGCTTTTTTCTTTTGCAAAAAGTCGAAGCGCTGCTGGGCGTCTTTGTCGTCGGGGGCATATTCCAGGGCCTTGCGCAGGTCGGCTTCGGCTTCGGCAAAGCGGTTGAGCGCGGTATACAGGCTGCCCCGTCCTTTATAGGCATAGGTGTAGTAGGGATCCAGCTCCAGGGATTTGTTGTAGCATTCCAAGGCTTTTTCCCACTGCTCCATTTTGTAATAGAGGTTGCCTTTGTCTTTGTAGATGATGGCGGCGGAATAGGGGGACAGCTCCAGCACTCTGTCCAGGCCCTGCATGGCCGATTCAAATTCTTCCAGGTCGGCTTCGATCAGGGCTTTGTCCCAAATGGCCAGCGCATAATCGGGGTTGATGCGCAAGGCGGCGTCATAGTCCTCCAACGCCCGCTCTACGTCGCCCAGGTTTAAAAACAGCAGCGCCCGATTGTAGTAATAGCCTTCGTCGTCTTGTTTGAGGGCGATGGCGCGGTCATAATCCTCCAAGGCTTTGCTGTATTCCTGCAAGCTGTGATTATAAATATTGGCCCGGTAAAAATAGGCCTGGGGCTGTTTCCAGTCCAACGCGACGGCTTTGCTGAACCATTCTACGGCTTCGGCAAAGCGCTCGTAATTTTTTGCTTCAATTCCACGTTTTAACGCTTCCTGGTAGTCCATCTTTCTTTCCTCCATTAGCCAAAAATTTTCTTGTGCAGCTCCATTCCGGTGGGGGTAACGGCCAGGCCGCCCCGCGCTGTTTCCCGCAGCGATTCGGGCAGGCTGCGCCCCACTGCGCCCATGGCGGTAATCACTTCGTCTACGGGAATGACGCTGGTAACGCCCGATAAGGCCAGGTCGGCCATGACCATGGCCAGCGACGCGCCTAAGGCGTTGCGCTTGGCGCAGGGCACTTCTACCAAGCCTGCTACTGGGTCGCAAACCAGGCCCATGACGTTTTTCAGCACCATGGCGCAGGCCTGACCGGCTTGCTCCGGTGCGCCGCCCCGCAATTCGACTGCTGCGGCGGCAGCCATGGCCGACGCTGCGCCGCATTCGGCCTGACAGCCGCCTACTGCGCCGGACACCGAGGCCCGATGGGCAATAACCATGCCAAAGCCGGCGCAGGTCATCAGGGCTACGGCAATTTGTTCGTCGGATAAATTGTCCAGCTCCTGTATTTTTTTCAGCACACCGGGCACAATGCCGCAGGAGCCGGCGGTAGGACAGGCTACAATCCGTCCCATGGTGGCGTTTACTTCTGCTACGGCCAGCGCATAGCTGACGGCCTCCATCACGCTCTGTCCGGAGAGCAGCGGCGCGCCGCTCTGGCAATAGTCATAGAGCTTGCGGCCTTCGCCGCCAATTAACCCGCCTTTGGAGCGCTGGGGATTTTCAAGGCCGGTGGCGATGGATTCCTTCATCACCTGCCAGTTTTTCTCCATCTGGGCCAGCACTTCCGCTTCGGTCTGCTGCTTCAGCGCCGCTTCCTGCTTTGCCATGGCTTGCCCGATGCTGCTGTGATTGTCCCGGGCCAGCTGTATTAATGTTTCCACAGAACCAATTACCATCGTGTTTCCTCCTGTTCAAGTATATGAAACAACCTAAAAAGGTTTGACAAATTTTACATCTAAAACGGTGCGCATGGCTACAATTTCTTGCAGCGCTTCGTCGGGCACGTCCTGGTCTGTTTCAATAACCATGTAGGCTAGCGCGTTTTTTTCCTGCCGGAACACCTTCATGGCGGCGATATTGACATGATAGTCCACCAACACGCCGGTAATTTTGTGAATAACGCCGGGCTGGTCCATGTGGGTGTCGATGATGGTGGGATACACGCCTTCGATTTCTACGGGAAATCCGTCCAATTCGGTAATCAGTACCTTACCGCCGCCGATGGAGCAGCCTACCACGGTTTTTTCCTGGCCGTCGGCTGTTTTCATAATGAATTTGGCTGTATTGGCGTGGTAGCCTTCGCCCAAATCGGTGGCGACAAATTTATATTGCAGCCCCGCTTCGTCGGCCAGGCGATAAGACTCCCGAATGCGCACATCGTCTGGCTCCATGCCCAGCAGACCGCCTAACAGGGCCAAATCGGTACCGTGGCCTTTGTAAGTTTTGGCAAAGGAGCCGTGGAGCAAGATTTCTACCTGCTGGGGCAGCTCCTTGGCAATGGCGCGGGCAAAGCGGCCCAGCCGCACAGCGCCGGCGGTATGGGAGCTGGACGGGCCGACCATCACCGGCCCGATGATATCAAAGCAACTGTATTCACTCATGGATAAGACCTCCTCTTTCGGTTTTGGAAGTTGGTTTCGTTATTTTTCTCGCTGCACCCATTGTACTATTTCCCACTGGTCACAGGCAAATAAAAAATGGCAAAACACGTTGCCATAAAAAAATTTATCATTGTACTTGACCATCGCACTTGACCGTTATACTTAGCCCCTTGCACTTGGCTGTTATACTTTCTCATGGACTTTTGCCTTGGTGGCAGAGAAGGACCGCCAATAAAAAAGGACTGCCGCGAAGCACCTTCTCTGTGCGGCAGTCCTTGCTTTTGTATCCGGTCTGGAATTACTCCAGTTCCATTGCCTGTACTTTTACCAGATCCAGCGCCGACAATTCTGCTTTCAGCGCCTGAATTTTGGCGTCGTCGCCGATTACCTGCAGCAGAATGCGGCCGTTTTCGTTGTTTTCGCCGTGATGCAGATCATGCAGTCCCAAACGGAAATGAATCATTTCTCCGTATTTGGTCAGCACTTCCTGAACGGTTGGCGCAGCGGTGCTGCGTTTATCAATATTGATTGCTAAAATAACGTCTTTCATTGTAAAAACCTCCTATGCATTGTTTCCTACTGTTTATATTCTCCAATCTCTTTTATTTTATACCGGATTGGAAAAAATGTAAACGGCTTTATTGAAGATTTTTACACTTCCTATGCCTGTTTCTTTGCGCCTGCACTTATTCTGTTTCATCCTGCAGGGCGTTGTAGCCTTCATCGGCGGTACGGATACGGATGACGTTTTCGCAGTCGTAGACGAAAATCTTGCCGTCGCCTACTTTGCCGGTATACAGGGCTTTGCGGGCGGTATCGACCACCAAATCCACAGGCACCTTGCACACCACAATTTCAATCTTAATCTTAGGCAGCAAATTCATTTCCATCTGTACGCCGCGGTAGTACTGTTTCTGTCCCTTCTGCAAGCCGCAGCCCAACACATGAGAAACGGTCATGCCGCTGACGCCAATCTTGGCCATGGCGGCCTTCAAATCGTTGAATTTGTTTTCGTTGGTCATAATTTCTACCTTGGAAATCTTCACGTCAGAGGCCAAAATCTTATCATTGCTGACAGGAACCACCTTCACCGGTACGGCTTCTTCTACGCCGACTGGTACGTCGGCGTCGCACAGGCTGGTGTGATAGGCGGTTTCAAACATGGATTTGAAATCATTGGTGTAAGGCGGCAAGCCATGTTCCACCACATCCAGACCGGCAATTTCTTCTTCGGCTGTCACCCGCAGCCCGATGGCGGCTTTGATGATGACAAACACTACAGCCATCACAACGGCTACATAAGCTGCCACTACCACTACGCCGATCAACTGGGTGATGGTCATAGCCAGGCCGCCGCCGTAGAACAAGCCGCCGTCCACAGCGAGCAGCCCTGTCAGGATGGTGCCGGCAGCGCCGCAAGCGCCGTGTACGGAGATAGCGCCGACGGGGTCGTCAATTTTGCAAACCTTGTCTACCACTTCTACCGCGCCGACTACCAGAACGCCGCTGACCAGGCCAATCACAAATGCGCCCACCGGCGTTACGGCATCGCAGCCGGCTGTAATGCCTACCAAGCCAGCCAAGGCGCCGTTTAAGGTCATAGATACATCGGGCTTACCGTAGGCTTTCCAGGTAACGAACATGGTAGCTGCCGCCGCCGTTGCCGCAGCCAGATTGGTATTGACAAAAATCAGGCCCATGGAATATAAGGCTTCATCGCCGGTGGCGCAAACGGTGGAAGCGCCGTTGAACCCGAACCAGCCAAACCAGAGAATGAACATCCCTAAGGCCGCCAAGGGCAGGCTCTGGCCCGGAATGGCTTTGGATTTGCCTTCGGCGTCATATTTGCCAATGCGGGGGCCTAAAATTTTCGCGCCTACCAGAGCGGCCACACCGCCTACCATGTGTACAGCGGTAGAGCCGGCAAAATCGTGGAAGCCCAACTGGCTGAGCCAGCCGCCGCCCCAGATCCAGTGGCCGGAAATGGGATAAATGATAGCGCTGATGGCCACGCTGTAAATCAGGTAAGCGCTGAACTTGGTGCGTTCCGCCATAGCGCCCGATACGATGGTGGCTGCTGTGGCGCAAAACACCGTCTGGAAGATTAAAAAGGTGTAGGTGGAAAAGGTGCTGTCGTAATTGCCGCGGACAAAAAAGTCGGGAATTCCAACGAGGCCCACCAAATCGGTGCCAAACATGATGCCAAAGCCGATAAACCAGAATACAACGGAGCCTAAGCATAAGTCCATCACATTTTTCATGATGATATTGCCGGAGTTTTTCAATCGGGTCAGCCCCACCTCTACCATGGTGAAGCCAATCTGCATGGAAAACACCAGCACAGCGCCAAACAAAACCCAAATAGAATCTACAGATGAAAACATAACAATTCCCCCCAAGCTTGATGTATCTATCGCAATGAAAAAGGCGCGCTGAGAAGAGGATTTCTTCTCAACACGCCTTTGTGTTTTTATAAGTGCCTGACCGGTCTTTTTCGTCGATCGTTGCTTCGTATTCGCACAAAAAGCGTGCTTCAGACGAAAAATCCTGCGTCAGTGACTATGTTATTGTATTGTATTTTGTTTCGACCAAGGGCAAGGAAGATTTTCAGATCAATAATCACTTGCCCAAGTCTCTAGCCAAGGGCGAAAGAAAATTTTCAGATAAACAATCGCTCGCCCAAGGCACAGGAAATTTTTTCTAGAGCAAGGCGGCTTTGAAAACGGCGACGCGAGGCTATACAGGAAGGTATGCGAGCTAGCCGTTTTCAAAACAACGCAGCTATAGGAAAAATTAACGTGCCTTTATTAAATTTTGAAGAGTAAATCCCCATACGTCGGGAACGGCCAATACTCTTCGCCCACTAAGGTTTCCAGCTCATCGGCTACAGCCCGCAATTCCTGCATACCAGGGAAGATATAATTCTTATAATACTGCGCTCTGTCTTCGATATTTTCTTCGTGATCCTTGGTGTTCAAGACAGCGGCGTTCAGCGCTTCTGTTTTCTTATACAGGGATCCGGATAACGCCGCTACCTTCTGGATGATGCTTTCCTGCATGGAGCAATCGGCGTCGGCCACAACTGCTTTCACCGCCGTAGCGGTAGCGCTCATATCCTTCAAATAGGAGGATACCGCGGGAATGATTTCTTTTTTGGACATTTCCAGCATGGTCAGCGCTTCGATGTGCAACACCTTGCAGTAGTTATCCAGCAGAATTTCGCAGCGGGAATGTAATTCTTCGGCTGTGTAAATACCGTGCTTGGTAAACAGGGTAATATTTTTTTCGTCTACCAGATAGGGAATGGCGTCGGCAGTATTTTTCAGATTGAGCAAGCCTCTGCTTTCGGCTTCCCGTACCCATTCATCCGAATAGTTGTTGCCGTTGAAAATAATCCGTTTGTGCTTGATGGCAATGTCCCGAATGATTTCTTTGGCTTTAGCGGTTACATCCTCTGCACCCTCCAGCTGGTCGGCAATATAGCCGATGGCGTCGGCTGCGATGGTGTTCAGCACTGTATTGGTACCGGAAATGGAAGAAGCGGAGCCCAGCATACGGAACTCAAATTTATTGCCGGTAAAAGCAAAGGGAGAGGTCCGGTTGCGGTCGGTCGTATCTTTCTGGAAGCTGGGCAGCACAGCCACGCCGGTTTCCATCTTCTGCGTAGTAACAGGCACATATTCCATGCCCTTTTCATAGGATTCCAGAATATCGCTCAGTTCATCGCCTAAGAACATGGAGATAATGGCCGGCGGCGCTTCATTGGCGCCCAAACGGTGGTCGTTGCCGGCAGTTGCAACCGATACCCGCAGCAAATCCTGATACTCGTCAACCGCTTTGATAATGGCTACCAAAAACAGCAGGAACTGAATGTTCTCTTCCGGTTTTTTGCCGGGGCTCAACAAATTTTCGCCGGTATTGGTGGACATGGACCAGTTGTTGTGCTTACCGGATCCGTTGACGCCGGCGAACGGTTTTTCATGCAGCAGGCAGGACAAATCGTGACGACGAGCTACATCTTTTAAAGCTTCCATGGTCAGCTGATTGTGGTCGGTAGCAACGTTGGTGGTGCTGAAAATCGGCGCCAACTCATGCTGCGCAGGCGCAACCTCATTATGTTCTGTCTTGGCCAATACGCCCAGTTTCCACAATTCTTCGTTCAAATCTTCCATAAAGGCGGTAATTCTCGGTTTGATCGCGCCAAAGTAATGGTCTTCCAGCTCCTGCCCTTTTGGCGGTTTGGCGCCAAACAGGGTGCGGCCGGTAAACAGAATGTCCTTTCTCTTATAGGACAGGGCGCGGTCTACCAGGAAGTATTCCTGTTCTGGACCAACGGTAGTGGTAACGCGGGTTACATCGGTCTTGCCCAAAATATGCAGCAGCCGGACGGCTTCCTTGCTCAGAAATTCCATGGAACGCAAGAGCGGCGTTTTTTTGTCCAGCACTTCGCCGCTATAGGAGCAGAACACCGTCGGGATGTACAAGGTATGGTCTTTTACAAAGGCGTAAGAGGTCGGATCCCAAGAGGTATAACCGCGGGCTTCAAAGGTTGCCCGCAGGCCGCCCGACGGGAAGCTGGAGGCATCCGGTTCCCCTTTGATTAATTCTTTACCGGAAAAATCCATCATCACTCTGCCGCCGGCAGCCGGTGTGATAAAGCTGTCGTGCTTTTCCGCCGTAATGCCGGTCATCGGCTGGAACCAGTGGGTAAAGTGGGTAGCGCCCTTTTCCATGGCCCAATCCATCATGGCGTTGGCCACCACATCGGCCACCGTTGGGTCTAACGCAACGCCCTGGTCGATAGTATCTTTTAATTTCAGGTAAACATCTTTCGGCAGTTTGGCCTTCATAGCAGCGTCATTAAACACCATGCTGCCAAACATTTCTGGAACATCAATCATTTTGTTTCCCATTGTTTCAACCTCCATGTAGTTTCAATCATTCAGCCTTTTTCTTTTCGAAGCAGGATTTTACAGTATTATAACAGTTGAAAGAAAAGAAAAAAGGCACTGCAAGTGTTCCCACTCACAGCGCCTTTGCTGTTTTCTATGTTTTATAGTATAGTAGCTGTTTTGCACTTTGTCAAGTATTTTTCTGCCTGTAATATTGTATTCATGGTTTCTGTATGCAATAACGGCGCCGCCATGTTCAGCAAGCGCCTTCATTATAAAATACAAAGGCCTTAAAGCCAATGCAGGCGGCAAAATAAAAGGGCCGCAGCTTCAAATATTCCACCTGAGCCAGCGGCAGGCGCACCTCCCTATCCTGCTCCTGCTCCGTCAGCAGCAGCGTTTCTTCCTCCACGGTATAGCGGATATTATAGAGCCAGCGACTCTCCGGCTCTCCGCATAGCTTATAGCGGCCGTTAATATAGCGAATGGGCTTTTCTTCTCCTTCTATGCGCTGCTTTGCGCCCTGCACCATCGCCCTGCCGTCGGGAAAATATTCCTCCCACTCCATCGCAGCATTCCTCCTCTCTGCCAGGCTCTTATTTTTATTATAGCACAACAAGCCGCAAAATGACAAAAAAGATACTGCAGCGCTTGCCGCAGCATCCTCGCTATGTTGTAAGGGGCCTGCCGATTGCAGAAGCAGGCTCCCGCTCGCTGTCATTCGCTGTCATAGCTGACGGTGTAAAGCTCATTTAATCTGCTGTGTCCACCGAACAGATAGTTATACTGAACGATTTTGTATTCTTCCAATAAGGGGGTAAAATCTGTCTTCTCCGAAAATTCATAATGCTGTCCGCTGCAGTCTACATACCCTTGTCCTGTGATGATCGGTATATCCTTTTGCAGCTGCGCTAAGTATTGATGATATATCGGCAGCTCCAGGCCTGCGGTTTCTAACAACAGGGTTGATAAATAATTGGCGCTGAGCTGCACCTGCTCCTGCTCGGCAATATCATAATTGGCCCAGATGAAAAACGGCACCTGATAGCGTTTTTGTAATTCCTCCTGGCTTAAGGCCTCCACCGGCTTTCCCAAAAGTTCTTCTACAAATGCAACCTCTACCGCCGGCTGGTGATCGCCAAAAAATAAAATAAGGGTAGGCTCCTCTACCTGTGAAAAATAGCCGATGAGCTTTTCCAGGGCTTGGTCAGATGTATACATCACAGAAAGATACTCATTCATTTCTGAATACTCATTCTGCATGCCTTTTACGGTGACCCATTTGGGAATGTCTACCGTATCTAACTGATAGCTGCCATGATTTTGAATGGTGACGTTAAACAAAAACAGCTTCTCATCGCCTTTTTCTTCAAACAGCCTGATGACTTCCTCATAATCGCTTTCGTCGGTCACAAACAGGCTGCGCATATAACGGGGAGCTGCCATATCGTTCTCGGTCAAAAAAGCCTCGAAGCCCAGATAAGGGTACACGACATTGCGCCGCCAGCTTGTCGGTTTGCCCGGATGGAAAGCAACGGCTCGATAGCCCTGGGCCTTTAAAATAGTCGCCAAGCTGGGCAGATTGTCTGTGATGTATTGTTGATAAACGCTGACACCCGGCGGCAAAAAGGCCATCGTCAAACCAGTCAAAAATTCAAATTCTGTGTTGCAGGTGCCGCCGCCCAATACGCTGACCGACAGCTTGCCGCGGATGGTGTTTTCTCGTAAGGATTGATAAAAGGACATATAGGGTACACTGGTTTCAAAATCGCCCAGCACGCTCATATCAGCGTAGGATTCATTCATAATGACGATAATATTGGGCTTTTCCACTGAGCCTGCTTCCGTCGGCGCTGACGCGGCATACTGCTCCGCTTTTGCATACAGCAGCTCCTCCGCGTGCGTCACCGTGTAATGGGTCGGCTTTTCCGGCTGCAGAAATTTCCCGTTCATAGCCAAAGCCAGCACTGTGCCATTGGTTTTGTAATTAACCAAGGGATTCCAAAAGTTCATGGACAGCTCCTGTTCTTCCCAAAATCGATCGCTGTAAAAGCCGTGAACAGAAACCACCAGCATGACCAACAGCACCACGTTCCCGACTGCTGTATACCAGTATCTGCGCCGCCAATGAAGCTCTGCCACCAATGCAAGACACAGTGCGAAGAATACCATACTGCCTGCCAGCAATAATTCATAATCCAACGCCAACGTATAATTCCCCATCACGTTGGCTGCTGTGCGGATTGACAGCACATCGGCCAGCTGTACCGGAATATTGCGAAACAGCAGTACAAAATGGTTGACCGCCCCGATTAGAAAGCAAAAACCGGAGCTTAAGAGTATACTGAACCGGTAATGACTGGTTATACAAAAGGGAACCGTATAAAGCACCAAACACCAAAAATAATTTAGTAAGAAAATATGAGGCTCCAGCGCTAAGGCAGAATTTCCTGATAAAAATTCTACCATCAACACCATCCAGGCAGGCAAAAGCACAAATGCAGCGCCAATCCATAATCCATTCAACCATCCAGGCAATTTGAGCCGCACCGACTGCAGATAACAGCCTGTTACCAAGAGAAATAAAATGAACGATAACCGATTGCCATCTAAAATATTATCCTGTACAAAAAGCTCTAAATGGGTAAAACATAGCAGTAACAGGCCAACCAAAAGCGCTAATGTCACTTGCAGCCGCCGTTTCGATACAGACAATTCCAAAAAAATACCTCCTATTTGCACGCCATAAAGATACAATGGCCTTTACGCAGCGCTGTTGCGCACATCAACCAATCAACGCCGCATATCTGCAATTCAAAACTTGACAAGTATGGAACTTGCAGCCTATAATAGACATGACAAAAATGTAAAAATAATTAGCATTTTATCAAAAATAATCTTTTATGATACAAATTCTGTCGCGTATATTATACTTTTTTAAACTAAATAATGGTTGACACATTTAACAGATATCTGGCTTTTAAACGCTAGATATCTGTTTTTTTGCGGTCAAGTTTTCTTGCATTTTTGAACTTTAAAAAGTATAGCTTTTTATCCGCAAAATAAGGAGACTGCTGTGAAAAAAGAAACGGTTTCTTTGATTATTCCCTGTTATAACGAACAGGCGACACTGCCGACCTTTTATCAAGAGCTGCAAAAGGTGCTGCAATCGTTGCCTTATGATTACCAATTGCTGTTTATCAACGACGGCTCCCACGATGACACATTGCCAATTTTAAAAGCGCTGGCGGAAAAAGATCGGCAGCTCTCCTATATCTCCTTTTCCCGCAATTTTGGCAAGGAAGCTGCCATGTACGCTGGCTTCCGCAGCGCTGTGGGAGATTATATTGCTGTGATGGACGCCGATTTGCAGGACCCACCACAGCTGTTGCCCACGATGCTGGAAATTTTACAAAGCGGTAACTATGACAGTGTGGCCACCAGGCGCGTCTCCCGCAAAGGAGAACCGCCTATCCGCAGTTTTTGTGCCCGTTTATTTTATAAGCTAATCAATCGCATCTCTGATGCAGATATTGTAGACGGCGCTAGGGACTTTCGCCTGATGAAGCGGGAAATGGTAGAAGCAATCGTCCAAATGCAGGAAGCCAATCGTTTTTCTAAAGGGATTTTTGGCTGGATTGGATTTCGTACCTATTGGCTGTCCTACGAAAATGCCCATCGCATTGCCGGAGAAAGTAAATGGAGCTTTTGGAAATTATCCAAATATGCCATTGACGGTATCATTAATTTTTCCCAAGCGCCTTTAAGCATTGCTTCCTGGTTTGGCTTGGCAATTACCGCCTTGGATTTTGCTGCTGTAATTTTTATTGCCCTGCGCCGTCTGCTTTTTGGCGACCCCGTTGACGGTTGGGCCTCCTTGGCCTGCATCATTACCTTTTTAGGCGGCGTACAGCTTTTCTGTATGGGCATTATGGGCCAGTATATCGCCAAAACCTATGCAGAGACAAAAAAACGTCCCCATTACATCGTTGCCGATAGTAACCTGGAACACATAGAAAGGATTGGCTGACATGCTGAAACATCTCCAAGCTGCGTTGCTTGCAGAAAAAAACCGTGCCCAATTTATATTTTTCTGTACGCTTCTGTTAGGCCTAGCCGCCCACGGGTATTGTTATTTTAATTTGCTTTACTCCCACGATGCCCTCCATCTTGTACAGGATAGCAACGGCGCTGCCGCCCAAATTGGCTTGGGACGGTTTTTGAATCCGCTTTATCTGCAGCTGCGGGGCGTCATCTGCTCTGCCAGTCTGATCGGCATATTATCGCTCTGTTATCTCACTGTAACAGCTTGGTTGATTGTCATGCTGCTGGATATCAAACAAAATCTGTTGATTTTCTGTGCCTGTGGTATTCTGACTACCAACACAGCCATTACGTTTTTAAACGCTTCCTACATCGGCGCCGCTGATATTTATATGCTGGCTCTGCTATTGAGTGCTGCAGCCGCCTATGCTGCAGCCCGCTACCGCTATGGGTTCCTGTGCAGTCCCATCTTCTTGTGCCTGTCTTTGGGATTGTACCAAAGCTATCTGCAAGTGACTGTTTTTCTCTACATGCTGGCCATAGCCAGGCTGCTTTTAGAAAATAAACCTGTCAAAGCAATACTTTGCACAGCAGCAAAAATGCTTTTCGCTCTTTTATCCGGTCTGTTGCTTTACAAGGCAGCCTTTCAATACGCTCTGACCTTCACGGGCATCCCTGTCATGGACAGCTATAACGGTCTTGCCCATGTAGGTCAATTTGAGAGCATCGCTGCTTTATGGCAGCTAGCCAAACAAACCTGGCTTTATCCATTCCAGTATTATTTCACACCGCAAAGCGGCAGCCCACATGTCGTGATAATCTGCAATATGCTCTTGGCAGGAGTGTTGCTTCTCTCTTTGGCCCGCATCGTCGTCTGCCGTTCCCTGCCGCCTGGCAAGCTGCTGCTATTAGGTTGTCTGATTTTGCTGATGCCTTTCGGTATCAATGTGGTATACTTCATTGCCAACGGCATGGAACATGCTTTGATGATTTATTCCTTTTTTCTTGTATATCTGTTTTTCCTTTACACATTAGCTGTCAATACTGCCATTTCGCAACAAAAGCAGAGCCGAGAACAGACAGAAGCATTACAATTTTTACCTGCCATTCCTCAGATACTGGCTGTAATATGTCTTATCTGTATCATTTTGCATAATGTCAGCTTTTCCAATCAGCTCTATTTGAAAAAAGATTTGGAGTTTCAAAGCACATTATCGATTATGACTCGTATTGTAGACCGTATGGAACAAACCGACGGCTATGTTCCTGGACAAACACCGGTGGTGCTGGCCGGTTCTTTGTACAACTCTCCGCTCTCTCAGGCAAGACCAGGCTTTGAGAAAATCACTGGCATTGGCTGTTCCCAAAACTTTTCTACAACCTATTACTTAACCTATCAGTGGTACTTTGAACAAATACTTGCCTATCCGATTCAGTTCCTGACACCAGACGAGGCGGAAATTTTCTTGCAGAGCCATACGGTGCAGGATATTCCTGTATTCCCGCAACAAGGCTGCTGCGTTCTGCTTGACAATGTATTGGTTATTAAATTGTCAGCCTAAAAATCAAGCGGGACAGGCGCCAGTGCAGTGCTTCGACGTCATAAGCCGTAACACTGTTTTGGTGCCAGTCCCGCTTTTTTGCTGTCATTCGCTGTCATAGTTGACGGTATAAAGCTCATTTAACCGGCCGCGCCCGCCAAACAGGTAGTTATACTGAACGATTTTGTAGCCTTCAATCAGCTCGGTTTCGTCGGTTTCATCGCTGAAATAATGGTATTCGCCATCGGCGTTGACATAGCCTAAACCGTTAATGATTGGCAGCTTCTGCTGCAAGCTGTCCAAATACTGATTATAAACCGGCAGCTCGATGCCTGCTGTTTTTAAGGTCAGAGTGGACAGATAATTGGCGCTGAGGTTTTCGTAAGATTGCTCCTCGATATCGTAGTTGGCCCAGATAAAGAAAGGCACCTTATAGCGCAGCTGTACTTCTTCCATGTCCAGGGCGCTCAGCGGTTTGCCCAGCAGCATTTCGATAAATCCGCTTTCGACACTGGGCTGATGATCGCCAAAGAATACGATGAGCGTCGGTTCCTCTACTTTCTCAAAATAGGTAATCAGCTCCTGCAGCGCCTTGTCGGAAGCATGCATGATGGACAGATACTGCTCCGTTTCCGGATAGCGCTCCATGTTTCCTCTCAGGGACACCCATTTGGGAATATCCACCGTATTGAGCTGATAGCCGCCATGATTTTGAATGGTGACGTTAAACAAGAACAGCTTTTCATCGCCTTTTTCTTCAAACAGCCTGATGACTTCTTGGTAATCGCTGCTGTCGGTTACATAGGCTTCCCGCATATATTGGGGATTTTCCATATCTTCCTCTGTCAAAAATTCCTCAAAGCCTAAATAGGGATAGACCTTGTCCCGCTGCCAGCTATCCGGCTTGCCGGGATGGAAGGCCACCGTTTTATAGCCCTGTGCTTTTAAAATCGTAGCCAAGCTGTCCAAATCGTCGTTGATATACTGCTGATAGGCCATCACGCCTGATGGCAGGAACGCCATGCTCAGCCCTGTTAAAAATTCAAATTCACTGTTGCAGGTGCCGCCGCCCAGCACGCTGACCGACAGATTACCGCGAATGGTATTCTCCCGCAGCGATTGATAAAAGGACATATAGGGCACGCTGGTTTTAAAATCGCCCAAGATACTCAAGTCCGAATAGGATTCATTCATAATGGCGATGATATTGGGCTTCTCCGGTAAATCCGTGCTTGCGGCTGCCAGTTGGATTTCTGTTTGCGGTTCTTCAGAAGCCTTTGTCTTATCGGCTTTCTGCTCCAATTCGGCAATTACCGGCTCTGCCGATAGATAGTCCAGCATGATGTCTTCTGCCGCTTTTGCCGAATAATGCTCCGGCTTTTCCGGCCGCAGATATTTGCCCTCCATAGCCAAGGACAGGACCGTTCCGTTTTCTTCATAGCTCTGCAAGGGATTCCAGAAATTCATAGTCAGGTTGTTTTCATTCCAGGTATCATCTGTATAAAACTGATTGACAGAAAACAGCAGCAGAGCCAGCAGCACCAAGCTGCCTGCAAAATGATACCAATGCCGCCGTTTTTGGCGAAACTCTGCCACACAAGCAACGCAGATGGCAAAAAAGGCCGCGCTGCCTGTCCATAATAAATCGTAATTCAGCGCAATCACATAATTGCCAGCCACATCAGCCGCTGTGCCGATAGACAAAATATCGGACAACTGAAAGGGGCTGCTGCGAAACAACAGCACAAAATAATTGACCGCGCCCACTACGAAGCAAATCACTGAGCCAAGCACTACGCTGCACCGATACTGATTGGTAAGGGCAAAAAGCAGCAGATAGACAACCTGGCACCAAAAATAATTGAGCCAAAAAATATTAGACGTCAATAGGCTCGCATTCTGCCCTGCCAAACGTTCTACAAGATACACCATCACATAAGGCAAAAGCAAAAAGGCGGCAATCATCCAAAGGCCATTCCAAACTTTCGGCAGCTCCAACCGCGCCGACTGCACATAACAGCCGCCAAGCAACAGCAGCATCACCACCGACAGCATGTTTTCCGACAGACGCCCCCGGACAAAAAATAATTCCATATGCGTTGCCAGTAAAAGCAGACAAAAAACTGTCATACCTCCTACAAGCAGCAACCGTTTCTTTGATACAATCAATTTCAATGAAAATCCTCCAGTACCGTTTACTCAGACTATTTTTATTATACTGAATTTCTGCACAAATACGCAAGTATAAATCATCGCCAAACACAATCTTATAAAAAAACCTAACAGAATTCTGCCCAACTTTTCGGGAGAAAGACTTTCCAATACCGCTTAAATAAGGTACAATAAAGTTACAGATTTTCTCCCACAGGGAGATTCATTACAGGAGGGACAAGCCGTGACTTATACAACTCAGATGGACGCTGCGCGCAAGGGAATCATCACCCCGCAAATGGAAATCGTCGCAGCCAAAGAAAATATAAATGTGGACGTACTGCGGGAACGCATTGCCGAAGGAAGCGTCGTAATTCCTGCCAACAAACGGCATACCAGCCTCAGCCCTGAAGGCATCGGTTTGGGGTTAAAAACGAAAATCAACGTCAATTTAGGCATTTCCCGCGATTGCTGCGATTTGGAAAAAGAAATGGAAAAGGTGCGCACCGCCATCGATATGAAAGCGGAAGCCATCATGGATTTGAGCAATTACGGCAAAACCCGCCAATTCCGCGAACAGTTGGTGGCTATGAGTCCGGCTATGATTGGCTCGGTACCCATCTATGACGCGGTTGGATATCTGGAAAAGGAACTCAAGGATATTACGGAGGACGAATTTATCCGCGTTGTTCGCCAGCACGCCATAGACGGTGTGGATTTTGTGACGGTGCATTGCGGTTTGGTAAAACGGATTGCCGATAAAATCAAAAACAACGCCCGCCTGACCCATATTGTGTCCCGGGGCGGCTCGCTATTGTTCGCCTGGATGGAGCTCAATCAAAAAGAAAACCCCATGTTCACTTACTTTGACCAAATTCTGGACATCTGCGAAGAATTTGACGTTACTTTGAGCCTGGGCGACGCCTGCCGTCCTGGCAGCATCCACGACGCCACCGACAATATCCAGATTGAAGAGCTGATGATTTTGGGCGAATTGACCAAACGGGCCTGGGAACGGAACGTACAGGTTATGATTGAAGGGCCTGGCCACATGGCCATCAACGAAATTGAAGCCAATGTTGTTTTAGAGAAAAAGCTGTGCCACAATGCGCCATTTTATGTGTTGGGGCCGCTGGTTACCGATGTGGCGCCCGGCTACGACCACATCACTTCCGCCATCGGCGGCGCGCTGGCTGCTTCCAAAGGGGTAGATTTCCTGTGCTATGTAACGCCGGCAGAGCATTTGCGCCTGCCTAATCTGGAGGACATGAAGGAAGGCATCATTGCCGCTAAGATTGCCGCCCATGCCGGCGATATCGCCAAAAACGTACCGGGCGCCCGCGCTTGGGACGACGCCATGAGTACCGCCCGCGCTGCGCTGGACTGGGAAAAGCAATTTGAATTGGCGCTGGACCCGGAAAAAGCCCGCCGCTATCGGGCCGAATCCACGCCAGAGCATCAGGATAGCTGTACCATGTGCGGCAAAATGTGCTCCATGCGCACCGTGAAAAAAATCATCAACAATGAAGACATCAATTTAATTTAAGAAATGCTTTCAGTATAAAAAATAAGCTGCTGCCCTCGCCTACCAACGGGCGAAACGCAACAGCTTGTTTTATTTTTTGAGTTCACGCCAACACAGCTTTTTCTGCTGTTTCCATGGAATCGGCCATGGTAAAAATTTTGTCCAGTTTAGCATAGCCAATCACCTTGCCCACCTGCGCACTGGGCGCGCAAAATACCACTTTCCCCTGCTTCTGGTTGGCCATTTTGAACCAGGCAATCAGAGCGCCCAATCCGGAAGAATCGATAAAGCTGACTTGGGACAAATCCACCACCAAACGGTATAGCTGATGTTCTTCGGCATAAGCTTTTACTTTCTCTTTTATTTCACTGGTACAGCCTAAAATCAACTCTCCGCGCAGGGTCGCAATCACATAAGCAGCTTTCTTTTCTAAATATACTTCACACATCCCAATCACTCCTTTTCCTCTAGCCGCACTGCAATATAATTGATATCATCGGCAATCTGATTTTTTGCGGTATATCGATAAATTTCCCGCTGCAATTCATGAATTTGCTGCATGGTCACCGGCCGATCTTCTCCGGCAAAAAAGTCTAACAAGCTGCTGCAGCTTTTGACCGGCTTCTGCCGCAACTCGATTTCAAAAATTCCGTCGGTGTACAAAAACAATTCTTCGCCAGACTGCAGCGTAATCTCCTGCCTATCGTAAACCGTACCGGACAAAATGCCCAGCGGCAACCCCTGCTCATTTTCCAGCAGCACAATTTCCTCCTGCCGGCATAGACAGGGATTGCTGTGCCCGGCATTGCTGTAACAGCACGTATGATGCTCCAAATCCAACACACCGTAAAAAGCGGTCACAAAATAATCATTGGCCGTACTGCTGAAGAACTGTTCCAACCGATTATTCAACTGCTCCAACAGCAATTCAGGATATAAATACTGCCGTTTCAAGTCATAAAGCTGAAATTTAATGGTGGCTGTTATCATGGCCGAGGCCACGCCATGACCTTTCACATCGCAGATAAAAACACCCAAATGCTGCCCATCAATTTGCAGGAAGTCATAAAAATCGCCGCCAATAAAGCTGCTCGGTTTATAGAGTACCTCAATTTGCAAGCCGTCATACTCAGGCACAGTGCGCGGCAGGAAACTTTTTTGCAGCTCGGTAGCGATAACCAATTCCCGATGAAGCTGACTGTACCGTGCGTCCAAATCGTTGGCAATGGTTTTCATCTTCAACAGATTTTTTACCCGCAAAATCAGTTCGTGGCTGTCCACCGGCTTGGTCAAAAATTCATCGGCGCCGGCCTTCAAGCCTTCCAGCATGCTCCGTTTATCGTTCAACGCCGTTAAAATAATTACCGGAATATTTTGATACAGCCGAAAGCCCTTCAAATGGCGGCACACATCATAACCAGAACCGTCGGGCAGCATCACGTCCAATAAAATCAAATCCAGACTTCGCTGCTCAATCTGCGCATATGCCTCCGCCACCGTATAGGCTTTGTAGATATTCATGGGAATGCCGCTCAATTCCAGATAAGCCTCCAACAGCTCCAAATTCACTTCATAATCATCTACCAACAAAATATTGGCTTTACTGGCCATCTGCACCCCTCCATTCCGTTATCTGTGTACTTGATGAAAAATCGTAAATTAAAAAAATAACGCTACCTAGCGAATAGATAGCGTTATGAAATTGCCTTCCTGCTTAGTTGTTGAATACGTCCCCGATGGTGCTGCCCATTTCTTCCTGCACAACCGGAATTTCTTCTTCTGGTTTTTCTTCTTCTACAGCTGCAGCTTCTTTCGCTGGTGCCGGAGTTTCCTTGGCTGGTCTTTCTGTCAACTGTTTGATGCTCAGGCTGATTCTTTTGTTTTCAATATCCAGTTCCAATACTTTGGCGCTGATTTCCTGACCAATCTGCAAAGCATCTTCTACTTTTTCTACCCGTTCCCAAGAAATCTGAGAAATATGAACCAGACCGTCTACGCCGTCTTCAAGCTGTACAAAAGCGCCGAACGGCACAATGCGTACAACCTTGCCGGTTACTACGTTGCCGGTTGCATATTTTTCAGCAGCGCTGTCCCATGGGTTGGCGATCAGTTGTTTCAAGCCCAGAGAGATTTTTTCTTTTTCTTTATTGACAGCCAGTACGTATACTTCGATTTCCTGACCAACTTTTACCACATCGCCAGGATTTTTTACACGGCCCCAGCCCATTTCGGACACATGCAGCAGACCGTCTACACCGCCTAAATCAACAAAAGCGCCGAAAGCAGCCAGTCTTCTGACAACCCCTTTTCTGGTCTGACCTTCTTCGATGGAACTCCACACTTCTTCTTTCCGTGCTTTTTCTGCTTCTTCCAGAATTTCACGACGGGACAGCACAATTCTTCTGGCTTCCGGTTCGAATTTGATAATTTTGAACTGCAAAGTCTGACCAACGAAGGATTTGATATCTTCGATATATTTGATGTCCAAACGGGAAGCCGGCACAAAGCCTCTGGTTCCGATATCGACGATTACGCCGCCTTTTACCACATCTACAACAGGCGCTTCAATGATTTTGCCTTCGTTATAAATTTCTCTCAGGTTTTCCAAAGCGTCGGCCTGGTCTACCCGTTTTTTGGACAGCAGTACATTGCCGTCGCTGTTTTCTTCTTTAATTACCATCACGCGAATTTCATCGCCGACTTTTACAACGTCTTCGGGGTTTACATTTTTGGTGAAGCTCAATTCGCGGATTGGAATAATGCCTTCCGATTTGCCGCCGATATCCACCAGAACTTCGTCATTATCTATTTTTACGACTGTACCAGTCACGATGTCGTGCCGGCCCACTTCTCCCAAAATACCATAGCTTTCTAAACCCTGTTCCATTGTCATTAATTCTTCCATTTTTAAAGTAACCTCCCTGATAATCCAGTCAGGCGTTGATGCGCCCGCTGTTATTCCTACATTTTTTACACCATCAAACCAACGCGTATCAATTTCGTCAACTGATTCGATATGTTCAGTGCGGCAGCCGTTCTGCCGGCAGATGTTTGCCAGTTTTTGCGTGTTGGCACTATTTGAGCCACCAATCACCAGCATAAGCTCCACTGTGCCCGCCAATTCCAGCGCGGCGCTCTGCCGCTCTCTAGTTGCGGAACAAATGGTATTGAAAACTGCCAAATCGGCAATCTCATACTGTTTTAAAGCCTGTACCGCTTTTTCAAAGCGCTCCAGATTTTCTGTTGTCTGTGCAACCAGACACAGCTTGCGTCCCCTTAGTTCCAGCTGTTCCAGCTCGGCGATGTCCTGAAATGCAACGCCGTGATCACCGGCCCAACCCAAAATACCCTGAACCTCGGGATGGTTGCGATTTCCCAGAATCAATACAAGATATCCGTTCTGACTGTGTTCATGTGCAATCTTCTGTACTTTATTCACAAAAGGACAGGTACAGTCATATAACTCCAGCCCCCGTTTTTTGGCTTCCTCATAAACATGAGGCGCAACGCCGTGGGTACGAATCAGCACCGTATCTTCACAAATTTCCTCAAAGGTATCCCGGGCATAGATGCCCAAGCTTTCCAGCCGTTTTACCTCCTGCGGATTGTGAATGAGCGGCCCCAGCGTTGCAATGGGAACATGTCCGCTTTTGACCAGTTCCTCTCCCTTTTGGATGGCCATTTTCACACCAAAACAGAAACCTGCATGGGGAGCTATCTGAAAGTTCACTCCATCAGCTCCTTTTTCAAATAAATCAATTACCCTTCTATTATAACGGATAAACGCAGGAAGTGAAATAGTTATTTTGCAATCTTATAAAAAAGTTTTTCTACAACCTCTTCAAAAGTTAACTGACTGGTGTCAATCAATTCTGCGTCCGGCGCTTGTACCAAAGGTGAAACGGCTCGCTGAGAGTCTTTTTGATCCCGCTGCGCAATATCCTGCTTGAGCTGTTCCAAATCCACCGCCACGCCCTTTTCCTGCAATTCTAAATAACGGCGGCGCGCCCGTTCTTCTAAAGAAGCGGTCAAGAAAAATTTATACTGGGCATGGGGCAATACCGTGGTACCGATATCGCGGCCATCCATCAGCACATCGCAATCGGCGGCAATCCGCTGCTGCTGCGCTACCAACGCTTCCCGCACCAGCGGAATCATAGCAATGGCCGACACGTTGGCCGATACTTCTGTAGAGCGAATGGCTTCTGTGACATCCACCCCATTGCAGTACAGCCGCTGCACGCCATTTTCCTCTTTAAATTGCAGCTGCAGCGTTTCCAGCAGACGGCCCAGCGCCGCCAAATCATCAAAGGCAATGTGCTGCTCCATGGCCAGCCAGGTGACAGCCCGATACATGGCGCCGGTGTCCAGATAAATACAATTCAGCCGCTTGGCCAGCACCTTGGCCACCGAGCTTTTTCCTGCACCAGCCGGCCCGTCTATGGCAATCTGTAATGTTTGCTTCAACATACACACCTCACTAGGATATGGTCCGGTGGGCCAGTCCCACAGCCACTTCATCTAAATGCAGCAATCCCACGCCCAAAAAGACCGAAATGCTTAGATGGTCCTGATAGCGGGCAATGCCCAGTTTACCGCCCACATTCAAGCCGATGGCCTTATTCTGAATTTGAGACAGGGCTTCTCTGGTGGCGCCGGCAATGGCGCCTTCCTCCGAATGGGTATCGCCGATGATGCCTTCCCGTT
>CABUKW010000018.1 GCA_902492275.1 uncultured Peptococcaceae bacterium
TGCTGCCGATTCTGCTGGTTTGCCGTTGTATCGGTACATTGGGGGTGCTAATGCAAAAGTATTGCCTTCTCCTATGATGAATATTTTAAACGGCGGGAAACATGCCGATAACAATGTGGATATTCAGGAATTTATGGTAATGCCGTTAGGCGCGCCCACCTTCAGCGAAGCATTGCGCATGGGTACGGAAGTATTCCATAGTCTGAAAAAGGTGTTAAAGGGCAAAGGCTACAACACTGCTGTTGGCGATGAAGGCGGCTTTGCGCCAAATTTAGGCTCCAACGAAGAAGCACTGGCCGTTATTGTAGAAGCGATTAAAGCGGCTGGCTATGAACCGGGCAAAGACGTTTATCTGGCTTTGGACGTGGCCTCTACCGAATTGTATCACGATGGCATTTATGAATTGGCCGGTGAAGGCGTGAAGAAAACTGCTGCCGAAATGGTAGATTTTTATGAAGAACTGTGCAATAAATATCCGGTCATCTCCATCGAAGACGGTCTGGCTGAAGAAGACTGGGAAGGCTGGAAAATGATGACCGAACGGTTGGGCAAAAAGGTGCAGCTGGTAGGCGACGACTTGTTTGTAACCAATACGCGCCGGCTGTCCAAAGGCATTGCGCAGGATACTGCCAATGCAATTTTAGTGAAGGTAAACCAGATTGGAACTTTAACTGAAACACTGGAAGCTGTAGAAATGGCAAAACAGGCCGGTTACACTGCTATCATCTCCCATCGTTCTGGTGAGACTGAAGATGCAACCATCGCTGATATTGCTGTAGCTACCAACGCCGGTCAGATTAAAACCGGCGCACCTTCCAGAAGTGACCGTGTAGCTAAATACAATCAGTTGCTGCGTATCGAAGAAGAACTGGATGAAGTTGCCGTTTACAATGGCATCAAGAGTTTCTATAATCTGAAAAAATAAATTCGGCAGAAAGCAGAAATTTTCATTGCATTTTATCTGTTCATCTGCTAGAATAGGCATATTGAGTAGAAACAGGTGAAGGAGGATGTACAGTGACAATTCTGGTAACAATTCTGCAGATTATTGCAGCTGTTGGGTTAATTGCAACCGTTTTATTGCAGTCTGGTAAAAGCGCTGGCCTATCTGGTGCAATCACTGGTGGTGCTGAAACCTTTTTTGGGAAAAAAGGTATGGATGATAAATTTGCAACATGGTCTAAAGTTTTTGCAGTAGCCTTTATGGTATTAACATTAGTATTGGCTATTATGGCATAAATCAGAAATGCTAAAGGATAAAAAGCCGTTCGATTGGTTGGATAAACCAATCGGACGGCTTTTTTGCTTGGAAAAAATGCAAGCCAGTAAGAAAAAGTTTATAGCGGAAATACAATATATCTAGCAACGAATAGTTGCTAGATATATTGTAAATAAAATGGTTCTATGCAAAACATTAATTGATATTATATTATGAACATAAAGAAAGTGCTTAGTTAGCATTAAAACAGCAAAAAGTAAATTGTTTGAGTGAGTGGTGTGTTTTGGGATGTTGTAATAGTAATTGGCGCCAAAATTGCTATTTGCATGATTGATACTTATTTTATAAAAAGTAATATAAAGGGGAGGTCTTTATGACAGAGAATATTGCAAAGAAAAATATGATAAGTTACATCCATGTGGCAATTATGATTGTGCTGATGCTGTGCGGCGGTTTTCTGCCGACTTTTGGGCAAGTCACACCATTGGGAATGAAGGTGTTTGGCGTATTTTTAGGTCTATTGTACGGCTGGATTTTTGTTGGTATCTTATGGCCAAGTGTATTAGGCTTCTTCACGTTATCCTTAACAGGTGTTACAACGCCTTTAATGGCTTTTGTTACAGGCTTTACCAATCCAACGACAACCTTGGTTATTATGTCCTATATTTTTGCTTATTGTTTAAGCCAGATTGGTGTTAATGAGGCCATTGCATATTGGGCTATGGGAAAAAAATTTTTGTAAACCGTCCATGGTTATTGGCTACTGCACTTGTTCTCGTAACATGCCTGCTGGGAATGCTGGGCGGTTCCTTTGCAGCAATTTTCCTGATGTGGGGTGTTACTAAAACAATCGCCGAGAAAAATGGTATGGAAAAAGGAAATCTGCTGGTTAGTATGATTTATGCACTGATTTTGTTTGGCGGCTTCAGCGGCGGACAAATGGTTCCGTTTTTTGGCGGCGTTATGATGTACGGCGGATTTTTGACAGCGGCAACGGGCGTTGTGGTAGAAGGGCTGCAGTTCTTGTTTATTGGAGAATTATATACAGTGCTTTCCATGCTGGCCGTCATTTTAATCATAAAGTTCGTTTTTAGACCCGATGCATCCAAATTTTATTTAACAGAAGAAATGCGTGCGGGGTATGCAGCATATAAACTGAACACAAAACAGAAAGCCGGTTTGGTTTTATTGGTAGTTTACTTTGTAACCTTATTACTGCCATCGGTTTTTCAGGGCGCAATTTGGACCACGTTGGCAACCTGGGGCGTTACAGGAATGACGATCCTGTATCTGGTAGTGTTCGCTATCTGGAAAGATGAAAAGGGCAATTCCATCTGTTCTATGGAAGATTGCTTCCAAAAAGGGGTAGCGTGGGGTCCTATTTTACTGTTTATGGTAACCATTCCACTGGCAAACGCTATGGAATCGGAAGAAGTGGGATTAATGGCGACTGTCAATGAAGTTTGTGCACCATTCTTTTCTAGTATGGGAACGACGGCAATGCTGGTTGCAATGGTAATTGTAATTGGGCTTTTGACGCAGGTATTGCATAATTTGGTCATGGCTGCACTGTTTACACCTGTATTGGCACCAATTTTTATCGCTATGGGCGGGAATCCCATTACGTTCTTCTTTGTACTGTATGCGGCGCTGTGCTGTTCCTTTGGTACTCCGGCAGCCTCTATGCAGGCTGGTCTGATTTTTGGTCATGCTGAGGTTCCCAGCAAACATGCTTATTTGCTGGGTTGGGCCTATTATGTGGTGACCGTTATTATTGTTATTGCAATGATTCCGTTGTGTAATATATTATTTGCAGGATTAGCTTAAATTTGCTAAATAAATTTTGTCGTAAAAATTGCAACGTTGAGGAGGAAGACCTATGGAAAATCAAAAAGTAATTGTTTTAGGGATTGATGGCATGGATCCAAAGCTGTGTAAACGATTATTGGACGAAGGACGGCTGCCCAATATCAAGAAGATGTTAGAGCGCGGCAGTGCCAGAGAGGACTTGGTAATGCTAGGCGGTGTGCCGACCATTACGCCGCCAATGTGGACGACGCTGGCCACCGGCGCCTATCCCAATACCCATGGTGTAACTTGTTACTGGAATTCTCATCCAACAGAATTAGACCGACTGGTATATACGTTTGATACTTCCAAAATTACAGCGGAACAGGTATGGGAAACAGCGGTAAAGGCAGGAAAAAAAGCATTGGTATGGACTTGGCCATGTTGCTGGCCGGCTCGGATAGATAGCCCCAATCTGCACATTGTGGGCGGCCTGGCACCATTGGGACCGAATCATACCTCAGCCATTGTGGACGACGATTATCTGACCTATGCTACTGTAGACTGCCAAGTCATTAGTCCCCGTGAACATCTGGAAGCAAAAGGCGGAGCTGGTTGTATCCTGACAGATGACATGAAAGAAAGCGAACCCAATGCAGGTTATATCTCCAGCTTTAATGAAATGGGAGCGGGAAATGCGAGTGCCGATACTGGCGGCGAAGGTGTACAGACCGGGATAGCGCCAAAAACCTGGTTATTGTTTGAACACATGGAAGGGGAAGAAATGAATGAAAGCGATAAATGTCTGAAAACCTATAATTCCCCAATTACTGAACCGAAAAACTGGAAACATGAGATCCCTGTCAGCGCTAAGGAATTCCACGTTATTGTCGCTCAGGGAACGATACAATATCCCAGTTTGATGTTACAGAATGAAAAAGGTCAATATGATCGTGTAGAAATTTATTTGAATAAGAGAGCAGAGAAACCGTTTGTGACCATTCGGGATGGCGAATATCATCCGGTGGTGGAAACAGAGCTTCTGTTTGGCGATAAAAAAATAAAAACAACAAGGCACTTTACGATTGTAAAAATTGATCCAAAGGGAGAATTTGTAACAATTTCTGCCGGAACAGCGTTGGATATTGAAACAGAACGCAAAGAATCCAATTGGCTGCCACAGTCTTTATATCAGCAGACAGTGGACATTGCCGGATATGTTCCCTATGCTATCGGTGTAGGCGGTGGTTATCCGGAAATGATTAGCCGGCGTTCCCTGCCAAGCTGGGATGTTTTCCAGAAATGGCAGGCAAAAGCGTTGTTGGGCTTGATTGAACAGAATCATTACGATGCGGTATTTACTCATATTCATAATCATGACCATATTGGGCATCCATGTTGGAGATGGGCAAAAACTAGAAAAAAATATGGTTATAATGATGAAAAAGTATATCAGGGATTTTTAGAAGAAATTTTCCTGCAGACGGACGAGTATGTCGGGCAGTTCCTGCCGCTGATGGATAAGGGATGGAATATTATTGTAACCAGCGACCATGGCCTATTGTGCAGTGAAGAGGACGACCTGCCATATTTGGGCGAAGGGTTTGTTATGAACGTGGGCGTTATGCGTGATTTGGGCTATACTGTGCTAAAGCAGGACGAAAATGGAAAAGTTTTGCGTGAGATTGACTGGGAAAAAACAACGGCGGTAGCGCCGCGGGGCAACCATATTTATATTAATCTGAAGGGACGGAATCCGCATGGTATCGTAGACCCGGCAGATAAATATGAATTGGAACGGAAAATTATTGATGACCTGTACAGCTATCGGATGAACGGAAAACGTATTGTGAATATTGCCATGCGCAATAAGGATGCTGCATTGCTTGGCTTAAGTGGTGACCGCTGCGGTGATATTATTTACTTCTTAGAAGAAGGATTTAATCGTCTGCATGGCGATGCGTTATCTACAACAGAAGGGTACTTTGGCACCAGCGTTTCTCCAATTTTCTTTGCGGCAGGTCCGGGTATCAAAAATGGCTATGTAACAGACCGTGTTATCCGTGAAGTAGATGTGGCGCCTACAGTTTCGGCATTGCTTGGTATTCCGATTCCGGCACAATGCGAAGGGGCGCCTGTGTATCAGATTTTAGAAGATAGTCCATTTAGTGTTAAATAATTTTTTGGATAAATATTTGCATAAATAAAGGAATAAAGCTGTTGCGTCAAATAATTTTGTAGATATATGATTTGGTGCAGCAGCTTTTTTATTGGGTATCAAATGTGGAACTGCTCATACATCATGTAGAAAGAAGCTATAAAATTTGGTGTTTTATGCAATTTCGGTTATACTGTGAAATGGGGGATTTTTTACGAAGACAATTGTCTGAAAATAATCTACAATTGCTTTTTTTGGTGAAGAATATCAATAGACGGAAAGAGGAATGGAATATACAAGGAATGGAATATACAAAGGGAGTTCCTATGTTACAGGGTTTGACAGTTTGTGCTTGACTTGCAAATGATGTTCAGAGAACAAAAAAACTGTAAGAAGTTTGGATTGGAGGAAGCGAGATGAATATCGTTCAAATTCAATATCTTTTGAGCGCTGTTAGTTTACATTCCATTCATAAAGTTGCGGAGAAATATAATATTTCACCGCAAGGCGCCAGCAAGGCAATCAGAATGCTGGAGCAAGAATTGGGTGTTGTTCTGATGGAGCGCTCTACAAAGGGTGTGTTTTTGACAGAAGACGGAGCAAAAATTCTGGATAAGTTTCAGGCAATTCTGGATAATTATGAGGAGATCAGGCAGTTTTGTGATGCCTTGAATTTAATGCCGAATTTAAAGTCTATACAAGGGGAAATCTCGTTGGCGGTTACGCCGAGATTTGCAGATAGCTATTTGGGAAAGCTGTTATTTAATTTTAATGAAATTTATCCAAAGATAAAAATAAAGGTCGACGCGATGAGTAACGACAAAATTTTTGAGAGAATGAGCGGAACGCATGGAGCATTTGATGTTGCGATTATTAATATCGTAAATTTAGAGCCTAATATTGATCAATTGGGAAATCATTTATTAAAGAATAATTTGCAATTTGTAGCCTATTGTACAAAGGAACTGTATATGTGCGGGAAGAAAACTTTATTAGAAAACATAGGTCCTACTTATTCGATAGAAAGCAGTGCATCAATTTATCCAGTGGTTGCGTATGAATATGGCGGTGTGGTTGGCAGCTTTAGAGCTGATTACGAATATCAAATTAACTCGATTTCCCCGCAGTTGGAGTTAATCAATAAACAAAATATACTGGGAGCCTACAGCCTGGATGAATTTAAATTACATTTCAACAGTCGGAAGCATGGCTATATTCCTTTTGATACGCCCGTTACACTGACCTATGGATGCTTATTAAACGGCAATCATCCATTATCGGAGGCAGAGAAAATTTTCTTGCAATATTTGTTGGATTATTTTGAATAGAATTCGTCAACCTTGTCCAAATGTATTCCGTTTCAGTTGTCTGCGCAAAAAAGGATTTTGCATGAACAATCGCGTAATTAGTAATAGTTGCATGATATTCTGGAAAGGGCTATAATAAAGCGCAGTGACATGGTGCGTTTCTGTGTCAATCCAGAAAGAGAAGGAGTTATTCATGATAGAGGATGAACACATTACACGGGTGCAGTATCAGGATAAAGAGATTATTTTGATTGCGACGGCCCATGTATCGAAGCAGAGCGTAGAGCTGGTAAAAACGGTGATTGACCGGGAACAGCCGGACAGTATCTGTGTGGAGCTGGATGAGGACCGGTACCAAAATATAAAAAATCCAAAGGCTTGGGCTGATACCGATTTGGTGCAGGTCATTAAAGAGAAAAAAGTAGGCTTTATGCTGGCCAATCTAGTGCTGGGCTCTTATCAGAAGAAGCTGGCCAAACAGTTGGATACCAATGTGGGTCAGGAAATGATACAGGGTATCAAAAGTGCTGAGGAAACAGGGGCGAACTTGGTGTTGGCTGACCGCAGCATTCAAACTACGTTTATGCGTATTTGGCGCAAGATGACGCTGAAGGAAAAGTTTGAACTGTTGTTGAATTTGTTTTTCGCGTTGGACGATGAGGAAGAAAGCGAAATTACCGATGAAGAAATTGCTAAGCTACTGCAGAAGGATATGCTGGAAGGCGCTATGGCCAATATGAAAGAGGAATTTCCCAAG
Source organism: uncultured Peptococcaceae bacterium (assembly GCA_902492275.1). GTDB lineage: Bacteria > Bacillota > Peptococcia > Peptococcales > Peptococcaceae > UBA7185. The sequence goes on from CABUKW010000018.1 coordinate 7,230, forward strand.
ATTGGCGATATTTTATTGTGTGAGCGGGACCAGCATCTGGCCAATAAAATCAAAAATGCGCCAGGCAAGAAAATTGTGGCGGTGTTGGGCGGCGCCCATGTGGCCGGTGTGAAAGAGGAAATTTTTAAAGAGCAGAATATGCAGGAAATTACAACGGTGCCGCCTGCCGGAAAGACGGCCAAGGTGATTGGCTGGGCCATTCCGATCGCCATTGTTGCGCTGATTGCTTACGGTTTTGTGCAGGGCGTAGAAACGGGCATGCAGCAGGTTGTGAGCTGGATTTTATGGAATGGCTCTTTAGCGGCTTTATTTACAGCTATTATGCTGGGCCATCCGTTGAGTATTCTGACAGCCTTTGTGGTAGCGCCTATCTCATCGCTGAACCCGATGTTGGCCTGCGGCTGGTTTGCCGGATTGATGGAGGCCCATGTGCGCAAGCCAAAGGTGGAGGATGTCAGCAATATTTCCAACGATATTTTCAGCATCAAAGGACTGTTCCACAATCGGTTCCTGCGCACGCTGCTGATTGTCATTATGGCCAACCTGGGCAGTTCGCTGGGTACTATCATAGCAGGACTGGATATTATCAAAAATGTCTTTTAGGTTCTTTTGTATTGATTGCAGCAGCGGGGCGGACAGTTGCCCACAAATTTATGCCGAAGCACATGATTGCGCTGCTTGAGCCTAAGAAGGGCCACGCAAGGGCTTTTGTAAAATTCGTTCAAAAGCGGACGAAGATAAAATTGGGGCAGATTGGTGAAAATCAAGGTGAAATGGCCGTTTGTATACAATATATACAGAAAAATTCTATTGTATAAAAACACTTTTAAAAGTATAATAAAAACAATAGCAAATATAACCTTACTGACAACGACGTCGGAAAATGTAGCATGGTGTACAACGCTGTTTTTTTCGGCGTCTTTTTTTGAATAAAGGAGGAGCTCGGATGGATTTATTTACTGCAAAAGGTGCTGTAGAAGTAGAGGAACCAAGACTATACAAAGGCGCATTTCCTTACGATGATTTCCCTAAAAATGCATTCATTGAGGGAACCTATCCCTATGATTTGCCGGAGGAAATCTGGGTGACAGACACTACCTTCCGCGATGGGCAGCAGTCTATGGAATCGTTTACGCCCAAACAGATTGAAGATATTTTTACGTATATGCATTTATTGGACAACGGCAACGGCATTATCCGCCAGAGCGAATTTTTTATTTACAGCGAGCGGGACAGAGAGGCTATTGAGCGCTGTCAGGCGTTAAACTATGAATTCCCGCAGATTACCACCTGGATTCGTCCGCTGCCTAATGATATTGCCTTGGCTGCCAGTATGGGCATCAAGGAAACTGGCGTGCTGATGAGCTGCTCCGACTATCATATTTTCGGAAAATTGAATAAAAACCGCAGAGAGGTTTTTGATATGTATTTAAAGGCAGCGGCTGATATTATGGAAAAGGGCATTCGTCCACGCTGCCATTTAGAGGATGTTACCCGTGCTGATGTGTTTGATTTTGTAATCCCCTTAATCAAGGCGTTGGATGAAATGGGCCGCGATGCCGGCGTGAGTATCAAATTCCGTCTGTGCGATACGTTAGGTGTAGGCAAGCCCTTCAGCCGTATGGCCATTCCCCGCAGTGTGCCGGCGCTGGTGCATCATGTAAAAGAAGAAACCGGCGTACATGCTACCCAATTGGAATGGCATGGACATAATGACTATTACTATGCAGTGGCCAATTCGGCGGCAGCCTGGCTGCACGGCTTGTCCAGCATCAGCACAACGCTGCTGGGGATTGGCGAGCGTACCGGCAATACGCCATTAGAGGCTATGCTGGTAGAATATACCCAGCTAAGGCAGCCGGCGCATCCGCTGAATTTTCATGCGTTGACGGAAATCGCTCGGTATTTTGAACGCGAATTTCGTTATACGGTGCCGCCCAAAACACCCTTTGTCGGGGAAGACTTTAATGCTACTAAAGCTGGAATTCATGCCGATGGGATATTGAAGCATGAGGACATTTATAATTCGGTAGATACCTTGAAGGTGTTCAATCGTCCTATCCGCATCGCCATCAACCAGTTTTCCGGCAATGCCGGGATTGCGGCCTGGATTAACGCCGAGTATGGGTTCCTGGGTGATGAAAAAATCACCAAAAAGGATCCGTTGGTGCATAAAATTAAAGCATGGATTGATGAACAGTACGCTAGTGGCCGTAACACTGCCATCAGTGACTGTGAAATGCATTTCTTAGTAGGCAAGTTTATTGTAAGCATCCGTACAGGCAAGGATGAAGACTTGAAAAACATTGTAATTCCAGGAGGTTGTGGAGAACGTGGCTAACTTAACAGAAAAAATAATCAGCCGTCACATCACGGACGGTGAAATGAAACCGGGAACGGAAATCGGATTGAAAATTGATCAGACCTTAACGCAGGATTCTACTGGCACAATGGCTTATTTGGAATTGGAAGCCATGGAGATTGACAGAGTAAAAACTAAGCTATCAGTAGCGTATATTGACCATAATATGCTGCAGGCTGGGCCGGAAAATTTTGACGACCATCTCTTTATTCAGAGTGCTGCTAAGAATTACGGTATCTGGTTCTCCAAACCGGGTAACGGTATTTGCCATCAGGTACATCTGGAACGGTTCGGTGTGCCAGGCGATACGCTAATCGGTTCCGATAGTCACACTCCTACCGGCGGCGGCATTGGTATGCTGGCTATCGGCGCTGGCGGCGTAGACGTGGCTGCCGCTATGGCTGGCCGCAGTTATTACATTCAGATGCCGGAAGTAATTGAGGTGCGGCTGACTGGCCATTTGCGTCCAGGCGTGTCGGCCAAGGATATTATTTTGTATGTATTACAGCAGGAAACGGTAAAAGGCGGTGTTAATAAGGTTTATGAGTATACCGGAGACGGTGTGAAAACCTTAAGCGTACCAGAACGGGCCACCATTACCAATATGGGTGCAGAGCTGGGCGCTACCACCTCTATCTTCCCCAGTGATGAAATCACCAGAGAATTCTTAAAATCTATGGGCAGAGAAGACGCTTACCAGCCGTTGGCAGCCGATGCAGACGCTACCTATCTGAAAACCATTGAAGTAAATCTGGATGAATTGGTTCCGCTGGTGGCCTGTCCTCATAGCCCTGATAAAGTGGTGAAGGTCAGCGAATTAGCCGGTGAAGTCATCCAGCAGGTGGCCATCGGCAGCTGCACCAACTCCTCTTATTTAGATTTGGCCAAATGTGCCATGCTGTTGAAAGGCAAAAAAGTAAATGAAAATATTTCGCTGGTTATCTCTCCCGGTTCCCGCCAGATTTTGAAACGCTTAGCCGATGATGGACTGCTGTCCATCTTTTTAGAAGCTGGCGCTCGTGTGCTGGAATGCGGCTGCGGCCCTTGCATCGGTATGGGGCAGGCGCCATGCAATAACGGCAAATCGCTGCGTACCTTTAACCGTAATTTCTATGGCCGCAGCGGTACCAAATCGGCCGATGTCTATTTGGTGAGCCCGGAAACAGCCATCGCTTCTGCTTTAGCTGGCGTTATTACAGACCCCAGCGGTATTGAAGTATTTGCCGAAGCCAAGGTGCCGGAAAAATTTGAAATTGATGATAACTTGCTGATTGCGCCGAATGAAAATTATATCGGCAAAACGGAACTGGTGAAGGGACCGAACATCAAAGGCGTGCCGGCCGCTGTGCCGCCGCGGGATGCTTTTAGCGCCAAGGTGTTGACGGTGCTGGAGGATAATATCACCACAGACCATATTATGCCCTCTAATGCATCCTTGCTGCCCTATCGGTCCAACATTCCCTATTTGGCAGAATATTGCTTAACACCAAGTGACGCCCAATTCCCAGCGAAAGCGAAAGCCAACGGCGGCGGTATTATCGTTGCCGGAGAAAACTATGGGCAGGGCTCTAGCCGGGAGCATGCCGCCTTGGCGCCGTTATATTTGGGCGTCAAGGCTGTAATCGCCAAATCTTTCGCCCGCATTCATAAGCAAAATCTGGTCAACAACGGCATTATACCGCTGGTGTTTGCCGATGCTGCCGATTATGCGAAAATCCATGAAGGCGATGAACTGGCCTTTAGCGGATTGTTGGAACAAATTAAGGCAGGTCATGTGACCGTAGAAAATAAAACCACTGGCGATACCATTGCCTTGAAGATTGAATTAGGTCAGCGGCAGGAAAAATTATTGCTGGCAGGGGGGTTGTTGACTTCCATCAAAATGGCCAAGTAGGAATGGCACAGGATAACAAAAAGAAGATAGGAAAGAGGTTGCATCATGCAGACAATTACACTGATTTACGGCGATGGCATCGGCAAGGAAGTCATCGCTTCGGCAAAAGCTATTGTAGAGGCTTCTGGCGCTTCGGTAGAATGGGAAGTGCAGGAAGCTGGCGCGGAAGCGGCTGAAAAATACGGCAAGCCCATTGATGATGCTGTGCTGGAAAGCATTTCCCGCAATGGCGTAGCGCTGAAAGGCCCGACGGCTACACCAATCGGCAAAGGGTTCCGCAGCGTGAATGTGGAAATCCGCAAACGGCTGGATTTATATGTCAATCTGCGTCCGCTGCGCTCCTTTGAAGGCGTCAAATCACTATATCAGAATATTGATTTGACCATTGTGCGGGAAAATACCGAGGGGTTGTATATCGGCATTGAAAAGCAGGTGGACGAAGGGCGGGCTGAAGCTACCAAAGTAATCACCAAGAAAGCCAGCGACCGTATTGTGAAGTATGCCTTTGATTATGCCAAAGCCAACGGCAAAAAAAAGGTAACGGCCATTCATAAAGCCAATATCATGAAGCTGACCGACGGTTTGTTCTTAAACTGTGCCAAGGAAGTAGCGCAGGGCTATCCAGACATCGCCTTCAATGACAAAATCATCGATGCGGCTTGTATGGATTTGGCTTTTAATCCATACGCCTATGATGTGTTAGTTGCGCCCAATCTGTACGGCGATATTATCTCCGATTTGGGCAGCGCCTTAGTGGGCGGTTTAGGTGTTGCGCCGGGCGCCAACATCGGCGAAGGCGTGGCAGTGTTTGAAGCGGTACACGGTTCCGCGCCGGATATTGCCGGGAAAGATTTAGCCAACCCAACCTCTGCCATTTTGTCCTCTGCCATGATGCTGAAGCATTTAGGCATGAAAACAGAAGGCCAGCGTATTGAAAACGCTGTAGCCGCCTGCTTTGCCGCTGGACAGATGACCGGTGAGCTGGGCGGTAAGCTGGGCTGTAAGGATTTCACCAAAGCGATTATTGAAAAGATACGGTAAGATGTGTATCGCAAGGGACTCCTGCGGCAATGTCATGGAGTTGAGAAAAACTCTTTGCAATAAAAAAGTACCCACCTTATTTTATGGAGGCGGGTACTTTTTTATTGCTTTTTGATTTAGCGTTGACCGGTGCAACCATCATATTGATGACAAGATCGATTAGGTAGCAGTCACAGTTTTAATCTGATCGATTGCGTACAACGGCAGATTAACGAGCCATTCTTCCTTTTTATAGTCCGACATGGATGTGCGGATAGAAATTTCTGGAGAAAATTTTTCCTGATAGGTTTTTAGGCTTTTGGATCTAAGATTTACCTCGGCCTTTACTTCAACGGGAATGATCGACTCGCCTGTATCGACAACAAAGTCAACTTCGCAGGAGCCTCTGTCGTTGGTGTAGTAATATATGTCCAAATCCTGAATGGTCTTTAGCTGCTGACAAACATACTGTTCTGTAAGAGCTCCCTTGAATTCAACAAAAAGGTCGTTGCCATCAAGTAAAGTATGCTGGCGGAGTCCAGCCATACAGCCAAGGAGACCAACGTCTACAACAAACAGCTTAAAGGCTTTCAAGTCTTCATACGCTCTTAAGGGGAGGCCTGCGGCATTGACACGGCTAACCTTGTGAACAAGACCGCAGTCGCTGAGCCACATAATTGCGGTTTCATAGTCTTTCGCACGAGCGCCTTCACGAACAAGACCGTAGATAAACTTTTTATTTTCTTTTGCTAACTGAGAGGGGATGCTGTTCCACAGCATACGGAGTCTTGGCACGATTTCGTTGGGTGCGTGTTTGGAGAAATCCTGTTCATATGCGGCAAGGATTCGCTTTTGGATTTCACGAACCTCGTTAAAGTCTTTATTCTCTACGAAGCTCTGCACAGCTTCAGGCATACCGCCAATAAAGTAATAGTGCTTCAAAGCATCGATATATGTTTGTTTGAAGCTCGTAATCATCTGGAAGTCTCGTTTATCAAGCAACTCGGCAAATCGTTTTTTATTGGTTGCCATCAAAAACTCCTTGAAAGAAAGAGGATACAGCTTCAAGAAATCCACCTTGCCTACAGGAAACGATGTGCCTTGGTGCAAGGCAATTCCGAGCAAAGAACCGGCGCATATAATGTGATAGTGGGGTGCATTTTCATAGAAATATTTAAGAGATGTCAATGCCCTTGGAACTTCCTGTACTTCATCAAAAATCAGCAAAGAATTTTCGGGATCAATTTTGCGTCCCACATACAGTTCCAATCCCATAATCAGGCGCTCCGTATCCAGATCGGAAGCGAATAACTCTGCCATTCTGGAATTGGAGTCAAAATTGATATATACGGTATCCGCATACGCCTGTCTGCCAAACTCCTTCATTAGCCAAGTTTTGCCGACCTGACGAGCGCCTTCTATAATCAAGGGCTTGCGGCGTTTACTTTGCTTCCATTCTAATAGCTTTTCAATTGCAACTCGGTACATACACCCACCTCCATTATTATAATACAAATATAGTATAACGCATGATCACAAAAAATACAATGAATTTTAGAAAATAATTACACTTTTTACGGCGAAAAAAGCGTAGACACAACAAATATCATATGGCGTTTCAGATACAGATGGAGTGTTCTTTTTTCTTTGCAAAAAATAATGGAACGAATACTTTGATTTGCAAACTAAAATTTAAAATTTTTTTGATTTTTTTAAATTTTTTTGATTTTAGACTTGAAAAAGATACAGCTATCGTGTAATATATAATTACAAAAGATTTTAAATGATAAAAAGTTTTTGAAAGAAGATGACATTTTCATGAATCAAAATATACCTTATGAATTAGCAGCGTTGATTCCGATTGCGAACAGCATTGTAAAAAATTTTGGTGAAAATACAGAAGTGGTGCTGCATGATTTACAGATACCGGAAGCATCTATTGTTTATATCGTTGGCGATGTTACCCATCGCAAGATTGGCGGTCCGGTAACAAATTTTGTTTTGGAAGCGCTGAAATCAGGCAATGAAAGCCTTGACTGTTATAAAACGATTACGAAAGACGGGCGTATTTTAAGGTCAACAACAACCTTTGTGCGGAATCAGCAAAGCCAAATCATTGGCTGTATGTGTATTAATTATGATATTACTGAATATCTGCACAGTAAAGTAGCACTGGAAAAGCTGACCTTTTTTCCGGAAGCCGCTATAGAAAAAACGCAAGAACAAAATGAAATATTTGAAAATGATATCATGTCTATTATTGAACAAATGGTTGCACAAACGGTGGAATCCTTCGGCAAACCGATTGAAGTATTAAATAAAGATGAAAAAATGAGATTTGTACAAAATTTAGATGCAAAAGGAGTTTTTTTAGTTAGAGGAATTGTTGAACATGTTGCCGAATTACTAGGCGTTTCCAAATTTACAATTTACAACTATTTGGATAAAGGCTCAAAATAATGTGATAAGCAAAACATGAAAAGCCGGCTTCTGTTTTGTTTTCAATAAATATTTACTGCTTTCATAAAAAGGAGGAGTTTCTCATGAATTTAGCACAGTTCCCACGAAGACGTTATACGGAAGGTTTTACGCCAATTGAAAAATTGGAAAACTTTTCGAAAGCTTTAGGCGGTCCTAATATTTATATAAAACGTGATGATTTATTGGGGTTGACTTCTGGCGGAAACAAAACCAGAAAACTGGAATTTTTGATGGCTGACGCATTAGCGCAAGGCGCGGATACTATTTTGACTTGCGGTGCCGTGCAATCAAACCATTGTCGTTTAACATTATCCGCGGCAGTAAAGGAAGGACTGAAATGCCAGCTGATCCTGGAGGAACGGGTAAAAGACAGCTATAATCCAGAGGCAAGCGGGAATAACTTTTTGTTTAGATTGTTAGGCGTTGAAGCTGTTCGTGTTGTACCTGGCGGCAGCGATATGCTGGGAGAATTAAATAAATTGGCGGATGAACTGCGCGCTCAGGGCAGAAAACCTTATGTGATTCCTGGCGGCGGCTCCAATCCGATTGGCGCCTTAGGCTATGTCTCCTGCGCACAAGAAATTTTAACGCAGACCTTTGAAAAAAATATTAAAATTGACCATATTGTAACGACAAGCGGCAGCTCCGGTACCCATGCAGGCTTATTAGTTGGTATGATTGGCAACAATGCGAACATTCCAATCACTGGCATTAGCGTAAACCGTAAAAAGGATGCGCAAACCGCTGCAGTATATCAGTTAGCACAAAAGACTGCCGAAAAATTAAAGGTTGCCAATGAAATCAAAGAAGAAGATGTGGTTGTGTATGACAATTATGTAGGCGCTGGCTATTCCATTCCAACAGACGCTATGGTGGAAGCGGTAGAATTGCTGGCCAAAACAGAAGGGATTTTATTAGATCCGGTATATACAGGAAAAGCCATGTCTGGTTTGGTGGATTTGATTCGTCAGGGTAAATTCCAGAAAGATGAAAATGTATTATTCATTCATACTGGCGGTTCTCCTGCGCTGTACGCTTATACGCAGTGCTTCAATCAGAAATAAAAAGGAGGACTTACAGTGGAAGTAATTGCAACAAAAAATGCTCCGGCAGCCATCGGGCCATATTCACAGGGGATCATCGCCAGTGGTTTTCTATTTGCCTCCGGTCAGATTCCACTGGACGCAGAAACAGGCGCAGTTGTTGGAGCAGATATTACAGAACAGACCGAACAGGTTATGAAAAACATTGCAGCGATTTTAGACTCCCAGGAAAAAAGCTTTACGGATGTGATAAAAACAACTTGTTTTTTAGCTGATATGCAGGATTTTAGCGCGTTTAATAAGGTTTATGAAAAATATTTTGTTTCTAAGCCTGCTCGCTCCTGCTTTGCGGTAAAAGAGTTACCAAAAGGCGTTTTATGCGAAGTAGAGTTTATCGCAGTAATTTAAGATTAAACTTTCAAATTTATTGAATATGGAGATGGAAGTAATTATGTAGTTGGATTTGTTATGAGGTGATCTACATGAAAACAGAAAAAAAGAAGCTTGAAATGTATGGCGGTTTGTTTGGTGGTTTACTACCATTATTAGTATTAATTGCTGTGCTGATTTGGATATCCATAAATGAAAAAGGCGCTGTATCTGCCTTTTGGACCGGTGGTTGGTTAGCTATTGTAGTAGGGCTATTTTTAGCAAAAGATAAAAAATATTATTGTCAAGTTATTATTGAGGGCATCGGGAGTAAAACTGGTGCTACAATCGTAGCAGCTTGGTTGTTTGCAGGCGTATTTGGTAAGCTGATGGTTGCTGGAGGGCTAGTAGATGGGTTGCTGTGGCTTGGTTTGCAAACTGGAGCAACAGGTTCGATTTTTACTTTGATTGCTTTTATTGCGGCAATGTTGTTCTCACTCGGTACGGACACCAGTACAGGTACAGTATTGGCCTTAGTGCCAGTATTATATCCAGCTGGCGTTTTATTGGGTGCTAATCCAGCAATGCTGGCAGTTGCTATTTTGGGTGGAGCCGCTTTTGGCGATAATTTGGCTCCTGTTTCAGATACTACAATTGTGTCAGCCTTAACACAAGGAGCTGAATTAAAAGATGTGGTAAAAAGTAGAGCACCGTTGGCGTTAGCAGCCATCGTTCTTTTAATTTTTGGTGGCGGCGGTACCGTACAAATAGCCAACCTATCTGAAATGGATATAGCAGTGGATCCAAAGGGGTTATTGGTTGCTATTAGTTTTGTTGTAGTAATTGTTTCTGCGCTGAAGGGCAATGATATTATTGAATCCCTAATTTATGGTAACATTGTCGCAATGATAATGGGAATCTTAAGTGGAAAAATGACTTTTTCAGCAATTCTTTCTTTGCCTGCAAACCGTGGGGATAGTACAGGTTTGATAGAAGCAGGGATTAGTGGTGTAACTGCTGCAATTATTTTTGCTTTGATTGTTTTAGGCATTACGGAAATATTGGTTCGGAGCGGCGTGATGGATGCGATTTTGGATTGGGCATTGCGAACAGTCGCTAAAACAGTGAAGCAGGCAGAGTTTGCCATTATAGCTGTTACAATTATCTTTTCGATACCGATTGCCGCTAATGCGCCAGCTCTAATGGTAGTAGGTCCAAGTTTTGTAAAACCATTAGGTGAGAAATTTAAATTAGCGAAAGCGCGATGTGCCAATTTAATGGATTGCGCCGTATGTACGCTATTTTTTACACTTCCATGGCATATTGCAGTGATTGTATGGTATGGCACTTTGGTAACGGCTAGCGAAAGTTTTAATCTTGCTTTACCATCTATTAATATTGCGTTTCTAAATCCATATTGTTGGGCACTACTGCTTGTACTATGTATCTCAGTGATAACTGGATGGAATAGAAAATTTGAAAAAGCACAGATGGAAAATTCAAATGAAGAAATTCAGGAAGAAAGTGTATAAGAATGAAAGTATTATTGAAAGAGCCATCATTACAGTTTTGTTTGGCGATGAAATGAAATGATGAACTCTTCCAATAACCACTTCGCAAATTTTATTATAGTGCTAAAAATTTAAAATGTAAATGAAAGTTTTTTATAGCAGCATTTTAGATGAAAACAGATGCCAGAAATCATATTTTGGCGTCTGTTTTTTTGTTGAAAACGATAATCTGGAAAGATGATTTATAATGATTTCCAGTATAGTTCTAACACCGGCAAACCTGTTGCGCATTCTCTCCAATTGTAGTACAATTGCAGTAACAAAGACAGAGGGGGATTTTTTATGCGTAAACAGAAAATGATTGTGTTGCTGCTGGCGGTGACGCTGCTGTTGCTTGGAACGACGTCAGCTATGGCGGCGGAGACGGAGGACTTTAAGGTTATCGGTTATTATACGGCTACATCCTTTGATGAGCCGTTGGAGCGGGTGCAGATGGAGCAGTATACCCATATTATGTACGGCTTTTTGAAGCCACAGGAGGATGGCTCTATCTCGCCGGTGCCGAAACCGGAGCTTTTACAGCAAATGGTGGAAAAGGCCCATGCCAATGATGTAAAAGTGTTTGCAGCGGTGGGCGGGTGGTCTTATCAGGATCAGCCGTTGGCGCCGACTTTTGCGGTGATGGCGGCTAATGAGGAAAGCAGAGCGCAGTTTGTACAGGCTATAGTGGATGTGGTGCGCACTTACGATTTGGACGGTGTAGAGCTGGATTGGGAGTATCCAAAGCAGGAAACGGAGGCCAGCTATGAGACGCTGGTGCTGGATTTGGCAGAAGCCTTACATGCTATGGACAAAGAGCTGTCGGCGGCAGTGGCGGGGGCTGCCGCTGCCGATGAAAGCGCTGCAGTTTCTAAGATGATTACGCCTAAGGCGTTAGAAGCGCTGGATTTTATAGAGATTATGGCTTACGACTTGCATACGACGGAACACAGTCCGTTGTGGTTTGCCCGCACTTCTACCGAATATTGGCTCAACCAGCTGCCCAAAGAGAAGGTGGTGCTGGGCGTACCTTTGTATGCCCGGCCAAGCTGGGTGCAGTATCGCCATTTGGTAGCGGCCAATCCCGAATATGCCTATATCAATTATGTGGAGGCGGGGGTGGTATCCAAGCTGGATTCCAGCTATAACGGCCTGCCGCTGCTGCACGATAAAGCGGTGTACGCGCTGAAAAAGGCTGGCGGTATTATGTTTTTTGATATCAATGAGGATGCCGATGGTGAGCTGAGCGCTGTGTCGATGGTTGGCAATTTGGTACAGGAATATGAGCAGATGGGAAAAGCCCAGTTTGAACAGCAGGTTTGGGTTTATCTGAACAATCATCCGCTGACCTTTACTGCCGAGGAAGCTATGGGACAGCCTGTGATTGATGAGAATGGCCGCACGCTGCTGCCTTTGCGGAAGGTGGCAGAGGCCATTGGCGTAGATGTTGCTTATCGTCAGGCTGACCGCTCCATCACGCTGTCAGGTCAGGAGCAAACTGTACGCTTGGTAGTGGATGATCCAAAAATGCAGGTTGGCGATAATGTAGAGCAGCTGGATTGTGCGCCGAAGGTCATGGCTGGCCGTACGTATGTGCCTGCCCGCGCAGTTTTTGAAAGCTTCGGTTATCAGGTGCAGTGGAACAGCTATGGCCGCAGCGTGTATCTGCAGAAAATAGAATTCCCTAGCGAACAACAAGGATAATTCTGTGGATAACCTGTGGACAAAGTGGATAATTTTTGTGTATAAGATTCACAGAGACTGTGGAAATACTGTTGCTAAATGAACAAAATACGTGTATAACTGTGGATAAATCTGTTGATAAGTCGAAAAAAAGTGGATAAATCAAGGGTTGACGCAATCATCGAACAAGAGAGAAAATGATTTTACGGGAAGGACGTTTCTGAGCAGATGATTTCATCACGCTAACCTATGATTCGATTTGCTATTAATGCTTGCCGATTGGTTATGGGGTAAATTGTTTGGTTATCTGGAATGTTTCACGTGAAACATTCCAGATGATTGGCAGGCGGTTTTTATGTGAAGAAACAATAAATCGGAGTTGGGGGAACAGGTGATAGGTATTGTTTGAGACATATCACCTGTTTTTTATCTGTGCGTTATCTGTCGCTCCATGCCTGATAGAGCAGTTCGACGCCCTGTTGGATTTGCGTCTGATTGAGAGCGCCGAAGCCTAACAGCACTTTGCTTTGGTGCTGTTCTGGTACAGGTCCGTTAAAATAGGGTGAGATGGGATATACCCTGACGCCTTTTTCCTTGGCACGCTGGCACATTTGGCTTTCTGTCAGGCCATTTTTTAGCTGCACCACCAAAAAGAGACCGGCGCCTTCTCCAGAAATTTGCAGTTGGTCGCCAAACATGGACAGCTGCAAGGTCAATTCCTGACAACGAGTGCGGTACAGCTTGCGCATTTTATTCAGATGGGTTTCAAAGTGACCTGACACGATAAACTCATGAAGCACCGCCTGCTCAAAACGGGAAACTGCCGATTGAAAGGACAGATAATGGTCCAGATATTGTTTGAGCAAGGGACGGGGCAGCACCATATAGCTGATGCGCAGCGACGGCGCGATGGATTTGGAAAAGGTGCCCAGATAGATGACCCGTCCATTTTGATCCAGGCTTTGCAGCGCTGGAATAGGGCGGGAATTATAACGGAACTCGCTGTCGTAATCGTCCTCGATGATATAACGCTGACTGCCTTCCTGGGTCCAGTTTAAAAGCTTAATACGGCGGCTGACCGGCATGGTAATGCCCAAAGGAAACTGATGGGACGGCGTTACATAGACGGCAATGTTGTCATAATGCTCTAATGGTTCAATCTGCAAGCCGGAATCGTCCATGGGAATAGATTGCACGGTGTGTCCCATGCGCTGAAAGAAGTGCATAGCCTTATGATACACCGGATTTTCCATACCGATGGTGCAGCTGCTGTCCAAAATATAACTGAGCATTTGCAGCAGATTGTCGTTGCCAGCGCCGATGATAACCTGCTCTGCCGTGCAGTTGACGCTGCGGGCCTGATATAAATATTGGGCAATGGCCTGCCGCAGGCGGTAATCGCCCTGGGGCGGGGTGCTGGTTAAGAGGTCGGGATCATATTCGTTGAAGCACTTGTTCATGGTTTTGCGCCAGGTTTGGAACGGAAATTTGTCCCGAGCCACATCGTTGATGGAGAAGTCTACCACCACAGGGTCAAGCTGTTTTTGAGGCTGCTGTTTTTCTTCGGCGATGTCGTTTTGAATCAGCTCGTCTAAATGACAGACAAAAAAGCCGCGCTGCGGCTGGGCCAGCAGAAAGCCTTCGGATACTAGCTGACTATAGGCCGCGTTGACCGTATTGACGCTAATGCCCATTTGCGCCGCCAGCTGTCGTTTAGAGGGCAGGCGCTCGTTATCGGGCAGCTGTCCGCTGCGAATTTGCTGCTTGATTTGCTGATAAATCTGTACATAGAGTGGTTCGCCGTTTTCCTCGAAAGAAAGATGAAGCATGTTTATCACCAACTGATACCATAATTTTTTTTGAAACTGGTACTTTCAATAAGTCCACCATGCGATTATTATAATAGCAATGAACTGAGTCAGTCAAGAATTAAAATTTTCAAAAAAAGAGGGTATCAGAAATGCAAAACACAACAACAAAGGAAATTGTTATCACAGGCTTGTCGATCGCGTTGGTTTTTGTGGCAACGCTGTTCATTAACATTCGTCTGCCTATCGGTCAGGGCGGCTTAATTCACTTAGGCAACGTGCCGCTGTTTTTGGTGGCCATTATCTTTGGTAAAAAAATTGGCGCTTTTGCCGGCGCTTTCGGTATGGGATTGTTTGACTTAATGGGCGGCTGGACGCCATGGGCGCCTGCTACGTTTATTGTTGTAGGCTTGATGGGTTATGCAGTCGGTGTGATTGCGGAAAGGAAGGATGATTTTGTGGGCTATGCTTTGGCCATTGCAGTGGCTTGCGTTATCAAAATCGTTGGCTATTATATCGCAGAAGCCCTGATTTATGGCAACTGGGTACAGCCGGTGCTGTCAGTTCCCGGTAATCTCATTCAAATCGGCGTAGCGGCAGTGATTGTACTTCCGGTTGTTGCGGTATTGAAAAAAGCGTTGCGCAGAGAGGTGGCAGCTGTAAAATGAAAAAAATTATGACGCCGGGGCCTACGCAGGTTCGCGAAAATGTACGGATGGCCAGAAGTCTGGTCACCACCAATCCCGATTTGGATTTGGAGTTTTATGAGTATTATAAAGATACCTGCGACTTGTTAAGCCAGTTGCTGCATACAAAAAATGTTTGCTATATTATGAGCGGGGAAGGCATTTTGGGATTGGAAGCAGCCTGCGCTTCCTTAACCGAGCCGGGCGACCGGGTGCTGGTGCTGGACAATGGTATTTTCGGCAAAGGCTTTGCCGATTTTGTAAAAATTTACGGCGGAGAACCGGTGCTGTATACAGCCGATTATCATCAGGATTTTGATGTGGCGGCCTTAGCAGCCTGGTTAGAAACAGATCATGACTTTAAATATGCGGCTATCGTTCATTGTGATACGCCAACCGGTGTACAGAATGACATCGAAGCCATTTGTTCGCTGTTGAAACAGTATGGAATTTTGTCAGTGGTGGACGCGGTATCCAGCATGTTTGGCGTGGATATTGATGTAGATGCCTGCCAGGCCGATATTGTCTGCGGCGGCTCGCAGAAGGCGCTGTCTGCACCGGTCGGACTGACTATGCTGTGTGTCAGCGAGGCTGCTTTGCAGGCCATGGAGCAGCGGAAAACACCGATTGCTTCGTTTTATGCCAATATTTTAAATTTCCGCGATTACTATAAAAACAAGTGGTTCCCTTACACCATGCCGATTAGCGATATTTACGGCTTTCGCACAGCGCTGGAAAACGTACAGGCCGATAAAGAAATTCATCAGCGGCACAGTAAAATCGCTGCCGCTACCAGAAAGGCGGTGACAGCCGCTGGCTTGCAGCTGTATCTGAAGCAAGGCTATTGCGCGACTGTGACAGTGGTGGAGGTACCGGAAGGAGTAGACGCGAACCAGTTGTTGCGTTTGATGGACGAAAAATATCAAGTGATGATTGCTGGCTGCTTCGATAGTTTAGCAGGCAAAGTGTTCCGTTTGGGGCACATGGGTGAAAACGCTAATATAGAGGACGTTACCCTGATGTTAGACGCATTAGATCATACCTTTGCCGATTTAGGCTATCCGCTCAAAGCATCTATGAAAGAAGTATTTGTACAAGAAATGCAGTAAGCTAAGATTGAAAGCAATACAGAAAAAACCATTTCCAATGAGGGGGGAGGAAATGGTTTTTTTATTTCTGTGATTTTTATGGCAAAATGAATTTAAAAAGGCGGAGGTCTGTCTGATACAGACAATTTATTTTTTGTAGAACTCCATTGGATATGTCAGATATTGCAGTTCGTCTAACTGATCCATGGTAACCAAACCAGCCGGTGCATTCAGCACGGTAGGAATCCGGTTCACGATAGTAGCGCAGGTATGTTCAACGGTAGCAGGCTTTACAACGTGGAATTCGGTGTTGGGTTCGCCGGTGATTTTCCAATCGCACATATCGCCGTCCTCCGCGCCGTAAACTTTACCGATGCACTGTGTTTCAATCACAGGCCCCTGGAAGGTTTCTGTGGTAACTACAGCAGCCATACCGATGCAGTTGCCTTTGGGAATGGTTGCGTCCATTGTGGAAGAGAACAGGTCGGTGTCATGGAAATATGGCACGCATTTCTGTGTCTGCGATTTGATGGTCCAGCCCATTTTAGCAGCTAACGCTTCGTTGGAATTCCAGACATAGGAGGGTTCTAAAACTTCGGGATGAGCAATTTGTTTTTCAAATTCCTCTGGAGTCAATCCTACACCATGGGCTTTGGCTAAGGCCAGACCGTAGTCTTCAACATTGTAGCTGACTGCGCCTTCGATTTTTTGGATGCTGTGGCAGCCGGCGGCAACTAGGCCAACCATGTTTACCCAGAAAATATCTTCCATACCGCTGCCTACAAAGGTACAATGATTCTGTTTGGCAATGGTGTCCAATTTATTGGCGCGAACCGGATCGGTTGTCCAGCAGTAGGTGGCTTCTTCGCAGGTACTGATGACGTTAATACCACGGCTTAAGCAGCGTACATAGTGATCGAAGCAATCGCTGACCAGACTGAATAATGTAACAACTGCAATATCTGCATCGCAATGATCCAGCACTTCGTCGGCGTTGTCGCTGATTAATATGCCGGTTTTGAAACCAAGGCCGGCATAATCGCCGATATCGGTTCCTACAATAGCTGGGTTGTTGTCAATGGCGCCGACAATCTGAGCGCCGTTTTCATACAAATAGCGCAAAATGTATTTGCTCATCTTGCCACAGCCATACTGCACGACACGAATTTTTTCTAAACGCATTGTCATAACCTCTTTTCTTTTTTTGAAATTTTAAGCTACATAAAAGAGTATCTCTTTTATGTAAGTTAGTATACAGGTTATAGCAACAATAAGGTCAATAGGTTTTATAAAAATTTTTTTAGTGAAATTGGACAGGCACCTGCAAGCGCAAAAACATTTTGCGGGCACTTTCTTCCATGATAGGCCATTCTACTACCGCTTCACAGAGATAATCACCTACAATTTCCATGCCTTGTTGTTCTGCCGCTGCCAATAATCGTTTGGCATATTCGATTTCGTTTTCATATTGGTTGCAGTAAATGCACAGATAATTTCCAGCAGGAATCTCGGTGATGACAGCTTCCTGGCCTAGAGCTTCGTCGACGAAAATAAAAAATTCTGTTGATACGAAGCGGCGCTGCAGCAAATTTTCTTTCCGTAGGATGGTGCCAACATTGCAGAAATAGACCGGCGGCAAGTGTTCAGCCAGAAAAGAGTTTCTGAAATTGTGCAGAATTTGCTCATAGGTTTCTATATCGCATTCATAGAAATTAACGCCAGAGTCACTGCAATAAATAAGACGTTTTTCAATATGCTCTAAAAGGATGGAGCCGTCAGGTGGGGAGCTTTTATAACGCTCAAAATTTTGTATGGTACGGCGGATGGCCCGTTGCTGACACTGTAAATTTTGAATTTGCTCAGAGATACAGCTATCCCGAGATTCCAACAGGCGGCAGAAATACGAAAAATCCTGTTCATCCTGCAATTCCTGGATTTCCTTCAAGCTCATGCCCAGTGACTTCAGATATTGGATTGTGCCTAAAACAGCACTTTGCCGAATACTGTAATAGCGGTAACCATTTTCATCGCCGCGAGAAATGGGGGAAAGCAACCCCATTTTATCATATAAGCGCAAGGTTTGTTCTGAAACATGATTGATACGAGCCATTTGGCCAACTGTAAGCGGTTTCATGTGATGCGTACTCCTTTTTGTCAAAGCTTATTGCAGCTATAAGGTTTTATCTCGTAAATGTCCCAATTTTCTAAATTGATAATCAAAATATTGTTTTCAATTTTAAATGAAAGAAATTGAAAAATCAAGATAAAACATATCTTATCAGTATGTTTTTTGCCAAATTTATACTAACTAAAGTGATATATCAGTGATGTTATTTGGTTTTCAACGTCAAAGGCGTTGATTAGCGGTGCTGCATGGGCTTGGAGATAAGAAAAGGTTTTGTATGATGCACGTTTGGTTGCATACAATATAAACCATAGATATATAAGGGAATTTAATGGTGTTTTAAAATTGAGCTGTGTTATAATGGTAAACAGGACTGATGAAAAAAGGAGGCGTTTGGTTTGAGTTATATCAGAGCCAATGAATTTACATTGCGCAATGAAACGGTGGAATATATTTTTCGATATGGGCCGGAGTTGGGGTATTGTGAAGAAGAAATAGAAGAATATCTGGCTTCGTTTGACCGGAACTTTTTAAAAGTGTTTTATGAAAAAGCCAAAGCAGAGGATGAAACCTCCATTGTCACCAAGGATTTAGATGCCTTTATCAACGGGCATGCCTATGGCTATGGAACAAGATTTTGTTTATTGCGTTATGGCAGATAGGCAGGTGTGTAAATGTTTTATGATTATGCAAAGGTACATGTGAAGGCTGGCGACGGCGGAAACGGCATTGTGGCCTGGCGCCGGGAGAAATATGTACCAATGGGCGGTCCGGCTGGCGGCGACGGCGGCGATGGCGGCTCTATTATTCTGGAGGCCGATAATAATCTGCGCACGTTGATAGACTTCCGCTATAACACCCATTATAAGGCAGAGCGGGGCAAGCACGGGCAGGGCAGCAGTATGCACGGTAGCAATGCAGAGGATAAAATTTTGCGGGTGCCGGTAGGTACTGTGGTGCGAGATGCTGAGACCGAGCAGATTTTGGCCGATTTAACCACGCAGGGGCAACGGGTAACGGTAGCCAAGGGCGGCCGGGGCGGTCGGGGCAATACCCATTTTGTTAGTTCCACCCATCGGGCGCCTACGTTGGCGGAAAACGGCGATGCCGGGGAAGAACGGTGGATTACGCTGGAATTAAAATTATTGGCCGATGTGGGGCTGGTTGGGTTTCCCAATGTGGGTAAGTCTACGATTATCTCCCATGTTTCTGCGGCCAAACCGAAAATTGCCGACTATCACTTTACGACCATTGTGCCCAATTTGGGTATGGTAAAGGTGGATGAAGGGCGCAGCTTTGTAATGGCCGATATACCTGGCTTGATTGAAGGCGCTGCCGACGGCGCAGGGCTGGGCCATCGGTTCCTGCGGCATACGGAGCGCACCAAGGTGCTGGTGCATGTGTTGGACATCAGCGGCTCAGAGGGGCGGGACCCCTTAGAGGATTTCGCTATTGTTAATCAGGAATTGGAAAAGTATAATCCGACGCTGATGAAACGGCCAATGGTGATTGCCGCCAATAAAACCGATATTATGAGTGAGGTGGATTATCTGGCCCGCCTACGGGAGGCGTTGCCTCAATATGAAGTGTTCCCTGTTTCTGCGGCCACTGGAGAAGGATTGAAGCCGCTGGTTTACCGCTTAGCGGAGCTGGTAGAGCAGGTAGAATTAGAGCCGGAAGACGTAACGCCGGTGGAAGAAGTGAAAGTTACGCAAGTTGTAGAAAATGAAGTGAAGTTCGTAATTGAACGGGATGAAGCTGGCGTTTTTGTAGTGTCTGGTCCGGAAATTGAACGGCACTGGAGAAGGACCAATTTCGTCAATGATGATGCAGTAACAAGATTTTTACAGATTGTAGAAGCCATGGGCGTCGTGAAAGCGTTGCGGGAACAGGGCTGTAAAGATGGAGATACCGTAAGAATTCAAGATGTAGAATTTGATTTTATGGACTAATTTGGGGGACAATAGCTGATGGAACAACTTCTGTTTTTCTTTCTTGGCGGTTTAGGGATGTTCCTGTTCTCGATGAAATCCATGTCCGAAGGCTTGCAGGCTCTGGCTGGAGACAAACTGCGTGACATTCTGGAAAAAGGCACAAAGACGCCTATTCGCGGAATTCTCACCGGCACTTTGGTCACAGGTCTGATTCAAAGCAGTGCTGCAACCACTGTGTTAGCCATCGGGCTGGTAAACTCTCGGCTAATGACCTTGCGTCAGGCTGTGGGCGTTATCATGGGGGCCAATATTGGGACAACTGTGACAGCCTATTTGATTGGTTTTAAACTGTCCGATTATGCTTTGCCCATTGTATTTGTGGGCGCGTTCTGTTTGTTCTTCTGTAAAAAAGAACGGTGGCTGCATTTTGGCCAGGTGGTGCTGGGGTTTGGTCTGCTGTTTTATGGTATGGACGTTATGGGGCAAGGCTTGAAGCCATTGGCCGCTTCCCCGATGTTTTCTGCACTGATGGTCAGCGTGGAGGATAATATCATTCTGGGCGTGCTGATGGGCGCTGTTCTCACAGCGGTAGTGCAGAGCAGCAGCGCCACCATCGGGATTATGCAGGAACTGGCTTATCAGGGCGTTATGACCTATAGTCAGGTGGTGCCGCTGTTATTCGGTAGCAACATTGGGACAACGGTAACAGCTCTGCTGGCTGGCTTGGGGACTTCGGTCAATGCCAAACGGGCTTCGATTGTCAATTTGATGTTCAACACCATTGGGACGCTGATTTTTCTGCCGCTGTTTGCGTTGGGGATATTCCCTTGGCTGGTGGAAACCATCACCAATATTATGACCGCCGGCGGTTGGGAAACGATGAACGTAAAAATGCAGATTGCGCAGACCCACGGCATGTTTAACATTACTAATACCATTCTGTTTTTGCCCTTTGTGGGCGCGTTGGATAGATTGGTGTGCAAGCTGATTCCCGATAAAGAGGACGACCGCGATTTGATGCTGCAGCCGAAATATCTGGAAAAACGCTTGCTGAGCAATATGCCGATGGCCTTATCCAACGCCAGCCGCGAAATGCTGCACATGGGCCGGATGGCATCAGAAGCTTTGGAATATGCAGTTGATTATTACTTTTTACATGGTGATGAGGACAAAACGGAGGCGTTGCGCCGGGAAAATATTGTCGATATTTTGGAACAAGCCATCACCCAATATGTCATTGACGCTACCTATGGGCATGATGTCAATCATACGCTGTCGCAGCGCAGCCACATGATTTTACAGATTGTAGGCGACTTGGAACGGGTAGGCGACCACGCAGAAAATTTGGTCGAATTAACTGATTATTGTCGGGAAAATAAAATTGAGATGTCGAAAGATGCCAATACCAGCTTGCGCGAAATGATGCGGATGGTGGAAAAGGCCGTGACCGACAGCTTAACAGCATTGCGCAACAATAATGTGGAGTTAGCCAGAAAAGTGATTGCGCAGGATGACCTCATTGACGATATGGAACGGGATTTGCGGAAAGGCCATATTTCCCGTTTGAATGCAGGGGCCTGCAGTGCTGCTGCCGGCGCTGTGTATCTGGATATCCTGTCTAACCTGGAACGGATTGGCGACCACGCGGTAAATTTAGCGCAGGCCGTTATTGAAGATCAGGAAGGAAAAGCAGTATAAAGTATGCCGCTTACAGGCATGCTAACATAGAGAGAAAAGAAGGGCTGTCGGAGTAGGCGGCCTTTTCTTTTTACAGGAGGC
>CABUKW010000019.1 GCA_902492275.1 uncultured Peptococcaceae bacterium
CGGTCAGTGAGTTGAGCGCCCGTTCCTTTGGCTATATGGTGTACTTTTTTGAGAAAGCCTGTGCGGTGAGCTGTTATTTAACGGGAGTGAATCCTTTTAATCAGCCCGGCGTAGAGGCGTACAAGAGCAATATCAAAGCAGCGTTGCGGGGAGAATAAGTGATGCGCAATTTGCGATGGTTTAGGAGGTGTCCGCATGGAGGAGCAGAAATTCCCTTCACGCAGCCAGCGTCATAAAAAGAGAAAAATCGGGTTCTTTTCGCAAAAAGAATCCGCACCAGAACAGGAAGAACAATTAGAAGCAGAGCCAGCGAAACCCAAAAGAAACAACACGCCTGGGATGGAGTGGTATTTCTCTGATATTCCAGAGTATCAACCTGAAGAACAGGCTGAGACAGAACAAGACCAGACGGAAACAGCAGCGGAAGCCGGCGAGGGGCAAACAGAAACCGATGCGTTGGAACAGCCTGCGGTGCGAAAACGCAAAAAACGCCGCAATCTGAATCCTGCAGTGGGCTTTTTGTTATTGTTTTTTATGCTGCTCAGCGGCGCTTGGTGCGGATATGCAGCTATGAACGCCATTTTGCCCTCTGCTAATGTGTGGGGCGATGATGCGGATCAGGAAATGCTGAATAATATCAACATTTTGGTGCTAGGCTGTGACGAACGGGAAGGCGACAGCGCCACCAGAGCTGACGTTATTATGCTGGCTACGATCCGGCCTGATGCCAAACAGGTGTCGGTGTTTTCCATTCCCCGCGATACGCGGGTAGAAATTGCAGGACATGGCAAGGACAAGATTAATCATTCCATGGCCTATGGTGGAATTCCGTTAATTCGAAGCACAATAGAAAATTTACTCGATGTGCAGATTGACCATTATGTAAAAGTAAATTTTGACGGGTTTATCAATGTAATCGACGCGCTAGGCGGCGTGAATATTGACGTGCCCAGCCGTATGTATAAGCCGCTGGAAGCCATCGATTTGCAGGCAGGCTATCAAACGCTGGATGGCTCGGAGGCTTTGGCCTTTGTGCGCTGGCGCGGCGATGGCATGGGCGATTACGGCCGTATTGAACGGCAGCAGCAATTTTTATCGGCTGTTACTGCCAAAGTAAAAGATATGAGCTTGAGTCAGGCGTTAAATGTGGTGAGCGCTGTGATGGACAGCATTGAGACGGATATGAGCATCAAACAGATGACTTCTTACGGCATCAATTTGTTGGGGATTGGCTCAGAGGATGTAAAGACTTATAGCTTTACGGGCGAATCGGTTTGGATTGAAGGCGTCAATTATGTAGAACCGGATATGGATGCTATTCATGATATTGTAGACAAAATGCAGCATGGCGAGCCTGCGTCAGCAGCAGAACCGGCAGCAGACGGGCAGGATGGAACTGGTGATGCGGCTGCGGGAGAGAACCAGGCGCAATAATATATTGGGAAAGGGATGAACTTATGGGAGAACGATTAGAGATTTTAGGCGTAGGAATTGATAAACTCACAGGCCAGGAGGCGCTGCAACAGATAGGAGCCTTTATTGCCAGCGGTCAGCCCCATCAGATTGTGACCGCCAATGCGGAAATTATTTATCAGGCCAGCAAAAACGAAAAAATGCGCAGCGTCATCAACAAGGCACAGATGGTGACTGCCGACGGCTCCGGTGTGGTGTGGGCCAGCCGGCAGTTAGGCCAGCCCTTGCCTCAGCGGGTAACCGGTATTGATTTGGTGAACGGCATTTGTGAACAGTCGGCTAAAGAAAAGTGGAAAATTTATATTTTGGGTTCTGCGCCAGGGGTTGCAGCAACGGCAGCTGTCAATATTCGAGACAAGTATCCCGGCTGTAATATCATAGGCACCCATCACGGCTATTTTCATGCGAAAGAAGAAAAACAAATTCTTGCTGAACTGGAACAGCTGCGGCCTGATGTATTGTTTGTAGCTTTAGGCGCGCCGAAACAGGAATATTGGATAGCCGAGCATATGGAACAGTTACAAATTCCGGTGGCCATGGGTATTGGCGGCAGCATGGACGTGTTATCCGGCAATGTGAAGCGGGCGCCTAAATGGATGCAGAAGCTAAGTCTGGAATGGCTGTATCGGTTGCTGATTCAGCCGACTCGCTTTAAGAGAATGCTGGCGCTGCCTAAATTTATGCTGGCAGTAAAAAAACAGGCCAAGAAGAAATAAAATATTTTTGGATGGGAACTGCCGCCGTTGGGACGGCAGTTTTTCTGCGACAAAAGGAATTTGATATACAAAGAAAGCAAAGTATGCTACGATAAATACAAAAAGATAAGTTTGACTGCTGCATGGTTAGGAGGATTGCGTTATGAAAATAAACTGTAAACAATGCGATGGTTTTTATAAGCTGCGGGACGGGCGATTCGGTGTTTTTGCAGGCTGCTCCAATTATCCGCGCTGTAAGTCAACATTGAAGCTTTATGAATTGGTGCAGGCCTTCCTGCAAGCCTATGGTCTCAACATTTATCGTTGGGAGCGGGTTTGTTGGAAGTGCGGAAAGACTACGCCAGTGTATTCCTATTTTTTGGATTACGAATTGGAAGCGGTGGATGAATTTTTAAGCAGCTATGGTCCTATCGGTCTTGGCGACCTGCAATATATTGACCAACTGTTGGCT
Organism: uncultured Peptococcaceae bacterium; assembly: GCA_902492275.1. Classification (GTDB taxonomy): domain Bacteria; phylum Bacillota; class Peptococcia; order Peptococcales; family Peptococcaceae; genus UBA7185. Next base: position 2,641 of record CABUKW010000019.1, read on the forward strand.
AAAGAGATTGGAACCATTCAGCTGCGGTATAGTAAGACAACCCAGTCCCAATATATGGCAAACACCTGTGCGCATTGCGGAGCGCTGCAGGGAAGAAATTATGTGGTGAACGATCCCCATGAAATCATAGAAGAACTCTGGCATACCCGTGCAATGGACAAGTATCTCTACAAGACGATTACAGTGGAAGATGGCGCGCCGTTGCTTCCTGATTTAAAGCGGATTTTTACAGCAGAGCCGTGATATACTGATAGAAAAACAAGCTATATACAAAACTACCCATTCGTTTTGTATATAGCTTGTTTTGTATGAACAGCTTCTTGGCGGAATATCTCATTTTTGTTGTGCAATTTGCTCCGCTTTTTCCATCAAATATTCCCAGCGCGCCATCTTTTCCAGAAGCTGCTGTTCCAGTTGTTCTTTTTCCTGATTGATTTGGTTTAACTTTACAAAATCGGTACTGTTGGCAGCCATGTCCAAATCGCATTGCTGAATTTTTTGTTCCAGTGTTTCGATATCCGCTTCGATGGTTTCATACTCTTTATTTTCCTGGTAGGTAAATTTTAACTTTGCTGTGCGTTGACGGGTATCGGTTTTTTTCTCTTTTTCTGGCGCGCTGACCAAAACAGGCTGTTGGAGCTGTTTTTTTGCAGCGTAATCACTGTAGTTGCCGGTGTAGATATCGACCTGCCCGTTGCCCTCAAAAGCGAAAATACGCTGTGCAATGCGGTCTAAAAAATAACGGTCATGGCTGACGGCAAGCACTGGCCCGGAAAAATGGTCGATAAAATCTTCTAAAATTTGCAGCGTTTGAATATCCAGGTCGTTGGTTGGCTCGTCCAACAACAGTACGTTGACGTCGTCCATCAGCACGCCCAACAGGTAAAGCCGGCGCTTTTCACCGCCGGAAAGCTGGCTGATGAAGGAATGCTGCTGAGCGCCGTTGAAAAGAAAACGTTCTAACATGCGGGCGGCGGAGACCAAGGTGCCGTCGCTGCTGTGAATATACTCGCCTTTCTCGCGGACATAATCAATCACACGCATATCGTCGGGCAAATCGGCGTTATCCTGTGTGTAGTAGCCAATGCGCACCGTATCGCCCAGCACAACGGAGCCGCTGTCGTAGGGCATATGCTTGCCGATGATGTTCAACAAGGTGGATTTTCCCAGTCCGTTGTTGCCGATGATGCCGATGCGGTCCTCTCGTACGACTGTGTAGCTGAAATCGGCGATACAAATTTTATTGCCAAAGGTCTTGCGCAAATGCTCAATTTCAATAATCTTTTTGCCTAAGCGGGAGTGCTGCAGCGAAATATCCAGTTTATTCTCCTGCTGCGTTGTCAGCGAATTTTCCAGTTCATGAAAGCGTTCAATGCGGGCTTTTTGTTTGGTGCGGCGGGCTTCCACGCCTTTGCGCATCCAGGCCAGTTCCTGCTTATATAGTGCCCGTGTTTTTTCCTGCATACGGCGGTCCGTTTCTTCCCGTTGGGTTTTCAATTCCAAAAAGGTTTCATAATTGCCCTCATACGCGTACAAATGGGCATTGGAAAGCTCTAAAATGCGATTGGTGACCCGATCCAAAAAATAACGGTCATGGGTGACCATGAGCAGCGCGCAATTTTTATTTTTGAGGTGCAGCTCTAAAAACTCGATGGCTTCATTGTCCAGATGGTTGGTAGGCTCATCTAAAATCAGTAAATTGCAGGGGCGGATTAAAGCGCCGGCCAAAGCGATGCGCTTGCGCTGACCGCCGGAAAGGGTGCCGACTCTGGCCGAAACATCATGAATGCCCAGTTTATTCAGAATGGCTTTGGCTTCGCTTTCTAACTGCCAGGCATTTTGCGCATCCATTTGTGCGCTGAGCTGCAGCAGCTGCTGTGTCAGCTTGGCATTACCGGGATCATGCTCTAGTGCGTCTAAGGTTTGCTCATAATCCCGCAGCACCTTCATGAACGGTGATTCTCCACGGAAGATTTGCTGCAATACGGTGGCATTTTCATCAAACTCAGGATGCTGGGGCAGATATTCCAGCACTAATTGGTTGGAGGTTTGTATCTCGCCTGCATCTGCTTGTGCAAGGCCGGCTAAAATGCGCAGCAGAGTAGACTTTCCCGTGCCGTTTATACCCAACAAGCCAATTTTGTCATTGCTGTCGATATTAATGGAGATATGATCGAAAATCGTCTTTAAACCGTGGGTTTTGCATAAATCAGTAGCGGACAATAAAAGCATAAAATCGTTCCTTTCTGAAAAGATGGCGGGGGTATTTACAAGGAATAACAAAAAAGCTGTATTTCAAATTTGAAATACAGCTTGGGATGCGCCAGGAGGGATTCGAACCCCCGACCTCATGGTTCGTAGCCATGCACTCTATCCAACTGAGCTACTGGCGCATATGACGGAGAGAGTGGGATTTGAACCCACGATGCAGTTTGACCCGCATACTCCCTTAGCAGGGGAGCGCCTTCGGCCTCTCGGCCATCTCTCCTCGTACCAACTCTTATACTATAGCACGTTACAGAAGAAATGTCCAGAACTTTTTTTGAAAAAATAAAAAAAGTTGAAAGAAGCGGAGAGGGTGGGATTCGAACCCACGGAACCCGGCAAGAGTTCAACGGTTTTCAAGACCGCCTCCTTAAACCGCTCGGACACCCCTCCAGAACATTGCTATATTTTATCAGGAAATTGAAGCATTGTCAAGAATGGAACAGCCAATTTGCAGGGCAGCAGCATGAAAAAAGAACTACAGTTTCCGAAGCTTTCTGCCAGACAAGCTGGTGGCATGTATGGCATATTTTTTTATTCTTACCCCTGCAGTAATTGTTATAGCGCTTTTTTTTCCGGAAAATATGCCATACTTGCCACTCCCCTATTGGTTGAGCAAAAAAACATGCCATCAATGCACCACCAATATGCCACCAGTTTTCAGCGTTGCTGCAGATACAGAGATTAACGCTGTTGATTGGAGAACGACAGCAATGATTTTACAGCCCAGCGTTAGGCCACCTAACGCAAAAAGATATTTTTATGTTACTTTTTTTCATGAAAACCTCTGTACTTTTGCTGGAAATTTGGTATCATTATAATGAACATATAATCGGTAAAAATGTATGATAAACAATGGGGGGCTGTGACAAAGAATGGAAGATCAATTGCAAATCAATATGTTAGGTGGATTCTCTCTGCAGTACAAAGGAAACGTGATTGATTATCAAAGAAGCCGGTCCCATAAACTTTGGTTGATTTTGGAATACTTAATTACATTTCGGGATAAAGAGATTACGCAAAATGAACTGATTGAATTGCTTTGGGGGGATGAGTTTACAGAAAATCCTGCCAACACGCTGAAAACGCTGCTGCATCGTCTGCGCAATATGCTGGATGAATTGGAGTTTGCGCCAAGCAAGGAAATGGTGATTTATAACCGTGGCATCTATGCCTGGAGCAATAAGCTGAATTGTGTGATTGATACGGAGCAGTTTTCTACGCTGTGCGCGTTGGGGGATGAAGCGACAGACATCGATGAAAAAATTACATACTATCTGAGTGCGCTGGAATATTATAAAGGAGATTTCTTGCCCAAATCCTCGTTGGAACCATGGGTGGTTCCGATCAATACCTATTATCACTCCGAATATTTGCGTGTGGTACAGCTGTGTGTAACATTGTTAAAAGAACAAGGGCGGGCGTATGATATTATTACCATTTGTCAGCAGGCTGTTGCCATTGATCCCTATGAGGAATCCCTGCATTATGAATTGATTAAGGCAATGTTGGATACGGGCTCCCAACAGGCTGCGCTGACCCATTATGAATATGTGGTGGATTTGTTCTACAGTGAGTTTGGGATTAATTTGTCTGATGAACTGACAGAACTTTATAAGGAAATCATTAAGACCAACAATGGCATAGAGGTGGATTTGAGTATCATTCGTGATAACCTGCAGGAAGCTGATGGTTATGAAGGCGCTTTCTATTGTGAATATTCATTGTTTAAAGAGATTTATCATCTGGAAAACCGTTCTGCGAATCGTAATGGACAATCTATTTATTTGTGCCTGATGTCGGTAACAGATGGCCATAATCGATTGGTGGAAAATAAAAAACACCAAAATGCAGCTATGGCGCAGTTGCGCAACGCGATTCAATATTCGCTGCGGCAAGGCGATGTGTTTACCCGTTATAGCGTTTCGCAGTATCTGATTTTGCTGCCCACTATCAGTTATGAAAACTGCGAGATGGTTTTAAAGCGGATTCAGCGTAATTTTAGAACAGAGAATCCGCACACAAAGGTTACAATAACCTATAAATTACAGCCATTAAATCCAAAAATGTGAAACTTCCTACTTTACAAATAAAGTTGCAAATGATATAATGACTCGAAAATTAAAATAAAATTTGTAACGAATTTGTATGGAGGAGGTTCAATGTTGCGCAAACGTAAAAAGTACATTGTTTTTTTACTGTGCCTTGTTTTTTCTTTGCTGACTGTATTGCCAGCAACGGCGGCTGTGCTGTCTGCTGTGGCTTCGGGTACGACAGTATATTCTAATGAAAAGGCAAAGGTAGACGCGTCCAATGCAAAAGACGGTTATGTGATGGCGGCGTACAACGGCCAGTCTAAAAATCGTTTAAAGGTGCGGGTGACTGGTCCCAGCGGTATCGTGTATACCTACGATTTAAACAAAAACGGAAACTATGAGGTGTTCCCACTGTCCGACGGCAATGGCAAATACACGGTGGGCGTTTATGAAAATACCAGCGGCAATAAATATGCGTTGGCCTTCAGCACACCGGTTACTGTGATGCTGACCGATTCTTATGCGCCTTTTCTACGGCCCAATCAATATGTAAATTACACTGCCAACAGCCAGGCAGTGAAGAAGGCGGCGGAACTGACCGCAGGGAAAAAGACCGACCTGGAAAAAATCACGGCGATTTATCATTATACCATCACCACGCTGACCTATGATAAACAGAAGGCGCAAACGGTACAGAGCGGTTATCTGCCCGATGTTGACAAGGTACTGGCTGAGAAAAAGGGAATTTGTTTTGATTATGCCGCTTTGATGACAGCGATGCTGCGCAGCCAGGGCATTCCTACAAAACTGGTGGTCGGTTATACAGGCGATGTTTACCACGCCTGGATTAATACCTACATTCCGGAACAGGGCTGGATAGAAGGAATTATCTTCTTTGACGGCACCAACTGGAAATTGATGGACCCAACCTTTGCTTCCAGTGCCAATCAGAGTAAGCAAATCATGGAATACATTGGCAATGGCAGCAATTACAGCGCCAAATATTTGTATTAAGCGTTATGAATATGATAAAGTAGGGAGATTTTTATGAAAGAGAAAGTGTTCGATGCCTCCTATATTTCTGCGTTCTGCATGGAAATGTATCTGATTATTGGGGCGGGCATTCCCTTCAGCGAGGGTGTGGCTTTGCTTCGTGATGATGAGAAAGAACAGCGTCGTCGAACCATTCTGGATCAGCTCCATCAGCAATTAGAATTAGGGGAACCAATTGCAGCGGCGATGCGCGCTGCAGGCGGTTTCCCTGTTTATGTTATAGAGATGGTTGAGATTGGGCAGAAAACAGGGCATTTGGAAGATGTATTTCGTTCGTTGGCCGGCTATTATGAGCGGCTGGAACAGTTGCAGAAGAGCGTTCGCAACGCGGTGGTGTATCCGTCGGTGTTGCTGGTGATGATGTTGTTTGTGGTGTTGGTATTATTGATTAAAGTGCTGCCGATTTTTCAAGAGGTCTTTCAGCAATTAGGCGCAGAATTATCTCCGGCAGCGCAGGCGTTGATGCAGTTGGGGCAGTTTTTGGGCCGGTATGGTTTGGCTTTCTTGGCGGTACTGGCGATAGCGCTTGTTGCAGTTGCTGTTTTGCTGCGCAATGAGCAGCGGAAAGCGGCGTTTGTGCAATGGCTGCAGCAAAAGAGCGAGAAATGGACCATCGGTAAATTGATTGCATCTTCCCGTTTAGCAGATGCGTTGGTGATGACCTTATCCAGCGGCATGAATATTGATGATTCGTTGGATATGGCGACGCGCTTGGTGCCTGGTGCTGTGATGCAGGAAAAAATTATGCAGTGTAAACGGGAAATGCTGTTGGAGAGCAAATCCTTTGCCGACGCCAGCTTGTCCAGCGGATTATTTGCGCCGCTGTATTGCCGGATGATTGCCGTGGGCTTCCGTACAGGCAGTATTGATCCGGTTATGGAGGAAGTGGCGCGGCGCAGTGCGGAGCAGGTAGATGATAAAATAGAAGCGATGTTAAATCGGATTGAGCCGACGCTGGTGATTATCATGTCCGTCCTGGTCGGTCTGATTTTATTGTCGGTGATGCTGCCGTTGATGAGCATTATGTCCGCGATTGGATAAGGAGCGGTGCTATGAAATGGATTCGAGAGAACGGAGTTGCCCTATTGCTTTTTGCCGCCGTTTTGGTGTTGATGTTGTATGGCTTTCAAGATGCGGCCCGCAGCAGCAGCGAAGAGAGCCTGCGCATGACGGAGGACGCTTTGCGCCGCGCGGTGGCAAGCTGTTATGCGCTGGAAGGCCGCTATCCGCCCAATGTGGATTATTTATGTCAGCAGTACGGGTTGCAGTTGAATGAAGAGAACTATATTGTGCATTATGAAATTTTTGCAGAAAATATTATGCCGGATATTACAGTGCTAGAGAGGTAACCAGCTATGCGGAAGATAAAAGCAGTCAACCATACGATCGACACCGTTTTTGTGCTGGCCTTATTCTGCCTGTTTGCCGCCGCAGTGTTAATGGTGCTGTTGGCTGGCGCCAATGCCTATCAGCAGATTGCCGGCAATATGGAAAGTCAGTATGCAGAACGCACCTGTCTGGCTTATTTAGACGCGAAGGTGCGCCATTATGACGAAGCGGGCATGGTGGAGGTAGAAACCTTTGCGGATCATGATGCACTGGCGCTTTATGAAGAATTTGACGGCGTTCGCTATAAAACGCTGATTTACTATGCCGACGGCTATGTGCGGGAGCTGTTTTTTGAAGATGGCCTGCAGTTTCAGCCGGAAGACGGACAAGTTGTCGTCGCTGCTGCAGGATTGCAGATCAGCAAAAAGACGGAGAACTTGCTGCAGTTGGTTTGTGCCAGCGAGGAAGGACGACAGGCGCAGATATTTATTCATTTGCGCAGTGGGAAGGGAGAAGATGTTTATGAATAAACAGCATACGTCCAAGTCTACGCTGTTTCTCATGGAGTTGGTGCTGGTCATCTTCTTCTTTTCTATCTGTGCGGCAATCTGCGTCAATGTGTTTGGCTCTGGCCAAATGATGGCTAAAAATAGCTATCATTTGAGCAATGCAGTCATGGCAGCCCGCAGCGCGGCCAGTTGTTACAAAGCGGCAGACGGTGATATCCAGCAGACGGCGGCCCTGCTGGAAGGGCAGCAGGACGGTACACAGTGCGTGGTCTATTATGATCAGCAGTGGCAGCAAGTGACGCAGCCTGTGCAAAAGGGTTTTTTATTGCAGCTTGCCGAGCCGGAACAATCCGGTGAAGCTGTGATTACTGTACAGGAACAGAAAAACGAAGCGGTTATCTTTCAGCTGCAGGTAAAAGCAGGAGGAGGCGGTTCCCATGAAAGCTGAACGGCGTTCGGTGGGTATCAATGTGGGCAGCGCTTCTATTGTGATGATTTTTGCCGTATTATGTTTGACGGTATTTTCCACGCTGTCCTTTGTAACGGCCAATCATGAAAGAAAACTAGCAGAAAAATCGGCGCTGGCGGTGCAGCAATATTATGCAGCGGACTGGCAATGCGAGGAACTTTATCAGCAGATTGTGCAATGCTTGCAGACAGGCGGCGGGATAGAACAGTTGGAACAGTTGGAATTGTTGGGCGTACAGATAGAACAGGCCGATGGCGTGCAGTATCTCACCTATGCTGCCGATATTGACGCAGAGCAGCAGTTACAGGTGCGTCTGGCTGTTTGGCCCGATGGAAGCGTTCAGACAAAGCAGTGGAAAGTTGTCGCCGCCAGAGAGTGGGAATATGACGACGAGATTGCAGTTTGGGATGGAGAATAAATGGAGACTAGAAAGGATGGCAGTGTATGGCTGAGCTGGAGCTCTTGTTGAAGCAGGCGGTGGAAGCCCACGCTTCAGATATTTTTATTATGGCAGGGATGCCGTTGGCCTATAAAGCAAAAGGCAAGTTTATTCATGTAAATGAAGACCGGTTGTCGCCGCTGCAGTCGGAGGCGTTGGTGCAGGAAATCTATGGGTTGGGGCATCGGTCTATGGAATGGGCAGAAGAAAGCGGCGATGATGATTTTTCTATCACAGTGCCGCAGCTGTCCCGTTTCCGTGTCAGCGTTTATAAACAGCGGGGCAGCTTTGCCGCAGTGATTCGGATTATCCCCTTTGGCATTCCCGATTATAAAGCCCTGCAAATTCCAGAAAGCGTTATGTCTGTGGCGGAAAAAACCAAGGGGCTGGTGTTGGTGACAGGTCCTGCCGGCGGCGGAAAATCTACTACGCTGGCTTGCATGATCGATCGGATTAATCAAACGCGGGAAGGGCATATTATTACCTTGGAAGAACCCATCGAATATTTACACCGCAACGCCAAATGCGCTGTCAGTCAGCGGGAAATTGGACTGGACACGGAAAGCTATTTATCCGGTTTGCGGGCCAGCTTACGGCAGGCCCCGGATGTGATTTTATTAGGAGAAATGCGGGACTATGAAACCATTCGCACCGCTATGACAGCCGCCGAAACGGGGCATTTGGTTATCGGAACGCTGCACACGATAGGCGCAGCCAACACCATTGACCGGATTATCGATGTGTTTCCCGCCAATCAGCAGCAGCAAATCCGGGTGCAGTTAGCCATGGTTTTGCAGACGGTCATTTCGCAGCAGCTAGTGCCGTTAGTAACCGGCGGATTAACGCCAGCTTTTGAGATTATGCATTTGAACAATGCCGTGCGCAATATGGTGCGGGAGTCGAAAATCCATCAGTTGGATGCGCTGATAGCTTCCTCCGGCGGAGAAGGTATGATTACCATGGACAACAGTCTGCTGGAGCTGGCAAAGCAAAAGAAAATCTCCAAAGAAACTGCGGTGAAATTTGCAGCCAATACAGAAATGATGGAAAAACGGATGTCGTTGTTATAGGAGCGGGCTATGAAAAAAGAATGGATACGCAATAGTTTAACCTTGCTTTTCCTGGCGGTGTTTCTTTATGCAGCGGTAAATCTATTTTTCATTTGGCAGGAATACCGGCAGAGCGACGCCCTGTACGATGCGGCGCAAACTGAATTTTTAACTGCGCCGGAAATGAAACTGGAATTTGAAAGCGACGAGCCCATTACCTGGCCTGCGTTCGCCATCGACTTTGCCGACTTGCAGCAGGTGAACCGTGAAGTGACAGGCTGGATTTGGATTTATGATACCGTTGTGAATTATCCGCTGGTGCAAAGCAACAAAAATAATGACGCTTATCTGCACAAAACCTATGACGGTACTTCGAACAGTTCCGGCAGTATTTTTATGGATTATCGCAACGCCGGTGATTTTTCCGATACCAACACAATCATTTATGGTCATAACATGAAAACTGGCAAAATGTTTGCCGTGCTGAAAAAATTCGGCAATCAGGAGTTTTACGACAGTCATCGGGAGTTTTACATTATGACGCCGGAAGGCAATCGCCGGTATGAGATTATCGCGGCCTTTCAAACCGACGCGTTAAGCGACATTTATGACCGGAACTTTTCCAGTCAAGAGGGGCGGCAAGCCTGGTTTGAGAAAGTGCTGCGCAGTTCGGCTATTTTAGCTGCAGCAGATGCTGCCGCAGAGGACTCCTTTGTAACCTTGTCTACCTGTGTGTCTGGCAACGATGATCGCGCCCGGTTTGTGGTCATTGGCCGTTTGGCAGAAATTGAGCCTGTTTATCAGGAAGAAGCAGCAGGAGAAGCGAACCAACAGGCAGAAATAAACGCACAATGAGAAAACTGAGGTGATATAGGATGAAATGGATAAGGAAAAAACAAGGATTGGCAGTGCTGGTTTTGCTGGTTCTGCTTGCGGCGCTGACAGGCTGCGGCAAAGAAGAACTGGCAGCCTTAGACAGTGTGGACGTAGAGATCAGGCAGGAAACCGTGACATTGGATGAAGCGGCGCAGATTACCGCCGAACTGAGCTATCCGGTAGTTTCTGCTTCTTCAGATGATACAAAAGCTGCGCAGGTGGTTGAAACGCTAAACGCACAATTTCAGCAGGATGCAGAGGCTTTTGTGCGGCAAGCAAAAGAATCTGATTTATCTGGACTACAGGCGGGAGAACAATTTGTTTACAGCGCCGAAGTGCGTTATAATACAAAAGGCATGTTGTCGGTGGTACAGTGTGAAACCTTTGCCAGCGCCCAGTATTTGCAATATGCAGCCACCTATAACCTGGGTAACGGTGAAAAAATGACCATGGGCGAGATTATGGACATGAAAGAAACAGAGGCCCAGGAAACCGTGGCCAAGATGTTCTGCGGTGTGGCCCAGTCGGACCCGGACACCTTCCATGCCGACGCGGAAGATTACATCAACGCCAATATAGACCAAGTGCAATATTACCGCTGCAATGAGGGCTTAGGCGTGTTTTTCCAGGCAGGCGCCATTGCGCCCGAATCAGCAGGGATTTTAGAAATGGTGATGCAGTAAGAAAGTCAATAGTATAAAACTACAAACAGAGCTTCTCGACGGAGAGGCTCTGTTTTTGCGTGAAGCGCAAAATATAAAGCAGTGAGGAAAATACAGTGATAGAAAAGAAAACAAGGGCTGATAAAATATAATTGGCAAGAAAAAAGTCTTAGGTAACGCGATTGCGCGAATTACCTAAGACTTTTGATATCTATTATCTATTATCTATAATTTTTTATTTGCTCAGCAGACTGCAAACGGCGTTGGCGTAGGCCACAGGGTCTTCAATGGTCAGCCCTTCGATGAGCAGTGCCTGGTTGTACAGAATGTTGATATAGTCTGTCGCTTTCTGTTCGTCGTCTGGATATACGCTGCACAGTGTCTGGAAGATGGGATGGTTGGCGTTGATTTCCAGAATCCGTTCGGCTTTATGATAGTTTGGCTCTGGCATGGTATCCAGCACCCGTTCCATTTCAATGGAGATGGGGCCTTCGCTGGCCAGGCAAACGGGATGGGTTTTGAGCCGCGTGGACAGCTTCACGTCTTTTACTTTGCCGTCTAAGGCTTTGGTGCAGAATTCTAACAGGGCTTTGTTGTCTTCTGTTTTCTTGGCGGCTGCTTCTTTTTCTTCGGCGCTTTCTAAGTCTACGTCGCCATCGGCGATGGATTTGAACGGTTTTTCGCTGTAGTCGCGCATTACCTTCAGGGCAAATTCGTCTACGTCGTCGGTCAGGTACAATACTTCGTAGCCTTTTTCCTGGAACAGTTCAATTTGCGGCAGCAGATTGATTTGGTCGATGGTTTTGCCGCATGCGTAGTAGATGGAAGTCTGATCTTCTTTCATCCGTTCTACATATTCCTTCAGCGTTACCAGTTTCTTTTCGGTGGAAGAATAGAACATGATCAAATCCTGCAGCATGTCTTTGTGGATGCCATAATCGCTGTAGATGCCGAATTTTAGCTGCAAGCCAAAGGTTTCGTAGAATTTTTCGTATTTTTCCCGATCGTTTTTCTGCAGCTTTAACAGTTCCGATTTGATTTTCTTTTCCAAACTGGTGGCAATCAATTTTAACTGCCGGTCATGCTGCAGCATTTCTCTGGAAATGTTCAGCGATAAATCCTGGGAGTCTACCAAGCCCCGTACAAAGGCGAAATGGTCCGGCAGCAAGTCGGCGCATTTATCCATAATCAGCACGCCGCTGGCATAAAGCTGCAAGCCTTTTTCAAAGTTCTTGCTGTAAAAATCGTAAGGCGCATGCTGCGGTACAAAGAGCAGCGCGCTGTAGGTAGCGGAACCTTCGGTGTTGGTATGAATGGTCAGTTCGGGATCTTCATAGTCGATGAATTTTTCCCGATAGAATTTGTTGTATTCGTCCTCGGTAATTTGAGCCGGCATTTTTTTCCACAGCGGCGTCATGCTGTTGACGGTCTGAATTTCCGTATAGGTTTCAAATTCGGGATTTTCCGGATCGGATCCTTCTTTCACCTTGCGTTGTTCAATGGGCAGATGAATGGGGTAGCGAATATAATCCGAATATTTTTTAATCAGCCCGCGGATGGTGTAAACGTCCAGGAAGGTGTCGTAATCATCATCTTCGGTATTGTCTTTGATGGTCATGATAATTTCTGTGCCGATGGTATCTTTTTCGCATGGCGTAATGGTGTAGCCGTCAGCGCCGTCCGATTCCCACACATAGCCCTGGGCTGCGTCTTCGCTGCGGGTGATGACTTTTACGTTTTTGCTGACCATAAAGGCGGAGTAGAAGCCTACGCCAAACTGACCGATGATGTCGATGTCGTCATTTTTTTCCTGGTTGGTTTTGAAATCCAGGGAACCGCTTTTGGCGATGGTGCCCAAGTTGGTGTCCAGTTCTTCTTCGGTCATGCCGCAGCCATGGTCGGTAACGGTGAGCAGCCGGTTTTCTTTGTCGATGGAAATGTCGATAGACAATTCATCGCGGTTGAGACCGGTTTCTCCTTTCACCATTGCATTGTAATACCGTTTATCGGTTGCGTCGCTGGCGTTAGAGATAATTTCCCGCAGAAAGATTTCTTTGTGGGTGTAGATAGAGTTAATCATCAAGTCCAGCAGCCGTTTGGATTCGGCTTTAAATTCGGTTTTTGCCATGAAAATCGATCCTTTCTTATATGGAGATAATATGAAGATAAAAAATAAAATGTTAACAATGTTGTTTTGTTAGCACTCGAATAGATTGAGTGCTAACAAAACATATGATATACCTGTTAGCAAAAAAATGCAAGTAGGAAATACCAGTTTTTTGTGAAAAAAATGTGAAGAATTTATTTCAAATTTTTATGGGAATAGGTTCTCGCTTGTATTATGGACAGCTATCCAGTATACTTTGAAATAGGACACTTATTTGATGAAAAGAAATTCACTAGGATTTCAGCTGTATTTCAGGAAAAACAGTTATTCTGGATGGAAGAAAACGAAAACACACACAGGAGGAGCTTACCAATATGAAGCGCATACTAGCATTGATTTTGCTCTGTTGTTTTACCGTAACAGGCTGCGGTGGAACAGCCAAGGCGGTGGAGGAAGAAATCTGGACCAATGAGGCCTATACGGAAGAAGCTTATGATGTAATTGTAGTCGGTACGGAACCGGAAGGCATTGCGGCAGCCGTGTCGGCGGCCCGCAATGGTATGAAGACGCTGCTGTTGGGGGAAGATGAGGCATTGGGCGGTTTGATGACCGTCGGTGAGTTAAATTTTATCGATATGTGCGAAAGCCGGGACAGTACCCTATTAACCCAGGGCTTTTTTAAAGAGTTTTATGATGCGGTGGGCGGCAGCGCTTTTGATATTACCGAAGCCCGCAATTATTTTTTAGAAGTGGTGACCAATGAACCACTCTTAACGCTGCGCACGAAGAATCAGTTTACAGCGCCTATTTTAGATGGAAATAAGCTGGTGGGCGTGACGATGACGGAAGAAGGACAGCAGCGAAATTATTATGGATCGCGGATTATTGATGCCACGGTAGACGCCGATGTGGCCGCTGCAGCAGGTGTGCCTTATACCTACGCCGGTGAAGATATTGGCGAAGCGGACCGGCAGATGGGCGTGACGTTGGTATTTGAATTATCGGGCGTGAATTGGAACAAAGTGTATTTCCACTTGAACTGGCAGCGTTTCAAAGCAGATGTTTTGAAGCAGGGCAGCGGCGATATGGGCGCTACCAAAAAAACAGCCTGGGGCTATACGGAGGAAGGCTATGCCTATGAGCCGCAGGATGCGCTGATGCGGTTGCGGGGCTTTAATATTGCCCGGCAGAATAACGGCAATGTGCTGATTAATGCGCTGATTATTTTCGGCGTGGACCCGCTCAGCGAGGAAAGCAAAGCGGAGGGCATTGCCCGGGCGCAGGCCGAGATGGAATATTTAATTCCCTATATTCGGGAAAATTTTGCCGGCTTTGAGAAGGCGGAGCTGGTGAAAACGGCAGAGCAGTTATACGTGCGGGAAAGCCGCCATATCATCGGGGAGTACCAGCTAACCATTGACGATGTGCTGGAAAACCACGACCAGTGGGATAAAATCGCCATTGGCGCGTATCCGGTAGATGTGCAGCCTACCGCTGCCCAAACCTATGGCACAGTCATTGGCAGTCCAGACCGTTATGCCATTCCGTTCCGTTGTCTGGTGCCGTTAAAGGTGGACAATCTGTTGGTGGTAGGACGGAGCGCATCTTATACATCACTGGCGGCAGGCAGTGCCCGGGTGATTCCAATCGGTATGGCGGAAGGGGAATCAGCCGGTGTGGCAGCCGCCTATTCTGTGAATAATCAGATGGATTTCCGCACCATGAGCCAGGAAAAAACAGCCATTGCCAGCGTGCAGGAAACACTGAAAAAGCAGGGCGCTTATCTGGAAGATTTTGAAGTACATGAGGATTTTATGGATCATTGGGCGTATCCCGGCGTGAAGGTACTGCGCAGTCTGGGCATTTTGGACGGCGGCTACAGCAATGATTATAAGCTGGATGAACCGATTAGCCGTTGGCGTTATCAGAACATGATTAACAATGTGTTGAAGAAGGCCGGCATTACGCAGGATTACATTGAAGTCAACGATAATCCGCCCAACCGTCAGATTATCGGCACAACGGCCCGGGCGGTGGCCGCTGTGGACGGCGTAAAATATGAAAACGACTATGATATTTATATGCAGGCTCTGGAAGAACGGGGCATTATGACGGACGAACTGAAACCTTACTTTGCCGATGGAGAAAAAAATCCCAATGCGGCGGAAGTGGTGCAGTTGATGGCCAATCTGTATCAGTATTTGCGGCAATAAAAAAGATAAAAATAATAGGAGGCGGGCTGCTTGCGGCCCGTCGCTTCTTATACAACGATTACAACTATAACGATTACGACGATGCATAAAACATATGGAGAGGAGCTGCGTGGATAGATGAAGAAATGGTTGGCGGTCTTATTGGTGCTGGCGGCGGTGTCCTTCTGGGGCTGCGGCAGCACGGAGCGGTATGATGTCATTGTGATCGGCGGCGATCCGGAAGGGGTTTCGGCGGCGGTGACGGCGGCCCGCAATGGTATGAAAACGCTGTTGGTGGAAGATGATGAAGCGCTGGGCGGTTTGATGACCTTGGGCGGCCTGAATTTTATTGATATGTGCAATGGACGGGACGGTACGCTGCTGACCCGCGGCACCTTTGAGGAATTTTACAATGCAGTGGGCGGCACCGCTTTTGATATTCCCACGGCAAAAGATGTATTTTTACAGATGGTCAATGGGGAAGAAAATTTGACCTTGAAACTGAACACAAGCTTTGTAGAGCCGGTTATGAAAGAACATACGATTACCGGCGTGGTGTTGGAACAGGACGGCAAGCAGATTACCTGCAAAGCCGACAGCATCATTGACGCCACGGTGGACGCCGATGTGGCCGCTGCTGCCGGAGCGCGATACACCTATTTAGGCGAGGATTACGGCCATGTGGAGCATGTCACCGGCGTAACGCTGGTATTTGAATTATCGGGCGTGGATTGGCAGGCGGTGAGCCAATATCTCAATGGCGATGACAATCCCAACACCGGCGCCACGGCAAAGGCGGCTTGGGGCTATAACGAGGAAAGCTTTGCCTATATGCCGCAGGATGGGCAAACTCGTTTGCGGGGGTTAAATCTGGCCTTGCAGGATAACGGCAATGTGCTGGTCAATGGCTTTATTATTTTCGGGGTAGACCCTTTGAGCGCAGACAGCAAAGCAGATGGAATTGCCCGAGGAAAAGCGGAGTTGGAACATATTGTCCCCTATTTGCAGCAAAATTTTAACGGCTTTGCCGATGCCCAACTGGCTGGCACTGCGGAACAGCTTTATGTGCGGGAGAGCCGGCATATGATCGGGGAATATCAGCTTACCTTAGATGATGTGCTGGAGAATACCTGGTTTGACGATACCATTGCCATCGGTTCTTATCCGGTGGATGTGCCGCCCAATGCGGAACGGCGAGTCGGTTATATTATAGGCAATCCAGACCGTTACGGTGTGCCCTTCCGCTGTTTGGTGCCGCAGGAGATTGACGGCATTTTGGTAGTGGGCCGCAGCGCTTCTTATACGTCGCTGGCGGCGGGCAGCGCCCGGGTGATTCCGCTGGGTATGGCAGAAGGCGATGCTGCCGGTGTGGCTGCCGCTTACGCCAAACATCATCATGTGACATTTCGGCAAATCAGCCAGGATACAGATGCTGTAGCAGCTATTCAGCAGACGCTGAAGGAGCAGGGTGCTTATCTGGAACAATGGCAGCCTGTACAGGAAGCGGTAGAACAGCATTGGGCCTATGAGGGCGTGAAAACGCTGCGCAGTTTGGGCGTGGTGTATGGCGGTTATAGCAACGATTACCGGCTGGAAGAGGCAATCACCGGTGAGGACTTTTTGGCGATGCTGTCTGTGCTGGGGGATACGCTTGTATTATCGCCCGACTTTTCAGAGGATATGGAGCAGCCGCTGACTTGCAGTGAAATTCTATATATGATAGAGAATACATTGCAGATAGCCCAGTTTGGCAATTTACAGGAAGCAGGGATTTTGACGGAACAGCTGCAGCCGTATTTCGCCGATGGCGGGAACGTGCCTGCCCGTGCAGAAGTAATGATGCTGGTAGCCAATGCCTATGACTATCAGCAAAGAACAAACAAGCAAGAATGAAAAATTTGTAAGGAATAAGGAGACGCATATGAAGAAGCTGATTTGTATCCTGTTTTGTTGCTGCCTGCTGTTGGCGGGCTGCGGCAATCAGACAGCCGATATTCCGCGGGAAGAAGGCGTGGATTATGATGTAATTGTAGTTGGCGGCGACCCGGAAGGCGTTTGCGCCGCCGTGTCGTCAGCCCGCAACGGTTTGAAAACGCTGCTCATTGAAGATGACGAGGCTTTGGGCGGTCTGATGACCTTAGGCAAGCTGAATTTTATCGACATTTGCGAGAGCCGCGACGGCACCATTTTAACCCAAGGGTTATTCATGGAATTTTACAATGCAGTAGGCGGCACCGCCTTTGATGTGGAAACGGCCAAGCAATTTTTCTATGATTGGGTCAACAACGAAGAAAATGCCACGTTAAAGCTGAACACTGCTTTTCTGGAGCCAGTTATGGATGGCAACAAAATTGTGGGCGTTGTGGTGGAGGAAGACGGGCAGCAGGTCACTTACACCGCCAGCCGCGTGATTGATGCCACCGTAGACGCCGACGTAGCCGCCGCTGCCGGAGCGCCCTACACCATCGCCGGCGAAGATATTGGCGAAAAGGACCGGCACATGGGTGTGACGCTGGTATTTGAACTGTCGGGCGTAGATTGGGACAAAGTGGTTGCTTATCTGGAAAACGATGACAACGAAGGCACAGGCGCCACCGAAAAAACCGCCTGGGGCTATACGCGGGAAGGCTATGCCTATGAGCCGCAGGATACATTGATGCGTTTGCGGGGTTTTAATGCAGCCCGTCAGGACAATGGCAACGTGTTGATTAATGCGCTGATTATTTTCGGCGTGGACGCTATGAGCGAGGAAAGTAAGGCAGAGGGCATTGCCCGGGCGCAGAAAGAGTTGGAATATATTGTGCCTTATGTGCAGCAGAATTTTGTAGGCTTTGAAAACGCGCAGCTAGTCGGCACAGCCAGTCAGCTCTATGTGCGGGAAAGCCGTCACATCATCGGCGAATATCAGTTGACCATTGACGATGTGCTGGAAAATCGCGACCAGTGGGATAAAATTGCCATCGTGGCTTATCCGGCCGATATTCAGCCCACAGCGGGACAAACCTACGGCACTGTCATCGGCAGTCCGGACCGCTATGCCATTCCGTTCCGGTGCTTAGTGCCGCTGGATGTGGAAAATATGCTGGTGATTGGCCGCAGCACCTCTTATACATCGTTGGCGGCAGGCAGCGCCCGCGTGATTCCGGTAGGGATGGCAGAAGGCGAAGCAGCCGGTGTGGCCAGCGCTTATTCCTTAACCAATCAGCAGAGCTTCCGCGATATGAGCGCCGATGAAACAGCCATTGCCAGCGTACAGAAACAACTGAAAAAGCAGGGCGCTTATTTGGACGATTTTGAAGTACACGAAGCCTTTATGGATCATTGGGCTTATCCCGGTGTGAAGGTCATTCGCAGCCTGGGTCTGCTGGACGGCGGCTACAGCAATGATTACCGTTTGGACGAGGCCATGGGCAAATGGCGGCTGCAAAATATGATCAACAATTCCATGAAGAAAACAGGAAAAGACGTGCCAACTATAGAAGTCAGCGACCCGCCTACCAACGGTGAAATGATTGCCGCCGTTGCCAAAGCAGCCGGTGTTACTGCCGAGAATTACGAAGCACAGATTTCTGAATTGCAGCAGTTAGGCATTCTCACCGAGGAAATTCTCAGCCACATGGGCGAAGAAAACGACACGCCGATGGCCGCAGAGGCAATCATGCTTGTGGCCAATCTGTATACCTATATGACTGCTTGATTTGACGAAGTTCAATTTGCAAGAATGGGCATAAAAAAGTTGAGATAGCCCTTCATGATATGATACAATAAAGTATTCGCATGAGAACGTAAAGAAAAGTACTGATGGAGGATGAACTATGTTAGAGCGTTTGCAGATGCTGGAAGAAAAATATGAAGAACTGACACAAAAGATGATTGACCCCGATGTGCTGAACAATCCTGCTGAACTGCATAAATGCGCCAAAGCGCAGGCAGATTTGGAGGATGTGGTAGTGGTTTACCGCAGATATAAAAAAGTGCTGAGCGAATTGGAAGATTCCAAAGCCATGCTGCTGGAAAAGCTGGATCCGGAAATGGATGAAATGGTGAAAGCAGAAATTAAAGATTTGAACGAGCAGAAAGAAGCATTAGAACAGGAACTGACCATCTTGCTGCTGCCCAAAGACCCCAACGACAGCAAAAACGTCATTATGGAAATTCGGGCCGGTACCGGCGGTGATGAAGCCGCACTGTTTGCCGCCGATTTGTTCCGCATGTATACCCGCTATGCAGAAATGCAGGGCTGGAAAACAGAAGTGATGAACACCAACTACACCGACGTGGGCGGCTATAAGGAAATTACTTTTATGATTGAAGGGAAAGGCGCTTACAGCCGGCTCAAATTTGAAGGCGGCGTGCATCGGGTACAGCGCGTACCTGCTACCGAATCCAGCGGCCGTATCCATACCTCGGCAGCTACTGTTGCCGTATTGCCGGAAGCGGAAGAAGTGGAAGTAGACATTAACATGAATGACTTGCGCATTGACGTATTCTGCGCCAGCGGTCCGGGCGGGCAGTGCGTCAACACCACCCAGTCGGCTGTGCGGATTACCCACATTCCTACCGGCGTGGTGGTATCCTGTCAGGACGAAAAATCTCAGCTCCGCAATAAAGAAAAGGCGCTGAAGGTGCTGCGCTCCCGTTTGATGGAAAAATTCCAGCAGGAAGCCCAGGGCGATTTGGCCGCGCAGCGTAAAGATATGGTAGGCAGCGGCGACCGCAGCGAACGCATTCGCACCTACAACTTCCCGCAGGGCCGCGTCAGCGACCATCGCATCAACCTGACGGTGCATAATCTGGATAAAGTGCTGCTGGGCAATCTGGATGAAATCATTGATGCTCTGATTACCACTGACCAGGCCGAAAAATTGAAACACGCAGATGAAGCCTGATGGATAGCAGAGCATTATTGCAGTGGGCTGTGGCAGAGCTGGGCAGCGCAAAACGGGTAGAAGCGGAGCTTTTGCTGTGTGATGTGCTGCACACCAGCCGCGCCCTGTTGTTGGCGCATAGCACAGATGAAGTGACCGGTGAGCAGGAGGCCGCCTTTCGGCAGTTGGTGCAGCGGTATGGTAACGGGGAGCCGCTGCAATATCTGCTGGGTACGGCCAATTTTATGGGTTTGGACTTGTTGGTGACGCCGGCAGTGTTGATTCCTCGGTTTGATACGGAGCGCTTATCAGAAAAAGCCCTGCAGCTACTAGCACCGCTGCAAACCCCTCTGGTGCTGGATGTATGTACAGGCAGCGGCGCCATTGCCATTGCTATGAGCCATTACAAAAAGGACGCCGTTGTATATGCCGGGGATTTATCGGCAGAGGCTTTGCAGGTGGCGAAAGAGAATAATCGGCGCTGCCATACCAGCGTGCAATTCCGGCAGGGCAATTTGTTGGAGCCCTTTGCCGATTTGCAGGGCGCAGTGGATTTGTTGGTATCCAACCCGCCCTATGTTACCACGCAGGAGATGGTCCAACTGCCCGATGATGTGCAGCGGGAGCCCCGTCTGGCTTTGTGGGGCGGCGATGACGGTCTGTATTTTTATCGTAAAATTACCGCAGCGGCTGCGGCCATGCTAAAAGCCGGTGGTTGGCTGCTTTTTGAAATTGGCTGGCAGCAGGGAGCGGCTGTACAGCAGCTCTTGCAAGAGGCAGGCTTTGTGCAAATTGCCTTATTGCAGGATTGGCAGGGACTGGACCGCGTTGTTTGCGGACAAAAGCCGGAGCAGTACCAGGAAGTAATTTAATATGGGATAACGCAGGAGAGCAGCTCAACGGCTGCTTTCTTTTTTATCGGCATTCCAGCAGCAATGGTATAAAATTTTCCAAAATTAAAAATTGAAAAGAGGACATCGCCCTTTTCTGCCGAATTTCTATAACAACATAGGTATCGTTTTCCTCTATTTGGGGGATACCAATAACCAATGCGGGAATTGGTCCTGACAGCAGCTTTTATTTTAAGAAGGAGTGATTGATATGTCCGGTAAATTTTTTGTATGTGAAGTGTGCGGCAACATTGCAGGGAAAGTGCATGATTCTGGTGTGCCACTGGTTTGCTGCGGCCGTCCTATGAAGGAATTGGCGGCCAACAGTACCGATGCGGCCGGTGAAAAGCATGTGCCGGTGGCAGAAGTGAAAGGCAATCAGGTAATTGTAAATGTGGGCTCGGTGGCGCATCCTATGACAGAAGAACATTTGATTACCTGGGTGTGTTTGGAAACGGCGCAGGGCTGGCAGCGTAAACCGCTGGCAGCCAATGGCGCGCCTAAGGTGGTATTTGCGCTGGCCGATGGAGATACCGCTAAAACGGTTTATGCCTATTGCAATTTACATGGGCTATGGAAGGCCGATGTGTAAGCGAACCATTGCGCCCATAAACCAAAATAGAGGGGACGATGACCATGGTGACACGGATCCAATCGCCTCATCGAGAACGGCTGCGCCGCAAGAGAAAAAGGCGCAGCCGTCTTACGTGGCTGGCGGTTGTACTATGCGGAATTGTGATTTATTGTGCGGCGGGATTGGTGGATCATCTGCCGGCGCCGGAACCAGAACTGCAATCGGGCAGAACGGTACAGGTGTATCATGTAGAAACATCACAGTTGATGTCGCTGGATTTGGAGCAATATTTGGTGGGAGTCGTGGCGGCGGAGATGCCGGCCAGCTTCGAGGTAGAAGCGCTGAAAGCGCAAGCAGTAGCCGCCCGCACCTTTACGGTGAGCCGCATGGAAAATCCCAATCCCAATGTAACAGCGCTGGACGCGCAGGCCCAACTCAGTACCAGCCCCGAAACCTGTCAGGCCTGGATTAGCGAGGAGGAACAACAAGCGCGCTGGGGCAAGCAGTATCAGACCTATCACCGTAAAATTGTGCAGGCTGTAGCAGAAACGGCCGGTGAGGTGCTGCGCTATGACGGCGCCCTGATTGAGCCGTTATATCATGCCAGTTGCGGCGGCGGACGTACGGAAAATGCGGAAGAGGTATGGGGCAATGCCAAGCCCTATTTGGTCAGTGTATCCTGTAATCATCCCGCTGACCCGCACACCCAGCAGCAAACCACCATGACGCTGGAGGAGATGGAACAAAAGCTGGGCGTCAGCGATACGGCTGCAGCCGGCGCCTTTGGAGATTTTATGCAACTGGTTTCCAGCACAGCGTCTAATCGGGTGAAGTCGCTGCGCGTGGGGGATAAAATTTTTTCGGGCAGTCAACTGCGCAGCGCATTGGGGTTAAAATCGGCGCTGATCAGCTGGACCATAGACGGCGACCGGATTACCTTCACGACCAACGGCTACGGGCACGGCGTTGGTTTGTGTCAGTACGGCGCCAATTATTATGCAGAGCAGGGCGATAGTTATCAAAAAATTCTGGCTCGCTATTATCCGGGTACACAGCTTTCCAAAGAGTAGCTGACAAAAATTAAAAAATAGCGGCGAATAAGCGCTTGACTGGAAATGAAAGCACCGTGTCAATACGGTTTGTATAAAAAATCTCCTGTGGCGGGAATACTATGGCTACAGGAGGTTTTTGATATGGATAGAAATATAGATAGGCAACATGATTTGGATTATTTACAGTGGCTGCAGCAAAATGCCCGCGTTTATCTGACTGGTATAACAATTTTGACATTTTTTATTGCCCTTACGTTTTGTGTTTGCTTTTTTCAGCCCTGGCAGCCTCAACAGAGTATCGCCTTTTGGAACAAGGATGACAGCAATCAGGCGGTAGCGGAGCAACAGCCGCCGGAGAAAAAAACAGAGGGCAGTCAGCCGACGGTCAACCAACAGGAGCAGCAGGAGGAGCTTGTGCAAACCAATTTGCCGACTGATTTGCCGACCGAACCGGCAGAGGCGCCGACAGTACAGGAAAACGCCATGCAGAACGGAGAGAAATCGACAGAACTAAATGAGCAAGCGCAGACACAAACTGTGGACCCGCTGACCTTAGAGGCCCAATTTGCGGCGTTTACGGAGCCTTGCCAGGGGGCGCTGTGCTACGGTTACGGCGTAGGTTATGACAGCCGGTATGGCGACTATCGCTTTCATGATGCTCTTTGCTATCAGGCTGACGGCGGTGCGGTGCTGTCCGTTGCCAACGGCATTGTACAGCAACTGCAGATGGACGGTCAATGGCAGCTTGTTTTGCTGTGCGGCGCCTATGAGCTGCGCTATCAGGGGCTGCAAGCCTGTCATGTTGCGGTGGGAGATACCGTCACAGCCGGACAGACTATTGGCACAGCCGGCGAACTGTTATATGTGCAGGCAGTGGAGCAAACGACATAATGCGAAACGTTGCTCTGCTCGAAGCGGTCGTAAAAACGGTACCTTGCGTGATATGCAGGGTACCGTTTTCCAGTTTTCTATCATTTTTACAAACCGGCCTGTTCAATGCCGCTGAATAAAAAGCCCATGTGATTGGTGGAGTTTAAAAGCACCACGCGCCACACGCCGTCGTTATATTCCAGCACGTTGATGCAGGTATTGTCTTGCTTAATCTGCCAGAAATGCTCCATGCCAAGACCTAGCAAATCGCAGATGATGGCTTTGTTCACAGCGTCGTGTGCGGCCACTAGAACCGTTTTGTCGGGATAGGTTTTTACATAATCGTCAAAGGCAGCCCGGGCTCGTTTGCGCACATCTTCCAGATTTTCGCCGCCGGGCATTTGCACCAGATGGGGCTGGCTGTGCCACAGGGCGAATTCCTGGGGATACTGGGCGGCAATGTCTTTGGCCAGTACCCCTTCCCAACTGCCGTGATTGATTTCCAGCAGGCGGTCGTCGGCTATGACTGGCAGCTTGTGCAGCTCCGCGCAGAATTGGCAGGTTTGAAAAGAGCGCTGCAAAGGGCTGGAGATGCATATATCAATGGGAATATTGCACAGTCCCACAGCCAATAGCTGACCCTGCTGTAAGCCGCGTTCACTGAGCGGCGTATTCTCTTGCCCCTGATAGCGGCCTTCCACATTCCAGGTGGTTTCGCCGTGGCGAACTAAAATAATTCGTGTCATAGATTCTTTCCTTTACAATAAAAGATTTTTACCAACCAGTGATAACGATTAACCTTCACAGTGAATGAGTTTTACATCTAAAATACCTTCGATGCCTGATAATTGCAGCATAATATCGTTTGGAATATCATCGCCTACAGCGATGGCCATGATGTTGGTGCCCGATTTGGTGGTGCTGCCAACCTGCATGCCGTTGATGTTGATACCGGCTTTCCCTAAAATGGTAGCCATCTGTCCAATCATATTGGGCTGGTCTACGTGCGGCGCCAGCAGCAGGTAGCCTTCTGGTGTAAAGTCGATGCGGAACTGGTCAATCTGGACAATCTTTGGTAGTTTGCCATCAAACAAGGTACCGGCGATGATGTGCTTGCTGCCGCTGGACGTAGTGATGGTAGCAGTGATGGCAGTGGTGTAATAACCAGCCTTATGGGATTTGGTTTCTTTCACACTGATATCGCGCTTTTTCGCCAGACCAGGCGCATTGACGTAGTTGACGCTGTCCTGCAGAATTGGGTTCAGCAGACCTTTTAAGAAGGCGGTGGTTAAGTGCTGCGTTTCTGTTTCGGATAATTCGCCGCTGTATTCGACTTCCACGCTTTTTACCGGACCGTTGGCCAGATAAATGCCGATGGTGCCCAAATGTTCAGCCAGCGCAAAATAGGGCTGAATGATGGCGGCCACGTTCTTCGGAATAGGCGCCATGTTGACGGCGGTCATAACTGGTTTGCCTTCCAGCGCTTCGATTACACCATAGGCAACGTCTACAGCCACGCCTACCTGTGCTTCAATGGTGGATGCGCCCAGATGGGCAGTCTGTACCACATTGAACATGCCCAAGAAGGGGTTGTTGTCTTTGGTCAGCGGTTCGTTGGGGTATACGTCAATGGCTGCGCCGGCAATTTTGCCCGATTTCAGTCCTTCGGCAACGGCTTCTACATCGAAGCATTCGCCGCGGGCACAGTTGATCAAACGCACGCCGTCTTTCATTTTAGCGATGCTTTCGGCGTTAATCATATCGCGGGTTTCTTTGGTCAGCGGTGTGTGAATGGTGATATAGTCGGAACGGGTCAGCAGCGTTTCAAAATCTACCTGCTCTACTCCCAAATTTTTGGCATATTCTTCTGTCACATAGGGGTCATAAGCCAGCACGGTCATTTCCATAGCTTCCAGTCGTTTGGCTACGCGGCCGCCTACATGGCCAATCCCGATAATGCCGACGGTTTTGCCTTGCAGTTGGATACCGGTAAAGCTCTTGCGGTCCCATTTGCCTTCCTGAATGGATTGATGGGCCTGCGGAATGTGACGGGTCATGGCCAGCATCATACCGATGGTGTGTTCTGCTGCGGCAACGGTGTTGGAGTCCGGCGCGTTTACAACCACAATCCCTCTGGCTGTGGCGGCTGGAATATTGATGTTATCCACACCAACGCCAGCGCGGCCGATGACTTTCAGGTTGGTAGCGGCGTCGATAACTTCCTGGGTTACCTGCGTCTGGCTGCGGGTCACCAAACCGTCATATTCGCCAATGACTTTCAGCAGTTCCTCTGGCGGCAGATTGGTTTTTACGTCTACATCATAATGTTCACGCAGCAGCGCAACGCCCTGCTCATTTACGTCGTCACTTACTAAAATTTTCATGGTAAATCCCTCCAAAAAATATATGGTTGTTTTGTTATCAGCGCTGTTCCTGCTGATAGCGCTGCATAAATTCTGCCAAAGCCTGACAAGCTTCCAATGGCACTGCATTGTAAACGGAAGCCCGACAGCCGCCTACGGAGCGATGGCCGTTAATGCCGATAAAGCCGGCTGCTTTGCCTTTGGCGATAAAATCTTTTTCCAGCTCTGGCGTAGCCAGATTGAAAGTGATATTCATGTTGCTGCGGTACGGTACTTCCGCATGGCCTTTGTAGAAGCCGCCGCTGTTGTCGATGACATCGTAAATCAGCTTGGCTTTGGCGGCATTATTTTTCGCTACAGCATCGACACCGCCTTGATCTTTAATCCAGTGCAGCGTTTTGTTGACCATATAAATGCAGAATACCGGCGGCGTGTTATAGAGCGAATCCTTTTCGGCAAAGGTACTGTATTTGAGCATGGTGGGCAGCTCAGTACGGGCTGTGGCCAGAAATTCTTTTTTGATTATCACAATCACCACACCGGCAGGCCCCAGATTTTTCTGTGCGCCGGCGTAAATTAA
>CABUKW010000020.1 GCA_902492275.1 uncultured Peptococcaceae bacterium
TGTTTTTATTGTTTTCTCTATGTTTTTACCATGTTTTATGTTTTTACTATGTTTTAATATTTATATATAAGCATTTGTAGAATGACGAGGAAAAACAAAAGGGTGTCAACAATTCTTTACACCCTTTGCGGAGATATGGAAGTGAGATGGAGAATAGAAGTGTAAACGATTTTTGACACCTTCTGCAGCGATAGCAAATACAGTGGGAAATCAGGGTGTAAACAGTTCTTGACACCTTGATGAAATTGCGGGAGAAAGATGCTTCACATCAGAACGATGGGCGCCTATCAGGACGAAACACCACCCGATACGGAAAAACGCTACAATACTAGAACGTGTAAACAGCAGTTGACACCTTCTGCAAAACTAGAGAAATACTGCGAAAATCGAGGTGTAAACAACAGTTGACACCTTTGCCAAAATTCCGACAACCATTCTGGCCTACGGCCAGCGGACAGCTTTCAGCACATTCGCGCAAAAAACCGCGCTTCAAACGCGCTAGCGGCATCGCACCCTACAACGTATCTGCCGTATAAAATACAGAAGGGACAAGGACTCGATTCCGGTCTATGGGTCCCCATCTCTGCAATTCTAATCTAGGTACTCTCTACCCTTCTATGGTTTTAGAATCCCCCGCTACCTTTGCCCAAATTCCGACTTGCGCCCCACGCCTTTCTGGTGGGGCGCGGACTGTGACGTAGCTTGTGCAAAGCGTGATGAACGTTAGTTCAGCTAAGCTGCACAGACAAAGCGATGTCCAGAGCCACGGAGGGATCGGGCAAAGGGTAGCAAATAAATTCAAAGAGTAGTAAAAAGAAAAACCGCAATGGGCAGCCAAAAAATAAAACCGACGGACAGCAAAAATCCCCTTAAGCAGACTTTGTTTCTTTCACTTGTCTGCCTAAGGGGCATCTTATCATTTTATTTCATTGCGTCGCGGATTTTTTCTTAATCGGTAATGCAGTCCACACACTCTACATCCTCAGCCTGATAAATAATCTGGCCTTCTTTTATGGTTGCCAGCACCTGGATATTGCGCAGGGTATCCTTGGGTACCGTGAGCGGATCCTGATCCAAGATAACCATATCGCCATATTTCCCTGGCTCTAAAGAGCCTTTGATTTTTTCATCAAAGCACTGATATGCTGCGTCGATGGTGATGGCTTTCAGCGCCGTCATCACATCTACTGCATATTCGGTCCCCAATGGTCTGCCTGTTCTGGTGCGGCGGTTTACGGCAGTATCCAGCATTAGCATTGCATTTGGCGGCCCTACTGGGCAATCTTGGTGCATAGTAAAGCGCATGCCCCGTTTGGCGGCCGATGCCAATGGACTAATCCGGCTGGCCCGTTCTGGACCAAAGACAACATCGCTATACCAATCGCCCCAGTAATAGACATGGTCGTGGAAAAAGCTTGGCATAATGCCCAGTTTTTGCAGTCTATCCAACTGATCCTCCCGAATGGTCTGGCAGTGAATCAACACAGGCCGCAAATCTTCAGTCAGTCCTGTTTCCTGCAAAGCCTGTTCATACGCGTCCAAACATTGGTCAATGGCCGCATCGCCGTTGCATTGCATCTGCAGCTGCCATCTTTTTTCCATACACTCTTTAAATAACGTCACAATATCGTTTCTATCACGGAAGGTTCCCTGGCCGCAATAGCCTTCTGTGCCTTCCTCCGGCGGCTGGAAGTAGGGCTCTGTCATCCATGCCGTACGAATTTGCGGAGAACCATCCAGAATGACTTTAGCGCCGGCAATCTTAAAATGGGTGCGGTAGGTGGCTTCTGGTGTGGCAACGCCTTCTAAAATCTGCTTGTTTTCACTGGCTACGCGAGAATAGGTGTTTACGTCCAGAGAGATCAGCCCTGCTCCTGTACAAACCTGCAGCAAGGGCCGCATATCGGCTTCAAAGCTGCCGTCTACCACAGTGGTATAGCCTTTGCTGCTATACATCCGTTCCGCACGGCAAATGGCTTCTATCATGGTTTCTGCACCAGGCGCAGGCATTTTATCCAGGATAACATCCCGCATGGCAACGTCGCCAAACTGACCGTTCAAGTCGCCGGTTGCCGCATCATAATAGATATAACCGCCTTCTGGAGCCGGCGTATTCTTGGTAAGCCCCAACAGTTCAATCACTTTACTGTTTACAACGCACATCCATCCGCTGGTGTTAATCATAACAATGGGAACTTCCGTAGAAATCTGATCCAAATCTTCTTTTGTTGGATGCAGTTGCCCCTCAAACAACGCATGGTCATAGCCCATGCCTACAAACCATTCGCCCTCTTTTACCGGGTTTTCTTCCAGATAGGCTTTCGCCTGTTCAATTAAATCCTTTACACTGTCCGTCTTGCCCACTGGAGATGGATCAAAACGAGGAAATTCATAGCTAGCCGCAAAATGACTATGGGCGTCAATAAAGCCAGGCAGCACTGTTGCGCCGTCCAAATCCATCAAATGTGCTGTTTCACGCTGCTCCATCAAATCCTCATTGCTGCCTACTGCAACAATTTTCCCATCTTCCACCAAAATGGCTTCTGCCTTAGGCTGCGCTTCATTCATGGTGATGACATTGCCATTATAATATAAAGTTCTCATAGAGTTCGCCCCTCTTGTAAGATAATAGATTGCAAATCTTTTCACTTATCATACCATACAAACACATCATAATACAATTACAATCGATTTCCAAGCCAATTTCCAGGATGTTCTTGTATCCTATGACATAAACATAGGGCCGCCGCATGCCATCCCGACAGAATTGCGGCAGCCCTCATTTTATTTGTTGAACGATCTTTCAAATTCCTGATTATTCAGGGCAAACACCAGAATGTAATTCTTCTTCACGGGCTCTGTTGTAGTATTTAATATAAATACCGCCAGCCAGGAACAGCAATACAGCAGAAATAACGAAGAAAATCTGCGCATTGGCCATAGCGTTCTGTACACCCATTTTATCAACCATGACACCGCCAATTGTTGGGCCAACGGCGCCTAACAGCTGAATGAACAATACATAAATCCCGTAAGAAACTGATTTATACCATACAGGTACTAATTCATGAGCTGCTGTATGGAAGGAAGTGTTACCCAAGTTGTAAAGACCACCGGCCAACAGAATCAGAGGCACGCTTATCATTTTGTAACCGAGGAAGAAGGTAACAGCGGTTAAAGCGATACAAATCATCGGCATCCACATACGAGCGCGACGGTCCTTCTGATACCATTTGTCCAGAATAGCGCCGCCCAAAGGATAAGCAATTAAGCCGATTGGCGTACTTAAAGCCACGATCCCAGCAGCCGCAGTTACGCTTACCCCTAACATATTTACATAATAGATAGACATAAAGGTACTACCAATGTTTAATGTCATAACAGCTAAACCTGCGCCCAAGCACATCAGCAATAAGGCTCTGTTGCTCAATAAGAATTTAGCAGTTTCGGCTGCGTTCAGTTTTTTCTGTTCAACTTCCTGTTTCCCAGTCGCTTTTGCTTCAGCAGCACCCTGTTCTGCCATCAGTTTTTTATTATCTGGCAGCAAGAAGGTCAGCAGAGAGATTACTAAGCTGATACCCCCAATGATGTAGAAAGACATTCTCCAGCCTAATGTCTGTGCAATGGCTGCGAATAAAATCATCCCTAAAATAGAACCAATGGTCATAGCTGTATTATACAGACCTAATACTTTCCCCCAAGAGGATTTTTTGTACCAGCTGGTCAGCATATCGGTGGATAATGCTGCATAAGCAGAGTTACCAGCACCAACGCCTAAACGCAGCAGAGCCAGAGAAACAGCGCCCTGTGCAAAACCGCACAGTACCGTTACGCCAGACCACAGAATGGTACATAAGCTGATTGCTTTCTTCTGCCCATTTTGCGCTCCGAAGAAGGAAATTGGCATTACGAAAATGGCCATACCTAAAAATACTGCACTACTCAACAGACCAATTTGCGTACCACTAATCTGCAGGTCTTCCTGTAATAAAGGTAAAATTGCGTTTACACCATAGCGAATTGCCAGGTCAAAAGAAAAACATAAATAAAGAATTGCAACGAAAAATAGACGTTTTCCTTTAGGAAGTTTAACGACCGGTTCGTCTTTTTCTTGCTCAACACATTGTTCAGCAGTTACTGAAGCCATAAAAAACACACCCTTCTAAAAATTAAAAATTCTCCTTACATCCAAGGCTGTGAACCTCTTTCCACACCCACGCCTCCTTTATCGCCAAATTGGGAAAAGATTTTACTTATGTAATATACGCGGAAAATAAAAACATCGGCATCCACATATAAAATCTATTGAATATGCCGGACTTTTTCTTTATAATCAAATTATACATTGTCATTCTGTTTAACTTATAAATTATACCAGTACATTTGACCCAAAACCGACATTTCCCGACTGTAACCTGTAAAAACGCTTTCCATATTAATTTATCTTATTATATAAATAATATCAGAAATTTCACGATTTTTCTAATACTTTATGGAAAATATAAAAATCATTTTGAAATTATCTATTTTCCCATTCTACGGCCAACGCGCCTTGTTTTTTGGTTCTTATATATAACAGTCAATTTATTTCTTTTCCTTATTTATATTTTACACAGAGGAGGATTTTTTATGGAGTTATTGCAGCTACAATATTTTAAAACCATCGCAGAATGCCAGCATATCACCAGGGCAGCCAACAAGCTTATGATTTCCCAGCCCTCTCTCAGCAATACCTTATCCCGTATTGAGAATGAATTGGGCGTACAGCTATTTGACCGGCAGGGACGCAACATCATTCTGAACAATTACGGAAAAATTGTTTTGGAGCATGCCAATAATATTTTACGGGAGCTGGATAATATCCGCACGGAGATTGACGAACTGGAGCAACGGCAAAATAAAGTGATTACCATTGCCTCTACCGATTCCATGTACCTGCGGGAATGGCTTCCTGCCTTTATGATAAAAAATCCTGACCTGACCATTCATCACTTTGTATCTACAGTAGAAAAAATAGAAGCCGGCCTGCTAAATGGTACAATCGATTTTGGCATTCTCTCCAATGTGCCCAGCAATACAGCTTTTGGTCATCTGGAGCTATGGCAGGATGAATTTATCATTCTGTCGCCCTTAGGCAGCACCATCGCCAAGGAGCCTGTACGCGATTTTATCGACTTCATACAAGAACCTTTTGTAGCCTTGCCTGAATCGGAGAATATTGTCCGTTCTATTGATATTCTGAGCAGCGCCTCGGGCTTTAAGCCCAATATTATTTTTGAAGGAGAGCGGGAATTGCTGGAACGAGTCCTGCTTCCCATTCGAGCATCCATTGTGGTTCTGCAGTCTATCATACAAAATGAAAACGACTTTAATCTTTGCAAACAAAATTGCGATATCATAAAGCTGACCAATCCGGAAGCCCATCTCACTATCACGCTGGCTTGGGATCAACGCCGCAGCCGTTCGGTATGTGCCCAGCGTCTGCTGAACTATGTGCAAAACAATCCGGTTATGCCCTGGCATCTCAGCACGCCTGATGTTGTCAACCAGCGGAAAGGCACCTGTATCATCAAACCATAAACGTAAAAATCCCGCAACACAGTACGAAACTGCTTTGCGGGATTTTTTATTTTTCATACTACTTTAGAACTGCGCCTCTAAACAATCAGACTTGGAAGGAACAGCGGCATATAAACAATCAGCAGGAACACCACTAACAATCCTAATAAATAAGGAATCACTGCCTTGGCAATCAGCTCTATGGGCTTGCCCGTAATCCCCGACGCCACAAATAGATTGATGGCCACCGGCGGCGTAATCATCCCAATGGCAATCCCCACTACAAACAAAATGCCAAAGTGAACCAAATCAACGCCAATGCCTTGCACCAACGGTAAAAATACTGGCGTAAGAATAATAATGGCGGAAGAGGTTTCCATAAACACACCGGCAATGATAATCACCAAAGCGATAACGAACATCAAAATATATTTGTTCGTAGAAATGCCTAAGATGCTGCCGGCAATGGCTTCTGGAATTTTATAATTGGCCAATACCCAACCAAAGGGACCGCTGCAGGCAATGATAATCATGATAACAGCAGAAGTTTTGGCACTGCCAGCCATAATTTCAAACAGCTTTTTCGGCGTCATATCGCGATAAATCAAGAAAGATACCAGCAACGCATACACCACCGCTACGGCAGCTGCCTCGGAAGCGGTGAATTTACCGGAAAAAATGCCGCCCAAAATGATGACTGGCATAATCAAAGCCGGAATTGCCTTTAGGAATGTCATCAATACATTTTTCAGCGAAAATTTTGCGCCTTTCGGATAATTGTGCCGATACGCCTGCACCAGTGCAATGATAATTAAAATAGCGCCCATCAGTACCCCTGGACCAAAGCCATTGGCAAACAACTGGCTCAAGCTCTGATTGGCACTAACAGCGTACAATACCATAGGAACAGAAGGCGGAATGACAACGCCAATGGTACCGGCAGCGGCAATCAAGGCGGCTGCCGAATCTTCATCATAGCCCCGTTCTTTTAGCTGGGGAATTAAGGTCGCGCCTACCGCTGCCGTGGTGGCTGCACCGGAACCAGAAACGGCTGCAAAGAACATACCGGCCACAACAGATACGATAGATAAACCGCCTTTAATCATGCCCAAAAAGGACTCGGCAAACTCTACTAAATATTTGGAAATTGCGCCCTGGGCCAGCAAATCGCCTGCCAAAATGAAAAACGGTACAGCAATCAGCGGAAAGGAGTTGGTAGCTGCAAAGGCGCGCTGGGCCACCATACCCAAGCCTACATCTCCAGAAACCATGACCGCAATAGCGGCCAGCATAACGGAAAAGGCCACAGGAATGCCGACAATTAAAGCCAAAATAAATACGCCAAACAATAAAACACTCATCGCAAAGCCCCTCCTTTTTCCTGCAGAATTTGCAAAATTGCGTCAACTGCATGAATCATCATCAGACCAAAGCCAATCGGAATGGAATAATACATATATTTCATGGGAATCCGCAGCGACGGAGCCAGTTGGACCTGCTTGCCTGCATAAATCACGCCAAAGTAGACCACTGCGCAAAATGTCAGAATACATACAACATGGACAAAAATGCGCATTGCACGTTGGATCTTAGGCGGAAACACGCCTTGTACAAAGGTGATGGCAATATGGGCACCGCTTTTATAAACACAACTGGCACCCAAAAAGGTGGACCAAACCAATAAATAACGGCACAATTCTTCACTCCACAACAGGGAATGCCGCGCTAACCGGCAAACAATCTGGGCTGTAGTGACAAGCACCATCACACCAAGCATGGCAACCACGATAGCCAATACAATTTTATCAATGTTGTCGCTCAGCTTATGAATGACATTCATAAATTTACAACTCCTTTTGCTAATTTTGCTTATAAAAAGCTTATGTACAAAAACAAGGCAGGCCGGTTGCCTGCCTTGTGATCGCCTACACAGGATTTTTCATTACACTGCTGCCGCAGCTTCCTGAATTTTTGCTAAGTTTTCAGCATAGTCTGGATATGCATCATACACGGACTGTACTGCTGCTTTGAAAGCGTCTAAATCTGGATCTTCTACAACTTCCATGCCGTTGTCTTTCATTTCCTGCAACTGTGTTGCTTCGTTTTCAGCAACCCAATCCCGTTCATATTCAGCAGCCTGCTGTGCAGCGTCTTTAAATACAGCCTGTACGTTTTCCGGCAGTTCATTGAATTTATCTAAGCTCATGGTGATAATCGCTGTAGAGTAAGAATGACGGGTCAATGTTGCATATTTCTGATTGGACTCCCACAGTTTGTAGGAGCAAATTACGTTAATTGGGTTTTCCTGGCCTTCAATTGCGCCGTTCTGTAAAGCTGTCAGCGTATCCGTCCAGGACATTGGACTAACGTCTGCACCTAAAGCGGTAAAGGTTTTGGTATATACTTCATTTTCCATTACGCGCAGTTTTAAGCCAGCCAAATCAGCAGGTGTGGTAACTGGTCTTACGCTGTTGGTCAGGTTACGGAAACCACGTTCTGCATAAGCCAGACCTTTTAAGTTGGCATTTTCCAGAGAACCTAACAGTTCCTGACCAACTTCACCGTCTAATACAGCATGAGCTTCTTCATTGCTGGAGAACAGGAATGGCAAATCCAATACGCCCATTTCTGGTGCATAGTTGATGAAAGGACCGCTTGTTACAATCCCCAGTTCAAGTTCGCCGGCAGCCATACTGGACAGCATTTCAGCTTCGTCGCCCAAAGCGCTGTTTGGATAAATTTCGATGGTGTAAGCGCCATCCGTGCCTTCTGATACTAATTCAGCGAATTTTTCAGCCGCAACCTGGAAGCTGTCCTGTTCGTTTACAGTGGTAGCCAACCGCATTACAACTGGTTCGGCATTGGCATCCGTATCTGCCTGCTGATCATTGTTGTTACCGCCGCTGCAGGCTGTCAGCGTGAAAGCCATTGCGCACGCAGTCAATGCAGCAACCCATTTACGTGTTTTTTTCATTGGTGAATCTCCCCCATAACTATAATATAACATTATGGACACATGATTTTTTGTCCATGCACAGAGTATAGCACCACGACAAAAAGAAGTCAATCATCTGTTAAATAAAAGTTTCATAAAATTAGAAATAGTTATAGTACAGATGTGCAGCAGTGTAACACTGCGCACAAAAAGAACTGCCGCAAGAAGGTGTTGTCCTGGCTTTATGCGATGCACGCCATAACCAAGCGACCCTTCCTGCGGCAGCTCTGCTGTCTTTTTCTATTGCGTTCAATTATTATTTTAAAGTTGTGTTTTATTGAAGCATTTGTGTTTTATGGAAGCCGTTCCAGGGCTTCACTGGCTTCTGCAATGCCTGCATCAGCAGCCTGCTGATACAGTTCCTTTGCTTTTGCCAAATCTTTTGCGGTTCCTTCGCCATTTTCATAACATTGAGCCAATAAAAACTGCGCGTCCGGCATATATTGGGCAGCCTCGGTTAAAAGCTGTACTGCCTTTTCTTTATCCTGCTCCACGCCTTCTCCTTCATAATAGGAGATGGCCAGATTCATCTTGCCAGCCGGATGCTCGGCTTCGGCTGCCCGCTGAAACCATTTGATGGCTTCTTCATCATTTTGTTCCACGCCTAACCCCTGGCTGTAACAGATGCCCAAATTTACCTGTGCCTCTAAAGAACCGCGCATAGCCGCTTTTAAGTACCATTCGGCAGCTTCTTCCAGATTTTGCTCTGTACCCTGCCCAAAGGTATAGCATTCGCCTAAAAACTGCTGGGCAATGATATGGCCTTTCTGCGCTGCAATCTTAAAGTTTTCAAAGGCTTTTTCCATGTCCTGTTCCACACCGTCACCGTTATAGTAGCGGCTTCCCAACAGATAACAGGCATTGAGATTGCCCTGTTCCGCCGATTTTTTATACCATTCAATGGCTTTTTCCAAATTCTGCTCTACCCATTTTCCCTGCTCATAACACATACCCAGATTAAACTGTGCGCGGGCAAAGCCTTCTTTCGCCGCTTCTTCCAATTCTTTCAGCTTTTCCTTACTGTCAATCAATTCTGCCTGCTGCATGCAAAGCCCTCCTTTTCCGGTCAGTGGTTCCTTGTCTAGTTTCTTTCCCTGTAAAACCGGCTGCTTTTATTCAGCCTCTGCTTCGCCATTGTCGGCGCCATCGTTTTCAGCGCCAGCTTCTGCACCGTCGGCATTGCTATCCTCATTGGCTGCATCCTGCTCATCGACAACAGGTGTTTCCGGCACAGCTTCGGTATCAATCAAAATTTTGATTTTGCCTTTTTCATCGGCTGCATTATATAAATTATCTGCCAGGATACTTAAACCGTTATTATAAATAGAAGATAAAATGCTGGCATATTTTTCACTGTCATCTAACAAATTCACACCGGTCTGTTTGTCTTCCACTAAAATAATGTGATAACCATAGTCACTTTTAACTGGTGTTTTAGAATATTCGCCAATTTCCAGCGCTTGTGCGCCTTCTGTGAATTCATCCACCATCATTTGTGGAATGGTGCTGCCATTCCCAACGGAGAAATAGCCTAATTCGCCGCCATTTGCCGCAGAACCGGCATCACCGGAATTTTCCTGTGCCAATGTAGCAAAATCAGCGCCATTGTCTAACTGGGCAATCAAATCAATGGCAACCTGTTCCGCATTTTCTACTTCATTGGTAATTAAAATGTGCCGTGCCTGAATAACGTCTGCCGGCTCTGGATTATTCACCATATCTTCCTGCAATTTTTCCAAGACCATCTGTTCTTTCCGAACCTGCTTAAAATAATCCATGGTCATACCAGCCTGTTCCACCGCAGCGGCTAAATCTTCTTCGCTGCCATATTGTTCTGCTAAAGAAGCAATCGCTTCTTCCACTTCTTCATCGCTGGCGCTCAAGCCTCTGTTTTCTGCTTCCTGCAGCAACAGTTCCTGCATAATCAGACTATTCAGCATCTCATTTCTTACATTTACTTTCACAGTATCGTCAGTGATATCATAACCATAGAACTGATACATCTGCAACATTTGACTATAGTTGGTATCCAATTCTTCTTGGGAGATTGGTTCTCCGTTTACAGTTGCTACCGTACCTTCCGGCACTTTGTTGCCGCAGCCGAACAGACCCGTTACCAAAAATGCACCCAAAACTAATACTGCCAATTTTTTCTTCATTGTCATTCTCTCCTTCAATTCAATGGTGTTGTCTCCAATATTGCTTCATTATAACAGAACGCCGGTTATTGCACAATGGAAACCATCGCTAATAAAATATCTTTTATCAAATCTAAACATTTTTCGGCATCGGCACTGCCCACCGTAATGCGTACCACCAACTCGCCGCCATCGCTGCCGTAGGTGAGCTGCCGTTTGTATTTCTGCATCAAT
This sequence comes from uncultured Peptococcaceae bacterium, assembly GCA_902492275.1. Lineage (GTDB taxonomy): Bacteria > Bacillota > Peptococcia > Peptococcales > Peptococcaceae > UBA7185. The sequence goes on from CABUKW010000020.1 coordinate 10,927, forward strand.
TCCAACAGCTTGGGCATATCCATTTTTGTGTCCTGCTCAAACAAAGCGGTGACAATCCCGCCTTTTTGTTTCAGGCTGCGGATACCAATTTCCATACAATAAATTTTTAATTCTGCTACCCGTAACAGGTTCCACGTTTCCGGCGGTACGTCGCCAAAGCGGTCTATCAGTTCATCTTCCAGTAAGTGCAGCCGACTGATGGCCCGCGCCTGCTGAATGCGCTGATAAAAGCCCAGCTTCACAGAACTGTCCCGAATATAATATTCGGGAATAAAAGCGCTTACCTGTAAATCAATTTCTACTTCCCGCCGTTTTCCTGCCTGTTCTCCTTTTAACTGGCGAATGGCTTCATCCAGCATGGTACAGTACAAATCAAAGCCCACTGCCGCCACATGACCGTGCTGTTCAGCACCTAACAGATTGCCAGCGCCGCGGATTTCCAAATCCCGCATGGCAATCTTAAAGCCGGAACCCAGCTCGGTATATTCCCGAATGGCCGCCAGCCGTTTTTCGGCCAACTGGCTCAGCGTTTTATCCTTTTTATAGGTCAGATAAGCGTAGGCAATCCGATTGCTGCGGCCCACCCGTCCCCGCAGCTGATATAGCTGGGCCAGACCCATTTTATCAGCTTCATCGACAATCATGGTGTTGGCATTGGAAATATCCAGTCCTGTTTCAATGATGGTGGTACACACCAAGACATCGGCCTGATGGGCAATAAAGTCCATCATGATTTGCTCCAGCTGATGCTCCTTCATCTGCCCATGGCCTACCAAAAGACGGGCCTCCGGCACCAGCAGACGGATTTCCTCCGCCAAGCTTTCAATATCCTCCACGCGATTATGCACCACGTATACCTGACCGCCCCGCCCCAACTCGCGGCGAATGGCATCCTTCATCAGCTCCGGTGTGCGCTCTACAATGTAAGTCTGAATGGGATAGCGATCCTGCGGCGGCGTTTCAATCACGCTCATATCCCGAATGCCCACCAGCGACATATGCAGGGTGCGGGGAATGGGTGTGGCCGATAACGTAAGTACATCGACCTGGGAGCGCAGGCTCTTGATTTTTTCTTTATGGGTAACGCCAAAACGCTGTTCTTCGTCCACAACCAATAAGCCCAAATCATGAAAGCTGACGGTTTTGCCCAGTAATTTATGGGTACCTACCACAATATCTACCGCGCCGCTTTTCAGGCCCTCGATTGTTTCTTTTTGCTGCTTCGGCGTACTGAACCGGCTCAACATTTCTACCCGTATACCGTAAGGATGAAATCGTTCAAGGAAGGTATTATAATGCTGCTGCGCCAGCACAGTCGTAGGTACCAGCACCGCTACCTGCTTGCCATCATTCACCGCTTTGAACGCAGCGCGGATAGCCACCTCTGTTTTGCCGTAGCCTACGTCGCCGCAGATTAAACGATCCATGACAGTGGTGGACATCATATCCCGCTTCACATCTTCAATGGCTTTCAGCTGGTCTTCCGTTTCCACATAAGGAAAGGCGTCTTCAAATTCCTTTTGCCACTGGTCGTCCGGCGAAAAAGCAAAGCCCTCCTGGCTTTTGCGGCGGGCGTAAATTTCCAGCAGTCCTTCCGCCAGTTTTTCTACCGAAGCCTTTACTTTATTTTTCGTGCGCTGCCATTCATTGCCGCCCAACTTGTTGACCTTGGGCGCAACCCCTTCGTTGACCGTATATTTTTGCAGTAAATCGAATTGTTCCACCGGAATATACAGCTTGCCGTCGTCCGAATATTTGATGATGAGATAGTCCCGCTCTACATCCTGCACCTTCAAGCGCTCGATGCCCATATAGCGGCCGATGCCGTGGTTCATATGCACCACATAGTCGCCGATTTTTAAATCGTCCAGCTGTGAAATTTTTTGTCCGTCTTCCTGGAAAAATTTCTTGTTCACCCGTTTTTTCTGCTGCTGAAACACTTCTGTTTCACTAATGAGTACCAAGCGGCTTTGCGGAAAACGGGCGCCATGGCTGATATTGCCGTAAGCCAGATAAATTTGTCCCGGGTCGGCTTGATAGCGGTCGGCAATCCAACTGCAAAGAATATCATAATCGCCCAGCATTTGCTGTAACCGCAAGGCTTTCGCCGCCGAAGTTAATAAAATGAGAATTTTATACTGCTGTTTCTGCCAAGTTTGCAGTTCCTCCACCAGCATTTGCGGATTGCTGAAAAATGACGGGATATTCTGGCAATCCAGCGCCATACGGGAGTTATATTGCTGAAACACTGATTGTTTGGGCAGTAAGGAAAAGCACAAATGCCGCTGTTCTTCCGTTAAACGCACCAAATCGTCCAGTTCATAAAAATATTGGGCCTGCCCCGGCAGAACACTGCCTTTCAGCAATAATTCGCTGAAGGTCTGCCGCCGTTCCTTTTCCAGATATTCCTGGGCTTCCTGAATGCGATTGGCTTCGTCCAACACCACAAATAAATCATGACCCATATAATCCAGCAGGCTGGCGCTTTCGGGATAGAAAAAGGTCTGGTATTGCTCCAAGCCGGTAAAATATAAGCCCTGCTGCAATTTTTCCAGCAGCTCGCCTACTTTGCCTTGCAGCCGTTCCACCGGTTCTCGGTCCTTCCGTTTGGACAGCTGCTCTACTTGCTTGCTGTACTGCCGCCGAATTTGCTGCGTTCCCGTTTCTTTGCACTGCGCCATCAGGAAAAATTCCCGGCCAGGCGCCACCCAGGCCGACTGCACTTTTTCTACGGAACATTGGGTTGCCGTTTCAAAAAAACGAATAGAATCGATTTCATCATCAAAAAATTCTAAACGCAGCGGGTTTTTATAGTTGGCCGAATAAATATCAAAAATACCGCCCCGCACAGAAAATTGGCCGGGCTGTTCCACCTGCTCCGTATACTCATAGCCGAACTCCACCAGATGGGCCTTCAATTGATTTTGCTCCAACTGCTGTCCAACCGCTAGCTGCAATAGTCCCTGCCGGAAATCGCCCACTGGCAGCAGTTTTTTGCTGAGCCCCTCGATGGTGGTAACCACAGCAAACTTGCTATCCCGTTCCAACAATAGATGAGATAAAACCTCCAGCCGTTTTTGCTCCAACTCGCCGCTCTGCGCGATAACTTCATACGGAATCATTTCCAGCGCCGGAAAATACAGCGTTTCATAATCGGGCAGCAGTTGCACCAAGTCTTCCCACAACTCCTTGGCCCGCTTTTGCGTATCGCAGATTACCAACAAATTGCCCGTTTGCTGCTGTGCCAAAGCCGCTGTAACCAACATGCGCTGCCCTTCATATAAACCATAAACCACAGCTTCGCCAGCGGCCAGCACCTTGTCCCGCACCTTGCCAATTTCTCCATCCTGCTGTAAGAAATCCAGCAAATTGGCCTTCTTGTTTTCCATAAATCTATTTCACCTCTTCTTAACCATATCGACAAAAATCAGTCGTTACTAAATCAATCGTTATCATATTCAAATTCACACTTTTCCAAAACGATACCGGAGTCTAAAAACATTCCCAAAATCAAAAATGTTTCACGTGAAACAATGGCAGCCGCCAATCCTAATCTTGGCCAATAAAGACTTTATTGAGAGTTCTATTGATTTAAGTGTTGGGAAAAAATCAGCGGGCTTTCGAATTATAGCGGTTCATAGCTGGCCCTACGCCCTCTTCCAACCATGTCTTCACTGCACCGACAGCTGTCTGCACCGCTTCATCAATCGCTTTCTTGTTTTCACCATGAAACGGCGTTAAGACATAATCTTTCGTATCATAAGTTCCACGGCCTATGCCGATTTTCAAACGGTCAAAATCATTGGAATTTAGGTGGGCAATGATATTTTTGATACCGTTATGGCCACCGGCGCCGCCGCCCTGCTTAAAACGCAGCTGTCCTGGCGGCAAATCCAAATCATCATGGATTACCAATAAATCATCAATGCGGTCATTATAATAGTGTAGCAGCTCCATCACGGCCTGTCCGCTGAGGTTCATGAAGGTCTGCGGCTTCACCAGCAAAATTTTCTGTCCATCCCAGTTGGCGGTCTGGGTTAGGGCCTGACATTGTTTTTTTTCAACAGCCACATTTAATGCATCGGCAATCGCATCAATGACCATAAATCCTACATTATGTTTGGTCTGCGCATATTCCTTGCCTGGATTGCCCAGGCCGATAATCATTTTCATAGCAACGTAGTCTCCTTATCTTTTATCATTTTATGTAAAAAGTCACAAATCATTTCTAAGCGCTAACAAAAAAATTGCAGCACAGCAAAGTCGAGGAATTCCAGATAAGAATTCTTCGACTAAGTTTTAATTCATGTAAACGTAATATATTAAGAAATAAAAAATTACCGTCATAGACATTGCCAAAACGGTCTTTGTTTGTCAATGTGCTTTATTATAAATTCGCCATTCAAAATGATATTCCTTCATTCTGCTCCAAACTTTTGCCAAACAGCAACAGGGCCACCGCATAGCCTAGTATGCGACAGCCCTGTTTTATACTGCTTTTTAAACAGAAAACAACTCTTCTATCGGTTCACTTACATTCAGAGTGTTCAGGCAGTTTTATTCAAACAGTTCGCTGACCGAGTTGTCCAAATGAATGCGCAAAATTGCTTCCCCAATGATTGGCGCCACAGATAATACTTTGATTTTATCGCTTTTCTTGTCACCCATTGGGATGGTATTGGTGGTAACCAGTTCCTGAATTGGAGAGTTTTCAATGCGCTCTAACGCTGGACCGGACAACACCGCATGGGTGCAGCAAGCGTCAACACATTTCGCGCCTCTTTCCATCAGAGCCTTCGCACCGCCTGTGATGGTGCCGGCGGTATCAATCATGTCATCCACCAAAATAACTTCTTTGCCTTCAATGTCGCCAATAATATTCATAACTTCTGACACGTTTGGTTTTGGTCTTCTCTTATCAATAATAGCCAATGGCACGCCAATTTGTGCTGCCAGGTTTCTGGCTCTGGCTACGCCGCCCATATCTGGAGATACAACCACCAGATTTTCTGCATCTTTATGTTTATAATATTCGGCCAGGATTGGCAGACCAAACAGGTTGTCTACTGGAATATCAAAGAAACCCTGAATTTGCTGCGCATGTAAATCCATTGCCAATACGCGGCGTGCGCCGGCTTTTGTAATCAGGTTGGCCACCAATTTTGCAGTGATTGGTTCACGGCCGCGGGATTTGCGATCCTGACGGGCATAACCATAATACGGCAGCACGGCGGTGATGCGTTTAGCAGATGCTCGGCGCAGAGCGTCAATCATAATCAGCAATTCCATCAAATTATCATTCACCGGCGTACAGGTAGGCTGAATGATATAGGCATCGCTGCCCCGTACGCTTTCATCAATAATCAGACTGATTTCTCCGTCGCTAAAGTGCTTCACTTCAGCAGCGCCAAGTTTTACGCCTAAGTAATCAGCAATTTCCTGAGCCAGTTCTGGATTGGAATTGCCAGTGAATAATTTTAAATTTCTGAGTTCTTTCTTTGTAGTAGTCATTTGGTTGTTCTCCCCCTAACCAGTGTCTTAAACTGTACTACCTTTATAATAACCAATCTGCACCATAAACTCAACCTTTATTTGTCCATATTTCAAGAAAAAATGACAGAAAGTTGCGGACTTCTCCTTTTATAACGGCATCGTTTTCCATTGGAGAGTTTCTCGGTTTTCATAGACTTGGACGAAATTATTTTTTCCGCCAGTTTTCTTTCACGCGCAATTCGGCTCTTGTCAACGCCAACGCATTGGCCGCTACATCACGGGTAATGGTAGAGCCTGCGCCGATAAAGGCATTTTCCGCTACTGTGACTGGCGCAACTAAATTGGTATTGCTGCCGATAAAAGCGCCGTCCTCAATGGTTGTCTGATATTTATGAACGCCGTCATAATTGCAGGTAATGGTACCGCAGCCAATGTTGACGCCGCTGCCCACAAGCGAATCGCCCACATAAGAAAGATGGGGGATTTTGCTGCCCTGACCTACCTGTGATTTTTTGACTTCCACAAAATCACCGATTTTTACAGTGTCGGCCAATACCGTGCCAGGACGCAAATAGGCCATCGGGCCAATCTTGCAGCCATTGCCCACCACGCTTTCCACAATGACAGTGCTTTGAATATCGTTGCCATTGCCGATGGTGCTGTCCACAAAGCGGCAATTCATACCAATGACATTATCACTGCCGATAACTGTTTTGCCTTCCAGCACAACATTTGGATAGATAATCGTGTCATTGCCGATGACCACATCGGCGCCAATATAAGTAGCCGCCGGATCCAACAGGGTAATACCGGCCAGCATGACTTCCTGACATTTCCGCTGCCGCAAAATCTGCTCAGCCTGCGATAGCTGCACCCGATTGTTGACGCCCAAACTTTCATGAAAATCTGTCAGTATAAAACCGCCCACTGGCAGTTGGTGCTGGTTCGCAATTTTAATCAGGTCGGTAAGATAATATTCTTTTTGCGCGTTGTTGGTATCTAACGCAGATAAATATTGCAGCAAAAATTTCTGATCGAAACAGTAGGTGCCGGTATTAATTTCCGAAATCAATTTTTCTTCCTCACTGGCATCTTTTTGTTCCACGATGGCGGCTATCTGACGCCCATTACGCACAATCCTACCGTAGCCGGCAGGATTTTCCGCACAGGCCGTCAATAACGTAACGGCATTGCCTTCCGCCTGATGCTGCGCAATCAATTGTGAAACGGTTTGCGGCCGCAAAAGCGGCGTATCGCCGCAGATTACCAGCACACAATCATTATCAGCGGCCAAAGCAGGCGCTGCCTGCATCACAGCATGACCGGTTCCTAATTGTTCTTTTTGATAAACAATCTGCACCTGGCCTTCCACAACCTGCGCTACTTGCTCTCCGCCGTGACCCAACACGGCAATCTTGTCGGCTACGCCAGCTTGGCTCAGGCAATCTATCACCCATTGCACCATAGGTTTTCCCAGCGCTTTATGTAATACTTTCGGTAATTTGGATTTCATACGGGTTCCCTGGCCGGCTGCTAAAATAACTGCTGTTGTTCTCATAAAAATTCTTCTCCTTTTTATTTTTCTGGTTCTGTTAAGTTATTCGGGAAAAAAGTCCTGAAAGCCCTTTATATCAAACTTTGCAGTCTTGGTCTTTATCTCCCTAAATGAATCTTACTCCCACGCTATTCTTGGTTATATTCTTTCATATCTTCTTAACAGAACCATTTTTCTAAAAAATTGCCTTTCTTGTTATCCATTCTTAGTTGTTTTAAACCGTTTTGTTGCACCTTTTAACTGTAATGCAACGAAGATATTGCCTATAGTTTACCATATTTTTTTCAGGGAAACAATATCGCGGCGCCTTGTCAAATAAATTAATTCCAGCAGGCTTTTTCCCTATGATTGCGCAAACTGGCTCTATTGAGCATTTTCTTCGGAAGGCCCCCAATTTTCTTGCAACTTATTGTTACAATAGAAGTACGCATGGAAGGAATAAGAGATACTAATGTGTTGTATAATGTTGGGTTCTTAGCTATAATGAAAACAGTTAAAAATTGAAGTGAAAACTTCAATCAAAAAATACACTTTTATTTTAATTAAAAAAGAAAGGATGATTTTCCACCATGACACAACCAATTCAATGTTGTTACTCTCCGCATGAAGAGCACATTATGGCTGCTGCTGACGGAGACACCAGCTACAAAAAAGGCAGAGAAAGAATTTACAAAATTTTAGACCGTAACCAGAACTTAAAACCAGTTATTGATGCTGAACGTGCAAAATACTTCACAGAATCCATGGCTCAGACCGAAGGTGAACACCTGACTCTGAGATGGGCAAAAGCTCTGATGAACATTGCAAAAAACATCACTGTTTATGTTGAAGAAGACAGCTTACTGGCCGGTCGTATTGGCTGCCAGGGTCGTTATGGTATTCTGTATCCTGAACTGGATGGCGATATTTTTGAAGAAGCTATCAAATTATTGCCAACCCGTGTTACTTCTCCATTTAACATGACGCAGGAAACAGTTGACACAATTCTGAATGACATCGCTCCATACTGGGATGCTAAAACAGGCAGAGGTAAAACATTCTTTAACGACTTATATGATGCACTGCCAGAAGATACTCTGAAAGTAACCTATGAACCAGAATTCAAATCTACTTCTAGATTTATCGTAAATGAAACCGCTTCTTTCCGTTCCTCCAACCAGTGGGTACCAGACTATGAAAAAGTTCTGAAAAGAGGTTTCAAAGGTCTGAAAGAAGAAGCTCAGGCTAAATTAGACGCTCTGGATCCATTTGATCCACTGGACAACGTAAATCAGAAACCATTCTATGAAGCAATCGTAATTCTGTGCGATGCTATCGTACTGTGGGCTAACCGTTACGCTGACCTGTATGAAAAAGAAGCTGAAAAATGCACCGATCCTGTACGGAAACAGGAAATGGTAGACATCGCAGCTCGTTGCCGTTGGGTACCAGAAAACCCAGCTCGTGACTTCCGTGAAGCTGTACAGTCTCAGTGGTTTACCCAGATGTTCTCCCGTCTGGAACAGAAAACTGGTACAATCGTATCCAACGGTCGTATGGACCAGTATCTGTATCCATACTACAAAGCTGACAAAGAAGCTGGTAAACTGACAGACGAACAGGCTATGGAAATGCTGGAATGCATGTGGGTTGCTATGGCTCAGTTCATCGACCTGTACATGTCCGTAACTGGTGGTGCATTCAACGAAGGTTATGCACACTGGGAAGCTGTTACCATCGGTGGTCAGACTCCAGATGGTCAGGATGCTACCAATGAATTGACCTATCTGTTCTTAAAATCCAAACAGGAATTCCCACTGCACTATCCAGACTTAGCTGCACGTGTTCATTCTCGTTCTCCACAGAGATATATCGAAGAATGCGCTAAAACAATTAAAGAAGGTTCCGGTTTCCCGAAACTGTTAAACGACGAAGAAATCGTTCTGCAGTTAGTATCTAACGGCGCTAAAATTGAAGAAGCTTACGACTACGCTGTATCTGGTTGTGCAGAAGCCAGAATGCCGAACCGTGATACCTTTACCTCCGGCGGTGTATACATCAACTTTGCATCCGCAATCGAAATGGTAATGTACAATGGTCGTACCTATAAAACTGGGGATGAATTACTGGGTCTGGAAACAGGCGAAGTTGAAACCTTCAAAACTTGGGATGATGTATGGAATGCATACGTTGCTCAGGCTAGAAACCTGTTGAGACACGCTTTCATTCAGCAGAAAAATATCGACAGACTGCGTGAAAAACACTTTGCAGCTCCTCTGTTATCCGCTATGCATGACCTGTGCATGGAACAGGGTCTGGACCTGCATACTGAATTTATCCCAGGCGGCGTTGACATCGGGTACTTTGAATCCATGGGCTTCGGTACTGTAGTTGACTCCCTGGCTGCTATCAAAAAATTAGTATTCGACGAAAAAGTTACCACTCTGGTTGAAATCAGAGAAGCTATGAAAGCAAACTTCGAAGGTTACGAAGTATTGAGACAGCGTTTACTGAACGCTCCGAAATATGGTAACAACGATCCATACGCTGATGAAATCGGTAAAGCTTGCGACTTAGTATGCTCCGAATTCACCGACAAATATTCCAAATCTTTGGGTATTGAATACTGCCTGCGTTATGTACCATTTACATCTCACGTACCATTTGGTAAAGTTGTAGGTGCTACACCTAACGGTCGTGTTGCTTACTTCCCACTGTCTGATGGTTCTTCCGCTTCCCATGGTTGCGATACACACGGCCCAACAGCAGTTCTGTTAAGTAACTATCATACCAAAAACCCAGGCTTCCATGACAGAGCAGCTCGTCTGTTGAACATCAAATTTGACCCAAGCACCGTTGCTGGCGAAGATGGTACCAAGAAACTGGCTTCCTTCATCAGAACCTGGTGTGACCTGAAACTGTGGCATGTACAGTTCAACGTAATCAACAAAGAAACTCTGATTGCTGCTCAGCAGAACCCAGATCGTTACAGAGGCTTAATCGTTCGTATCGCTGGTTACAGTGCATACTTCTGCGATCTGTCTCCGTCCTTGCAGGATGACCTGATTGCTCGTACACAGCAGACAACCATCTAATTGCTGTACAGCTTCATTTAAAAATTAAAAATAATCTGAATGGGCGGGTTTTGGACCCGCCCATTTTAGAGTTTATTGTGAAATTTTAAAAACACAACCCGTACACAGTTCTGTTGTCGCAGGTTTGACGAATGTCCATATTTTTCTCTTGTTCTAGTTCTCCATTTCCGGTACAATAGACACAAGAAACAACTCGGCGACAACCAGTTTCTACAAGTTCCAATTTTGAGGAGGTGCATCCATGGAAGGTTGCGTATTTAACGTGCAGAAATATTCTGTACATGACGGCCCAGGCATTCGTACTATCGTATTCCTGAAGGGCTGTCCCCTGCACTGTAAATGGTGCTGTAACCCTGAGTCCCAGCTGGCTCATCCACAAATTGCCTACAATCCGGAAAAATGCATTGGCGACGTTTGTATGCTTTGTGCAGATGTATGTCCGCAGAAAAACATGTCCTTATTAGACACGAACAAAATCTGGATTAACCAGGACAATTGCATTCATTGTCTGGCTTGTGCCAAAGCGTGTCCGGCAAAGGCGATCAGCCTGTACGGCGAATATCAAACGCCAGAACATTTTATCAATCAGGTTGAAGAAGATGCCATTTTCTATTCCCGCTCCGAAGGTGGGTTAACCCTAAGCGGCGGCGAACCAACCATGCAAACAGAATTTGCTGTTGAATTGCTGAAGGACGCCAAAAGCCGCGGCATTACTACTGCCATCGAGACCTGCGGCGCTGTTCCCTGGGAGAGATGTCACGAAGTATATGACTATTTGGACTTCATCCATTTTGATATCAAACATCTCAATTCAGAAAAACACAAAGAATGGACCGGCCAAGGCAATGAAGTCATTTTGGATACCTTCCGCAAAATGCGCGAAGCCCATCCAAACACGCCCTGCGTCGCAAGAACGCCAATTATTCCCGGCTTTAATGATACCGAAGAAGATATTATCGCCATCCGCGATTTCGTAAAACAGTTCCCGAATACGACTTATGAAGTGCTGCGGTACCATCGGTATGGTACTACCAAATATAACTTCATCGGCCGTGAATATCCATTGGGCACGGAAGATTTAGATGCAGATTGGTTTAATCACCTAAAGGAACTCAGCCTGCAGTGACCCATTGCCTGACACAATTTCTCTACTGTGTAATTTGCTAAAATATGAATCAGGAAGGTTTTTAGAATGGATAATTTCTCAATTCAAACAAAAATTTATTTTGGTGATGACGTACTGGATCATCTGGGCGAATTAAGCTGCCAACGTGTCATGATTGTGACAGACCCATTCATCGTGACCAATGGCTTGTTGGATATGATCATTCATCCCTTAGAAACTGCTAAAATCGAATTTAAAGTTTTCAGCGATGTTGTGCCTGACCCTCCAATCACAAAAATTGTGCTGGGCGTCAAAGAATTGCTGGATTATAAACCTGAAGCTTTGATTGCAGTGGGCGGCGGCTCTGCTATCGACTCGTCCAAAGCCATTCGGGAATTTGCTATGACGACGGAAAACTATCCGCGGATTCCGCTGATTGCCATTCCTACCACAAGCGGTACCGGCTCGGAAGTGACCTCTTTCGCAGTCATTACCGATCCAGAAAAACACGTAAAATATCCGTTAATTTCCGATAGTTTGCTGCCCGATGAAGCCATTTTAGATGCAGAACTGGTGCGCAGCGTACCGCCTCAGGTAACGGCTGATACCGGTATGGACGTATTCACCCATGCGTTAGAAGCTTTTGTCAGCGTCAATGAGAATGAATTTTCTTCTGCGCTGGCTGAAAAAGCAATTCAAATCGTCGGTTCTTATCTGCTGCGTGCTTATTATGACGGCAACGATATGGACGCCAGAAAGAAGATGCATTCAGCATCCTGCTTGGCCGGCCTGGCCTTCAACTCTGCCGGTCTGGGATTAAACCATGGTATGGCACATGCTTTAGGCGCTACCTTCCATATTCCTCATGGACGGGCCAACGCTTTGCTGCTGCCCCATATCATTCAGTTTAACTCTAATATCAACGAGCACAGTAAGAGCCAGCGTTCCTATCCACAGGTAGTCGAACGATATTCCACCATCGCCAGAAACCTGGGCTTAAACAGCTACAATGAAATCATGACAGTGCGTTCCTTGGCCAACTGGGTACAGTTCATGCTGAAAGAATTGGATATGCCATTATCCATCTCTCAAATCGGAACGATTTCCAAAGAAGATTATTTCGCAGCAATTCCCCACATGGCCGATGAAGCCTTGGCCGATAACTGCACCAAAAATAATCCGCGCAAAGTGACCCGCGCCAATGTAGTAGAATTATATAAGCAGCTGTGGTATTAAAATATTACAATAAAAAGTTTTCGCCTCAGGCTATACGGGCTTGAGGCGATTTTTTATGATATCTGTCAACGTTTGCTGCGGCTTTCACAACCCCAATCATCACGAAATTAAAGAATCTGGCATTCCTGCCGCTTCAACCGCTGTGTTCGCGTTACGTTACTCTCCATCCTCCACGATCAGTAATTCCGTTCCTTCAACACATAACGTTCTGCAGAGTTTCATGTAAATTGTCACAGAAACATTGACGTCCTGTCTGCACAAAGTGCCAACATAGCGCTCCGAAATGTCCAATAAACCTGCCAAGTTTTCCTGCGTCAAATTCAGTTGGGCCAGCAACGCCCGAAGCTTTTTGTGATTTAACATCGCCTTCATCTCGCTCACCTCCTTTCATGCTTTCAACATAAAAGGAAGCGGCTTTCTAGGAGGAAGACGCGGCGCACATCACCCCCAAAGCGCCCATTTTTTCAACCAATGCAAAAAGCGCCAGCCTGTTAAGCTGACGCTTTTTGTATGCCACGCATTGTAACATCCCTCTTCGCAAGAACAAACAGTACACGTTACCCATGCTTTTCCCGTAACTAGCCGACAGCCCGTTACCGTCTTGTCAGTTTTTCTGCATTTGCAGGGAATTTTGGCTGATAGCCAGGTCCATAGCAAGGCAGTTGGGCGGATAACTGGCCAGCCACCAAGGCTAAGGTGCAAAATGCTGTCGCCAAACGGGCAAATACTTTACTGTGTTTCATAATTCATCGTTCCCTTCTCCTGGAATTTTGCCAGCAGTAACAATGCCGTTGATGCAAAACAAGCCAATGATGCGCTGAACACGATATCCAATTGCCCTAAGAATGTTGCGCAGAGCATTAACAGCCCTAATATGGCAAGAAGCATATAGCACTTTTTTTGGGCTGTTGCTTTCTCTATGCTGCTCAATCTACGGTTTGGATGATCTTGTATACCAAAATGATGCACAGACCAGCCTGCAAGCAATAAGCTGAAACCACTGAAAAACAGTTTCCCTTGTTCTGTAATATCCGGATATATCATTAAATTTACCGCAACGGTAAATAACAAGAGACCAAACAATAAACACCCTAACATACTAGGTGCGTGCCAACCACCCATATAACTGCGTGAAAATAAAAATATAACAGTAAAAATGATTGGTAACAGAAAACAGTGATAGTGTATCATCACAGCAAGACAAATTAAATAATACAACACATTCATAAGCAGTACCGCAAAACAATATTCATAAACTTCTCTGTCTTCCTCTTGTATAATATTCTGCCGAATCAAGAGATCACATAACCTCGAAAGCGTTTTTTCCATCTGCTGTCCTCCCTAGAATTCTTCTGCAAGCGCAATATTTTTTAAAACTACCGTTAAAGTAAAAATATGATTTTTATAATCGACAAAAGAATCTCCTTCATAACTGCGCGCTAAAGTTTGAATGCTTTCCAGTCCTAAGCCATGCAACATTTTTTCTTTTTTCGTAGTCACCAACTTCCCATCCACCATAATTGGAGCGGCAGCGGCACTGTTACTGATACTGATTTTTAGGAATTCTTCTTTCAGTTCTGCTCTGACAGCTAAAAAAGGCGACAAATCCTTTACCTGGCTGGCTGCTTCTATAGCATTGTCCAAACCATTGGACAGAATTACCGACAAATCTGTCATGTTGATACGCAGCTTTTGCTGTACATTCCAAAAGAGCTGTGTACGGATCTGATGTTCTTGGGCAATTTGAAATTTATAGGTCAGCACCGAATTTAATAAAGGATACCCCGTATCAAACAACTGGTTTTGGGCAATCTCCAGCTTTCTTTTCTGCAATTCGCTCATCGCAGTCTCAATTTCTCCCTGCTGCAGTAAATGATAAATCACAAACAAATACCGATCCATATCATGGGACAGCTTGCGAATTTCCCGATAACTATGATCCATATAGGCTTGCTCCGCTCTCTGCCTGTTCAAATAAAAATTGATAAACTGCAGCCGCGTCTTGGCCTCTTCTCCGATAGCTAACTGATAAAAAAGATAGTAAAGCGCAACATTCACGCAGATACAGAGTAGAATCGCCAAACAACCTATTGAGAAAAGGCTCGTTCGATCTAGCAACATCAGCAAATATTCTGCAAAGGAGACCAAAAAAAGAGAAACCATCGAGAACATCAACAGCATCAAAACATATTTCACTTTTAGCTGTGTAAGTACCAGCTGCCGTTTACGACTGATAAGAAACAGCACAATTAAAATTCCTAATGTACCTAGTTTCATAAATATATTAATCGCCAGATAAAAATTTTCTGCGGATATCCCATGCAACGGCTGTAAAGAAAACGATATACTGATTTCCAATAAAATTAAAATAATCTGAAAAACAGAGACTGAAAAAATACGGGCCCAAGCGTCACCTCGAAACCCTTGTGCAACCAGCCAGCTGCACAGAACAAACAACACAGGCCGCACATAAATATTCTCAATATAACTGGAAAAAAGAAAAAATAACACAGGAATCCCAATATGGCAGGCCATACGCCATGATTTTTTGCAATCATCATAATCAAAGAAAATCCATAGAAAAACATATAGCGCAAAATATTCAATCAATGCACTAAATATATTTACGATTGTATATTCCATTTATCAATTCCCTTCTTGCGCAACCAAATATCGTAAATGCTGTCGTTTGGCTTCTTCCAAGTATTTTTTGCCGATCGTCAATTTTCCGACTCTATGATTTAAGCGTATCGAAACGCCTTGTTTTTCCACGTTTATCACATAACCCAAATTGACCAGACAACCCTTTGCAATTTGACAAAATCCAAAACTCTTCAGTTCCTCCAATACCGCTGCCAAAGAGGAAGCTGCGCCAAAATACTCGGTTTCGTTTCTGTCATAATAAACAATTTTACGCTGTAAACTTTTTATGCAAACAATTCTATGCAATGGGACCTGCCAAAGTCTTCCCTGCTTATCCCATAAATCACATACCTGTCGCAATTTGCGGTATTGCTCACAGCAAGCAGAAAATACCTGCGCAAACACTTCTGGATAAACTGGTTTCAATAAAAACTGAAATACTGCCACCTGATAAGACTGCGTTATATAGCAAGAATGGGAAGAAATTAACACAATAAGCGGTATCCGCTGTAAATTATGATATCGATTGAAATACTCCAAACTATTTTCCTCGCCAATCTCAATATCTAAAAAAATCAAATCCAAGGATTGCGTTGTACATAACAACTCCTCTAATGTAGAGAAAATAAAAATGTTGATAGGAATTTGAACATTTTGTGTTTTTAACAATTGAAGAATTGCCGCTCGACATTCCTGGTCGTCATCACAAATGCCCACATCCATAAAAAAACCTCCCTACACAGTTTTGTCTAG
The DNA here is from genome assembly GCA_902492275.1 of uncultured Peptococcaceae bacterium. GTDB lineage: Bacteria > Bacillota > Peptococcia > Peptococcales > Peptococcaceae > UBA7185. The sequence continues at coordinate 26,786 of CABUKW010000020.1, forward strand.
CATACACAAAAATGCATAGGAAAGTCAAATAAAATGTTCCCAACAAGAAAAAATCGTTCCCAACAGGAAAATGCCTGCCGTTATAAACAAATATGCTTTAAATATGCGGTATATACGGAATGATACAAGCTTTCCCCCACTGGCACTGTCTCTAGTTGATCATTTAAGAATTTTACGATAATACCTTTCCGATCCATACGCTGCACATAGTTCAGATTCACCAAATAGCTTTTGTGGCAACGTACAAATCCAGTTTCCGCCAGTGTCTGTTCTTCCTCAGCCAGGGTTCCATAGTATTGACGCTTGTTTCCATTGGCCAGAAAAGCGGTTAAAATACCACTTGGCTTTTTACAATCGCCATCGGTTCTCCCTCACAGCGCCGGACATAATAAGCATGCTTCGCCTGATAACGGCGCCACACCTGCTCCATCACCTGTGTAAATACATCCTGCTGCAAGGGTTTTACCAAAAACTGTACTGCATTTACCTTATAGGTATCAGTCACATAATAAGGATAGCTAGAAACAAAAACAATCAAAGTTTTGGGCTGCTGACGATTCACCGCTTCCGCAACGGAAATCCCCAATTCTCCCGCAAGCTCAATATCCAAAAACAGCAAATCTATCGGTTGCTGTTGCCACAACTCTTTACTGGTATGCACAATATCTATTTTTGGTAAAATCATATGATGTTGTGAAAAATACGCTTCCAAAAAGTATTTGGTTTTCTGCGCATCCTGTTCCAAATCATCGCAAACTACAATATGCAACAATACTCCTCCTTGTATGAAATGGTCACTTATCTAATCTTTTGTATTTTGCTTGTCATTTTTCTTTAATTGTTCCACAAGACAATCTACTACATTTTTAATAATATCCAATTCCACTGGCTCACAATCATTCAGTCTTTCCATAATCTCGCCTTGATATAATTTGGCGCTGCTTGTCAGGGAGCCGCATAATAATTCATCAGAAGATACCCCTAATGCATTGGCAATTTGAATCAAGGAACTTAGTTTGACTTTTGTTTTATTATTTTCAATTCTATTAATTGTGGGCGTTTCTAAACAAGATTTATAGGCCAACCCCTCTTGTGTCAGTCCAGCAGCTTCTCGTTTCTCTTTAATCCGTTTTCCAATATCGGCCCAGTTGACTTCATCCGCTTTGCGCTGCAAAATAAATCCCGCCTTTATCTTTAAATAAAAGTATAGCTTTATTTTAAAGAAAAGACCACCTTTTTATAATGCGTTATAGATTAAAATATGACTTATATCGTATTTTTTTGAATTAATTTTTAACTTATAGATTACATTATAGGTTTTTCGACGGAATTTTTCCTATTGGGAACATTTTTTTTGCAAAGATCTTTCCAATCTGATAAGGTAAAAACACAGAAAGCTTTCTGAAAAATCACTTGGTCTAGTGAGAAAAATGTACAATTTAAAATTTATATCTTAGGAGGCAGATTTTTATGAAAAAGTGGATGAAAAAAGCAGTGGCAGTTGCATTAACGGCAACAATGGTATTGAGTATAAGCGCACCAGCATTTGCAGAAACCGAAACTGCTAATATTAGCCAAAAATTCAATCAACAGCAAATTGAGAAATTTTCTGAAAAAGATATTGATGTTGTCTTGACACAGGATGGGCAAATAAGATTACTTAATCCATCTCCTGAAAATATTGCAAAAGCTAATAAAAACTTAGAAAG
>CABUKW010000021.1 GCA_902492275.1 uncultured Peptococcaceae bacterium
GACAGCACTGCAAGCTAATGTTCCTATAATCAGTATAAATAAATTGGCATTTCCCCACGAGCCTACTGCTACTGTTGAAAAATTTCCATAATCTGTGCAGGCCAATGCAACCATTCCCAATAAGCTGGGCCATAACATTCCACAAAACGTCCATCCCCATACCAAACCAATAAAAATTCCCAAAACAGCCATGCCATACTGTGTAACTGGTTCTGGTGCTGGAAACGGAATAGAAACATAAATGCCAAAATAATTACGAAATGAACAATTGTCAAATCTTTCTTTTGCGCTTCCGCACTCATATTACAACTCCCCTTTTTTTCAAATTACAAGCCAGTTTCTATATTGCGCCCTGCTGCCCTCCTTTCAATAGCGTTTTACAGTTTGCGGCATCCCTTTACAGCACATGCCATAAATGGCCATGATATTGTAAACTGGTCACCGCTTTTTCTTTTCCCGTTTCTTGAACCTTTTGCATCCATTCGGCAAATTCCCGCTGCGGAACGACCGACGGCAACCGGTGTAATTCTTTTATAATGTCAAAAAATACTTCATTAAAATATTGTTTCAGTAGCACCTGAAATTGTGCTCTACCTTCATCCAAAGCACCATAAGTACTGGCAAAGAAATCTTTATGCATAATTGGCGTCACGACTTTCCCCTCAGTAATCATACGATTACGCTGTTCAATTACTTTTGTTTCAAAAGCATTGCGCACATATTGCAGTCTGCCGTGATTTTCATAAGCAAACCCGCTGTAGCTGCGCTTATAGTAGTTGTATTCCAGAATATCCTCTTCCATTTTGCGGAATTCATCGGCCAACCAATTCATCCAATAGGCATAGCCTTCTTTTGTTAAATGCTTCATCGTCAGCGCCTCAAGCACCAATCCACGAAATACTTCCAAAGCTACTCGGTCAAATGTATTCCACCTCCGCTTTCACTGCTGTTAAAATCGGCATTGCCTGATCGTCAGATTTATAAGCCGACAGGTTCTCCATGGCAGCAAAGTAGACCTTAGGATAATCTTCCTGCAACATATACGCTGTACTGCGCTTAAAATTTTGTCGGATTTCATCGTGCGCTCCAGCCAATACATTGCAGCGCATCACAAAATATCTGGCCGGCGTCGGATAAATATTGTGCAGAATACAATTGGCCGTAAATTTATTCATAGACCGCTCTGTGCTGCTGATATAATATCTAATTTTCCCGGCTTCTATATAAGCTGTACCATAGCAGGCAAACTCCTCTTCCATAAACCCGCTGTTGATTAATTCTCTCGATTGCGCTGTGGCAATGGCATCATGGTCCAAATCCAGCAGCAATAACTCTTGTTCCACTTCTTCCATGCGCATGCTGTACCGCCCCCTTCCTCTTGTTCCCGATCAATAACTGGCTGTGGACGCTGGTGAAGCAGCAGGCCAGATGCAAGCTCCACTAACCGCAATGGTTTGTCCGCTGATAAAGGATGCCGCATCACTGGCTAGAAAGATAAAGGCATTGATCAGTTCATCCGGATGCACCTGGAACCGTCCCATCGGCGCAAATTTAGCAGCCAGCTTAGAAGCCTCCGCCATAGCAGCCTGTGCTGCTTCATCCATTCCAGCAGGTACCCGAACAACCTCATTGCCGTCAAAGTCTACTGTTTTGATACCAGCAGGTGCTACGCCATTGACACGAATATTTTTGGGGCCTAATTCTCTGGCCATACCTAAAGTCAATCCTTCCACTGCAAATTTAGAAGCAGTATAGCCAATGTTACGCATCGCGCCATCAATTCCCGCCATGGAACTGGTATTGAGAATGACACCGCCACCCTGTTCTGCCATCACACGTGAAAGCACCTGACTTGTCAGAAATGTACCTGTTACATTGACATCGAATACTGTTTGGAACAACTCTTTCGGATATACATCAAAAGTTTTTGCCGGATATAATCCTGCATTATTTATCAAAATATCAATGCCGCCCCAATCAGATACAATATCTTCTACCATAGCTTGCAAGTCTTCTTCGCTGCTCAAATTTGGACGAAAACCCTTTACCTGATAAGATGAACTTAATCCTTGTAATTTTTCTACTGCCTCTGTATATTCTTCGTGCGGCGCACAACAGATAGCCACTTTCGCGCCACATTCCAGAAAGCGCCGTGCCATCAGCAGGCCTAGCCCTCTATTGGCCCCTGTAATCACGGCCCGTTTATTTTTTAAGATTTCACCAAAATAAGGATGCATCACAAATTTCCTCCTCACAAAATTTCTTTAATGTTGGACTCCACATGAATATCCACATAAAAATGATTTTCAGCCTGTACCACGCGTACTGGATAATTCAGAAATTCGCTCATTTTTTCGTCAGTAAATAAGTCCTTAGAATTTCCCTGCGCATACACTTTCCCATTTTTCAAAAGCAGACATTTGTCAAACAAATTCAAAATTTCTTCGGTATAATGGGTCACATAAATAACTGTCATATCTGGATTTTCTGCCAGAGCTTTTACCGTAGCCAGCATATATTCACGGGCAAAAACGTCTAAACCTGTACCAGGTTCATCTAAAATCAGCATTTCTGGATTGCTAATTAATGCCCGCGCAATCAATACATTTTGTCTTTCCCCTTTCGATAATAAATCAAAGGTGCGGTGCATTTTTTCTTCTAACCCCAGTTCTGCCAATAACTGCTGCGCCCGTTTTATATCGGCATTGCTAACCGTCCAGCTATTTTTTCCCAACTTGCCGCTGATTCCTGATAAAACAATATTCATCACACTTTCCCGCTGATAATACTTGTCAAAGAAAGAGCTGCTAATCCAGCCGACCCGTTTACGTTGGGCAATGATATTTTCTTCTGTGTAAGGCTGACCAAAAACTTCTACCGAGCCAGCGGTAAATCCCCGAAATCCCGCAATAATACTCAGCAAGGTTGTTTTCCCGGAACCATTTAAGCCAAATACCACCCAATGCTCACCTTTTTGTACTGTCCAATCAATATTACTCAGCAACGCATTATTTCCGGCCAGGCAAGTCAAATCACATATTTTTACTACTTCTGCCATTCTTTTTGCCTCCTTACTGCAGCGAATCGTCATCTATAATTAAGGCTTCACCCAACAACTCACTTTTCAAATTCAAAGGCATAGCAAATCCATTTTCCGTCAAAAGGCCTAAGTTACGACAGCCCCAATCGATAATCTCACTGACCTTAGCAATATTCATTTCCCGTTTGCGAATATTGTTGTCCAGATCCTTATAGTAATCAAAGCTCAGTTCATCTACAAAATATTCTGCTACATCATAAATTTCCGGCTCTACACCATATTCAATCCGTTTGCAGTGATTGCAATAAACTTCCAGCTTGGAAACCTCATAACTGCTGTAAGTTAATTTTCGCAATTCCAAAGTACCGCCGCAATAACTGCACCGACAACGCCGTACTCGTTTGCGCAAACGCTCTTCCTCCTGCTTTTCCTGCGTTTCATCCATTCTAAAATTGAGCCATTTATCTTTTTTCTCATCCATGGAAATCCCTTCTTTCTCATGTATCGTTAATCTACTTTCTGATTTGATTATAAAATAAACAGCCTCTGCGCCCTTAGACCCAGTTCTTTATCATAAGTCTGATTTATAGTAATAAAAAACTACTACCAAAAGAGAAAAAGAAAACGCTTACCGCAATCCATTGCCAGTAAGCGCTTCCCGAAAAATCCTGTTTGGTTGTTTTAAGCCAGCATCACATACGGAACCAGTATCACCATCAATAGAATGATACTATAAAGCATCAAAATAACTGTGCCTTTATAAACTGTTGCTGCCGTAAGGTTCTCATCTGCATGTAACATAGCCCCTGGCATAGAAGAAGCTGGCGTTAAAAACGCACAAATCGTTGTAGTCAAAGAAATAACAATCACTGCCGCCAATAAATTAACGTCAAACCCATTCATATACATAGAAGAAACGATGTTAATCATAATAAAGCAAACTGCAATATTGTTACATACATTGGTCAGCACCGTTGTCAATATAGCTAACGCCAATAAAAATATAACTCCGCCGCTTGGGAATAGTGGCGCAATCAAACCACTGAGCCACGCACTAATGCCTGTTTCCTGACTAGTCAAAACATTAGAAATCAATAAAGCGATGGCAATTAAGAATAACATGTCCCAAGTAAAACCTTTACTGGCTTCCCGGATATCCAGCAGCGGTTTTCCATCCACCTTCACAACTAAAACAAATACTAACAACAAGATCATTAGACCTAAAATGGTAATCTGCGTATTCAACCAACTTAAAGCTGGCACATAAGTATTCAACAAACTCATAGAAATGACAGTTGCCACAAAAACTAATAACGATAACAAAGAAAGTTTTTGTTTTTTGTTCATACCGCTTTCTTTTACGCCAAAGGCTTCTGACACATTTAAATTAGAGATTTTACTAAAATCACATCCACATACCTTCATCAAAAACGGATAGCTTAGCACAAACAATGCATAGATAAGAACCATGATAACTATATACATACCATAATTGATAGGCACTTTTGTCATGGACATAATACTTCCGCAGATCATCAAGCCCCAGCCTCTAAACGGAAACGCACTCATCCCCAACTGTACGGCCATCAAAAAGCCTGCCAGCACAAAATAAACAAATTTATCGCCTTTCTCATATCCGCACTTTTTCATAGCCTGTGAAAGAATCGGAAACATACCAAAATATAAAAACCAGGAAAGCCCTAAAATATTACCGATAATGCCTGCCAACAGAATAAAGGTAACAATCATGGTCGGACTTTTCTGTGCAATCTTACTACCTAATAATTTCCCCATGACCCAATCGCCGGCCCCGCTTTGCAAAACGGCGCCAAAAGCCAGAATGCCCATCAACATCATTAATACCGTGCTGTTCGAAAACATTGCGATCAAGATTGCTTCACAGGAACCATACCCTGTCAGCGCCAATAAAAACACGCCCAATAAACTGGTCCAGAAAATATCCAAAAACGTCCAGCCATATACCAGTCCTAAAAATACACCTGCGACAGCCATCCCATAAGGCGTTACGCTGCCCGGTGCCGGCAAAACACGAAAACCAAAAACAATTCCCAACATAATGATAAAATGAACAATCAGTTTTACAATCCCATTTCCCTTTGCTTCACCTTCCATAAATCTCCACCGCCTTTTCATGATGCAACGCTCTTGTTTCCTAATCAGTTACGCCAACTTTTTTGAAACGCCATACGCCTCCTAAAAAAATAATTTGATATCCGCGGTTATCTTTATGAAAATTATAATTGTATTTTATTGCTATTGGTTGTTTTACAATACTACTTGCGTGTTATTTTCTGGTAGAAATCTCCTACTAACGATGTAAAGCTTTCGAAACCTCTAACTGCTTGCGAGATGAAACTGATTCCAGCAAAAATAGAGCTATCGTCACCTTGATCGTTGCTTATCAACTGACAATAGCTCTATCCTCTCTATTCTATTCTATTTCATTTCATTTACAAAATATTTTTCTTTTAACACTACTTTACAGACTGCTTGCTGCAGCTTCTGTACCGACAGCCTGTTCCTGCTGACTGGCATCGTCTGCCCCATCAGATTCAGCAACCTTGACCGCTTTGGCTGCTTCTTCGTCCACTGATTTTGCTGCCTGTACTTGCTGCACGTCCGCTGCGTCGTTTGTATCGTCAACAACAGAATCCTGTTTTCCTTTTGTTTCTGAATCAGGCAACGCTTCTTCCTCTAAAAGATTGCCATCTTTGTCAATATAGATGGTCAAATCTTCGTAGCCAGCAGCGTGAATAACGATGGTATTCACTTGTTCAGTAAACGCGCTTCCTGATACTGTCACATAATAAGCAGAACTAACAACTTTATATTCTCCAGCAGAAATAAAGAAATAATCTATTGTCGCAATATATTCACTGCCATTCACATCAATACCAGTAATCGCATCAAGATATGCAATATCCTCCGAACTATAACCAAAATTTATCTGATAATCAGAACTATAGTCTTTACTAGTAGCTGTAGGGATTACAGGCTCTTTTGTCTGACCATCTTCATTGTCACCAGGGTTTATTTCCGTGCCCGAATTACCCTCGCCTTCATTGCCGGTATTATCTGTCACAATGTTGCCGTCTTTGTCCACAACAAATGTCAAATCTTCATAACCATCCGCTGTAATTTTCACTGTAACGTCCTGACTGCCAAAGCAATCTTCTGTAAAGTCAATAAATTTATTATCGCCGCCATAGGTTGCATCATTGGAAAATTTAAAGCTGTTTTCGTCATTCCAAAAGCTATTTACTTTTTCACATGGGATTTCATTTAAAGTAATGACTTGGATAGCATCTAAATAATCTTTTACCGAGTCCTCAGCAAACGACACTCGATGATAAGAAGACATGATTGAACTTTCTTTTGTAATTGCCGCAACTGTTGGCGCTTCCAACTGTTCTTCCGGTTGTTCTGGCTCTGTTGGTTCCGTTGTTGTTTTCTCGGCAATCGTTACTGTTACCGTCTGCGTACCATAATATTCTGCGCGCACTGCGATTTCATAGTCCCCTGCTTCCTGGAACAGTCCGCCTTGCAGCGTCAGGCCATTTTCTGTCGGTGTATACCAGTCATTGGCACTGCTGCCGCCAGCTTCTTCTGTCAACACATTACGTTTATTTACGGTCACTGCCTGCAAATATTTCAAGAAGTCTGCAGTCAAGCCTTCTAAAGTTACCGTATCTCCAACCTGATATGCCGTGCCATCTGCTTTGGCTTTCACCTGCAGATTAATATCCTCCAACACTTTCTCAACTGTCACGGTCAGCCGTAAGGCTTTATACCCGGCAGCCTCTATCACAAGAGGATTTTCACCCAGCTGCAACACATTGGCAGAAATAATCAGCTTGCCGTCCGCAACGCGATAATCGACACCGGCTTGCAAAGGATTCAGCCAATCCTGATCCAGATAAATCTGCCCGTTTTCTGCGATTGCTGCCAAATAGTCAGCATCGGCGCAGGAGAAGATGACCGCTTCGCCTTCCTGTGCAGCTGTCAGCCCGTTTCCTTCTTCATCTACCAGGAATAAATCAGCTGCGGCATTGCCCAGATAAGCGCCGTTGGTTTGAGTTTCGCCCAGCAGATTATCTTCCAGCACCGCTTTTACCGCATAGGGCCGATTTAACGTGGTTTCTGCATGACCGCCGGCCACATAATCCTGGAAGGTGAGATACTGTCCATTCACTTTCGCAGTTTCTACCGCATCGCGGAAGCCGGTGAAGGTATAAAAGGTTTGACCATCCTGATAGAAGGCTGCGTCCCAACCGCTCATGTCGTAAAGCCAACGTTCCGCAATACCGGCTGCATAAGCATTTTCGATGCCCAAATCCTGCAAAATCAAAGCATTGGCCAGCAAATCGGCGTCAAATAAGAGGTTGGCATCCATGGTGTTGCTGCCGCCTTCCGAGCCTGATTCCGAGCTGCCGCCGCTGCCTGCACCTGTAGCATGGGAAACTACGTCTACATAGGAAACCTTGGATTCATTTCCAACTGTAAACGATTTGGTCATCGTTTTAAAGCCATCTGCATAAACAGTCAACGTGTACAGTCCGTTTTCCGGAATATTATCTCTGCCATCGGTAGCTTCTACATCGTTATACAGCACAAAGGTGTCGCCGATTAAATACCAGTCGCGAATCTTTTCCAGAGTTCTTGTCGAGCCGTCAGGCGCTGTCAAATCGACGCGGTAAATCGGCATGGTAATGCCATAGGTCATATTGCTTACTTTAAAATGCACATTTTGTCCGCTCGTAATGGTACCTTCACTGAGCGCCATACTGGGCGCCTGTTCGTTGACTACATGAATCGGAATTAAGGTAGTAGCGCCGCCAGAGGTTACCCGTAAGTAATAGCGGCCATTGCTGTAGAAATTGCTCTGCCCCAACGGTACGGTCAGCTGGCCTACCGCGCTGCCATGATGGTCTGTGGTGTCCAATTTATAGTCCAGAGTATCATTGAGAGTACTCAGGCTGTCATTGTATTCGACCAAATCCACGTCGGTAATGCTGTCAAACCAAGCTTTGTCAGCATCGGTGGTGTAGTTGAACAGCACTTCTACCTCGCCGCTTACACCATAATCAGCAATATCGTCTTTTTTTAACTCAGCATCCGGCGCATAATAGGCAACTGCGCTGCTGCTTGTTTCTTCTGCCAGGTCGAAGGTCGTCTTTGCCGGATTAACGCGCACATTGCCAGCCGCATCATAATTGGTCAGCGCATAATCCCACACATATACCGAACCATGGGCCAGAAAATAATCCGGACCGGCTGTAGCCGATGAGCGCACCGTATCGGCCGCTACGCCTTCCATTACTGTGACGGTCTGCTGTTTGCCGTCCAGCTTGCGGGTTACTGTCAATTGTCCCGGCTGTAAGGAGGATAATTCCCATTTCACCAAATTGGCAGCATCGTCAATAGGGCTTACTTCCACCGCTTGTCCGTCTACCGCAAATTCATAATTTGCAGCGGATCCTTCCTGTAAATCGACTACCAAATACTTGGCCCAGCCTACATCCACCACCTTGGCATTTTCGATAAGCTGCGCTGTTTCGGCTTCCCCTTTGCCTGCGTTATCGCCTTCATAAACTGCCGTTACCTTATTGATCATCCAATTGTCGCTGCTCAGCTCAATCGTATATTGCATACCTTCTGTCAGCCTGCCATATTCCGCTGTTGTCCCTGCCTGATTGGTTACAGAGCCAGGTGTAATGGTAATCTTTCCATCTACCACATCCACTGTAACCGGATCAATATCATCGTCTGCCGAGTCTACCGCCAACGGCGTCAGATAGGTATATACCGGATTTCTGCCACCGGTTGTATGATATACCTTCGCTTTCACATTTTGCGCGTCTTCCGGCAATCCTGTGACGATAATGTTGCTACCATCAAAGGCCGCTGTTACCGTTCCGGTATAAACGGCGGAAATTTCCAGATTCATCGGATAATCATACACATAGTTTGTATAAGCCGGCGCTGTACCGTCTGTATGATCCTCATTTTTTACGCTGCAATAGTACCGGATATTGGTGATGGTCTTGCCATCCAAACCGGGCGTCTGCGCTGCACGCCATGCAATATCGTTGGCTGACCAGATATTGTACAAATGTACCATGCCGACTTTTTTTTCTCTTCCGGCAGCGTCCTCCGCTGTGATGACTACAGCATTGATGATTTTATCGGAAACATCATCAGCAGCTAAACCCAACTGTACATCGCCCCAGTTGCCGCCATAGGTCGCTGTCGCTTCCATCGTCTCTGCTGTTTCCACGTCGTTTTCCCCTGCTTTGAATACAGGCGTTGTGCCGGTTACTGTCAATTCCATATAGTTTGCCGGTGCTTCGGATAAAACATAATAGGAATAGGACGGCGCTTCCATCAAGGTTTCATACCCGACTAACGCTGTCGAGCTTGTAGTGCCCCGGGCAAATGTTGCTACGGTTTTCGCGTCTTCGTCGGTAATCTTTGTACCGCCGAGCGCTTCTAAGGCTGACAGGCTGCTCACTTTAACCGGCCAGATAACGCCTTCAAATTCTGCCCCATTTGCTGCGCCAACTGCTGTTACGGTTCCATCTGCCCCGATGGACGCTGTCGCGGTTTCATGATAGGCCCCGCCAGCCTTACCATAGTTCCCAGTTTTATTAGTTGCGCTGCTGATTGCATCATAGGCAAATGCACTGTCGCTTACTTCTGCCGCATTATAGAATGCCTGATAGGGAATATTCATCAACACATACACCGATTCATTCTGTGTACTGCCGCCAGAGCTGCTGCTGGAAGACCCGCCGCCTGCAGCGGGACTGCTTTCGCCAGTCACAGTTGCACTGGTAGCATTGCTGTTAATCACGCCCGTTGCACCATTTGGTACACTTCTGCCGGCCGCTGTCACCACACCGCCGTTATTCTTGACAGTGGTATTCGGCGTCGTCACATTGCCGGTACCGGCTGTTATGGTTACCGTGCCAACTTCACCCTGACCGCCTACATCCAAAGCGGTGCTGCTGGTAATACTGTCCACTTTTGCACCTTCGGCTACAGTAAGTTCCGTTTTTCCATTGCGATTGGCCACTTTTACAATATCTGCGGTACTATTGCCAGTTAGGTTTATCTCTCCGCCGCCCCGTACAACGATGCGGCCTGTTACTTTCACGTTATCTAAATTTACATTACCTAACCCAATACCGTCAGCCAAAATCAAATCGCCTTGTACAGTAACATCCAATAAGGTTACACCAGCCGCATTGATAACCACATTGCCTTCGTTCACACTGGTAACAATGCCAGCCTGATTGACATAATCGCTGGCTAAATTAGCCATAATAGCGGCAAATTCCGCTCTGGTAATGTAGGCAGTTGGCTTAAGCTTACCATTATCGCCATGTAGATAACCGGCAGCTACCATGGCAGCCATGCTTCCCTGCGCCCAGCCTCCCACCGTATCTGCATCGCTGAATTGGCGCAAATCGGCAGCGCTGCCGCCTTCTAACATAAAGGCGCGGGCAACGACACTGCATACTTCCTGACGGGTAATGTTGGCATTGGGATTCAGCTTGTTGTCATAGCCTGACAATACGCCCATGGATACGGCTGTAGATAGCGCCTGATAGTACCAATCTCCCTGCTGCACATCGGTATAGCCCGATAAATCAGCTTTGGTGTCAGCACCAAAAGCACGTACCATAATTGCGGCCATCTGGGCCCGGGTCAGATAGTCATCCGCGCAGATTTTTCCATCAATACCAGCCAGTAACCCATTGTCCACCGCTTTGGTCAGCGCTGCGGTAGACCAGTTCTGCGGCATATCCGAAAAGTCGGCGGCAGTTACAGCCCAGGCTGGAACCGAACTCATCACCATAGAAGCAGTCAATACAGAAGCAATTACTTTGTTTTTCTTCATTGTTTCTTCAACATCTCCTTTTTGTTTTGATTTTGATTGTTTTGATTCTGAACGCATCCTGTTTTTTTCAGATATAACCGTCTGACAGGCAGTTGCTTGGCTATTGCCAGTTACAATCTGGCCTATTATCATAACCAATCCAGCAGAATCCAAATGATTTGTTAGGCATTTTTGTTAGCAGAATAGCCTAATATGCAATTCTTTGTCCTATACGTCAATAGTACGCATCACCTTTTCATTAAAATCTATATTGCATTTTAATTAGCTTTTCCTAATCAGCCTATGAAAATTATAGTAATTGCTTTTTTATTATTTGTCAATAACTTTTTTGTTTTTCAAAAATTATTTTCAATTTTAGCTTATATATATATACTAATACTTGAATTATTAACATTATTTGAAATAAAAAATATTCTAGTTTATTTTAAGTTATTGCTTATTTTAATTTTCTTACATATATTTTTCTAATCGTATCTTGACAAAAACTAGAAAGAAAAATATAATAGAGATTATATTAGATTTAGCTAATTTTCATTTTGGGAGGCTTTAATTGCTATGAACAATCATTTCTTTGGCAAGCGATGCTGTTTTTTGCTCTTGGGGGTTTGTCTGGTACTAACCGGTATGCTGAGCGGCTGTAGCCAAACCAAATCGCCCAGCACTGAAACGATTGTGAAGGAAAACGCTTCCAACTCCTATAGCACCGATTTGTTTGCCATGGATACTGTCATGACCTTAACCGCTTACGGAACAAATGCACAAACGGCAGTAGAAGCATCTACCAAAGAAATTCAGAATATAGAGCAGATTTTCTCCACCAATTTGCAAGACAGTGCCCTCGCCCAATTAAACAGCAAAAAAACAGCCTCGTTGCCGGACGAGGCTGTCACCGTGCTGCAAACAGCACTGCAATTACATATGGATACAGACGGCGCTTTCAACATTGCCCTCTATCCCGTTGTCAAAGCCTGGGGCTTTACCACCGAAAATTACCGAATCCCTGCGCCGGAGGAATTGGCTGCTTTGCTGCGGCACACCGACATTGGCACGCTGTCCTTAGACACACAAGCCAAAACTGCCCAGCTGACCGATTCCGCTGCCGAAATCGATTTAGGCGGCATTGTCAAGGGGTACACCTCTGATCGGGTTATGCAGCTGCTGGCCCAACAGGGCATTCAGTCGGCCGTCATTTCTCTGGGCGGCAATGTGCAAACCTTGGGCGTCAAGCCGGACGGCAGTCTCTGGCGCGTCGGCATTCAGGATCCGAACAATCCTGACGATTGCATCTGTTTGGTTCAAGTAGCCGATAAAGCCGTCATCACGTCCGGCCCTTACCAGCGTTACTTTATCGGCGATGACGGCGTTCGTTACCACCACATCATCAATCCCCAGACAGGCGCGCCGGCAGAAAGCGGACTTGCCTCGGTGACCATCGTCAGCGACAGCGGCATCTTAGCCGACGGCCTTTCTACCTCCCTATTTGTCATGGGATCTGAGCGGGCCTTACAATACTGGCAGGAACACCGTCAGGAGTTTGACGCCATTCTCATCACCACCGACCGGCAAATCATTGTAACGGCAGGCCTGGCCGATTGTTTTCAAAGTGACAGCAACTACTATGTATTTGGAGAATAAACCACATGCGCCAATTGTTCAGCAATACCCGATTCTGGCTGCTCCTGTTTTTCTGTGTTCTGCTGGCTTCCTGCGCTGCCATCTACAGCTTCAGCCAAACGCAGCAGGAAACCGGCATCGCCAGGATTTATCAGGACGGCGAGCTTCTCCGCACCATCAATTTATCGCAGGTAACAGCGGAAGAACGCTTTATCATCAAAAGTAAAAACGGAGGCAGCAACACCATAGCCATAGCACCGGGCAAAATTTCCGTACAGGACGCCACCTGTCCCGACCATGTATGCGTCAACCAGGGCTGGATTCAAGACGGCCTTTATCCCATTGTCTGTCTGCCCAACAAGCTGGTAATTCGCATAGAAACCAGCAGCAACGACAAAACTGCCCCCGATATCATGGCGCAGTGAACAGCGAAAGGAGCAACCCTGACATGCAAACAAAAAAAATCACCTACATGGCGCTGCTGACTGCACTGGCGCTGATTATTTTCGTACTGGAATCCTACATTCCCGTACCAATACCCATTCCCGGTGTCAAGCTGGGGCTGGCCAATATCGTCACCCTTTACGCCCTTTGGACGCTGCGGCCCTGCGAGGCCTTTTCTATTCTGGTTATCCGGATTGTGCTGGGCAGTATGTTTGCCGGGCAGCTGATGAGTCTGCTCTACAGTCTGGGCGGCGGTTTGCTCTGCTTTGTACTGACACTGGCAGCCCGCCGCATTTTATCAGAGCGGCAAATCTGGATTTCCAGCGTGCTTGGCGCAATAACCCATAACGTGGGACAAATTCTGGTAGCCATAGCAGTCACATCGACGCCCAGCGTGGCCGTTTATCTGCCACTGTTATTGATTTCTGCCATCGTCACTGGTTGCTTTACCGGCTTTGCCGCACAGCAGCTTTATCTGCACATGAAACGGCTGCAACTATTCCAGTTTCAACCAGCTAAGACAAGTTGTTAACTCTTTCATTTCATCATACGCCTTCTAATAAAAACGGACAAACGCCTGCGACAGCGTTTGTCCGTTTTTAGTTTATTGCTTTTTATTTGACATAACTTTTACTATTTCTAATGGCCGTCCTCATTTTCTCGGCTCCTGCAGCGACGCAACGCCTATCACATGCAGCACAACACCTTGCACCTGAAAGCGAATATTCTGATCGCCAAAGGTCACGCCATACACTCGCTCTGCGTCATGCTGATACGATGGCCGCGGGTCCTGCCGCAAAATACCCAACAGCGCTTCCCGTTTGGCCTCTGGCACTTGGGTCAGTAACTCCTCTGGAAACTCCACCTCCAAACCGTACTCTACAAAGTCATCGGCAAAACCGCCTACTGCATCAGGATGGCTGTCAGTAAAGGGCAAATAGGGTTTTATATCGTAAATCGGCGTGCCGTCCAACAAATCAGCGCCGGAAACCAGCAGTATTGGGCCCAGCTTTTCATCTAACACAACCCGCTCCAATTTTACCGACGACAACCCAATGGGATTGGGCCGAAAGGGGGAACGGGTGGCAAACACACCGACATGTTTGTTGCCGCCCAACCGTGGTGGCCGCACCGTAGGCGACCAGCTATCCCGCTGTGCCTCTGAAAACTGCCATAAAAGCCAAATATGCGAATACGCCTCCAACCCCTTCACCGCAGCCGGATTACGATAAGCCGGTTCAAAAACAATCCGCGCCTGCAATGCCGGCACCAATCCGCTCTGCCGCGGGATACCAAATTTTTCTGGAAAATCATTTTGAATACGGGCTATCACTTGCACCCACAATCGCTCCCTTCCGCACAGCTTCTCATTCGCTGCTCCATGAAAAATTCGGCTCCGGTACCGTAACATCGTCAGCCACCGCCTGCTGTACCTGCTGCACCAGGCAAGGCACGCTGTTTGCATCGTATGCCGCAAATTGCTTCAAGGTCAGCATTTGTGCGCCAACCCGTTCCATATCGGCCAAATTGGCCCGCTGAATTTCTTCCGTCTGTGAGGAGCAGCATTCCGGCAAAATCAGCACCTGATAATCCAAGGCGATCGCATCATAACAGGTAGTGCGTACACAATTGGGCGTGGTGGTACCCAGCAAAATCACCGTTTCAATCCGCAGCCGCCGCAGCAACAAATCCAGCTCTGTCTGAAAAAAAGCGCTCCAACGGGGCTTAATCAGCGTATAATCGCCAGGCTTAGGCTCCATCCCCGCTGGCATCTCACAGCTGCAAGCGCCGACACTGCCCGGTGTCATGGCCCGTCCGCCCTGCACCCAGCTTTGATATCGGGTGGCCTCCACATCGCTGCCGTTAGAACGGTAAACGCGATTTACCAGAAATACCGGAATCCCCTTCGCCCGCGCCAGCTCCATAGCCTTGCTGCAGGCTGGCACCGTAGCCTGCGCCGTACAGATACAATGAGCCGACTGGGCATCCACAAAGCCCCGTTCCATATCGATTACAATCATTGCTGATTTTGTTGGATTTTGCATATCTATCTTCCCCACTTTCCATTCCGTTCTCCGCCGCAAGCTGGCATTGTTCTGTTACTTGGCCCGTATTTCCGGCTCTTTGCCAGTATTGTACCACAGCGCCCTGATCATTGGCAATCCTTTCCTCTATTCTGCACGATAGCTCTGTGAAACCGACAACGCAAACGGGACTGCAGCATGAAGGCCATTGCCGTCAATGCTACAGTCCCGTTTCTGCAAGATTCCCAATAAAACCTGAACTATTTTATTTCCTTGAAGGTTTCGGCATCATAGGCGATACCGTTTTTATCGTAATAATCCTTCAGCGCTGCTTTCACGGCTTCTTCCGCTAATACAGAACAGTGAATTTTCTGCGCCGGCAGGCCGTCCAGTGCTTCTACAACAGCTTTGTTAGTCAGTTCCAAGGCTTCCGATACCGATTTGCCTTTAATCATCTCGGTAGCCATGGAAGACGAGGCAATGGCACTGCCGCAGCCAAATGTATTGAATTTCACATCGGTGATGATATCATCGTCAATTTTCAAATAAATTTTCATAATGTCGCCGCATTTGGCGTTGCCCACTTCGCCTACACCGTCGGCGTTTTCGATTTCTCCCACATTGCGGGGATTTCTAAAATGATCCATCACTGTTTCGCTATATAAAGCCATTTCAAATCGCTCCTTTATCTTAAATCATAAACTGTTTTTTACCGCTGCACAAATCTTTCCAAACCGGCGACATATCCCGCAGATGGGCTACAATTTTCGGGATTTCAGCCAGCATATACTCCACTTCTTCTGCAGTATTCCATTCACACAGGCTCAGCCGCAGTGAACCATGGGCAATCTCGTGGGGCCGCCCAATGGACAGCAGCACATGGCTAGGGTCCAGCGAACCTGACGTGCAAGCCGAACCGGAGGAGGCGCAAATGCCTTTATCATCCAGCATCAGCAACAGGCTTTCCCCTTCGATGCCTTCAAAACAGAAGTTGACGTTTCCCGGCAGACGATGTTCCCGGTCGCCATTCAAGGCGGCGTGAGGAATCTGCAGCAGTCCCTCAATCAGTTTATCCCGCAAAGCCGCCGTTTTAGCTGCGTTTTCGTCAAGATGGTCATTGGCTTCTTTTAAGGCTGCAGCCATGGCCATAACACCGGGAATATTTTCGGTACCGGCCCGTTTGCCTTGCTCCTGTGCGCCGCCTTCAATCAAATTATGCAATACTACGCCGCGACGGGCATATAACACGCCTACGCCCTTGGGCCCGTGAAATTTGTGGGCCGAAAGAGACAGCATATCAATATTTTGTTCCTTGACATTGATATGCAGATGGCCTGCCGCCTGCACCGCGTCGGTATGGAACAGCACGCCTTTTTCCTTGCATACTGCGCCAATCTCAGCGATAGGCTGAATGCTGCCAATTTCGTTATTGGCATACATAATGGTCACTAGGCAAGTATCCTCCCGTATAGTCGCAGCCACCTGCTCCGGCGTTACCATGCCGTTTTGATGAACGTCCAGCAGGGTAACGTCAAAGCCCTGCTGCTCCAATTTTTTTAACGTGTGCAGCACTGCATGATGCTCAAAGGCAGTCGAAATAATATGCTTTTTTCCTTTTTTAGCGCCAAACAGCGCGGCGGATACAATGGCCTGATTATCGGCTTCGCTGCCGCCGGAGGTAAAATAGATTTCTTTGGGCTGACAACCCAGCACCTCTGCCACCGTTTCTCTGGCCTGCTGCAGTCCTTCGTTGGCTCTCTGCCCTACCGAATGCAAACTGGAAGGATTGCCAAAGTAGGTTTCCATATAAGGCAGCATTGCCTCTATTGCGGTGCGGCTCATCTTGGTAGTGGCCGCATTATCTGCATATACTTGCATGATGTTCTCGCTCTCCTTTTCCAAACACAATTTTTATTATCCTGTCTATCGGCACAAACCGATAAGCACATTTGTTATTTTGCTGCAACAGCGGCAAAGCCATGCTCTAAATCGGCCATAATGTCATCAATATGCTCCGTACCGATGGACAATCGAATAGTAGCCGGCGAAATGCCGCAAGCCTCTAAATCTGCTTCTGACAACTGCGAATGGGTCGTCGAAGCTGGATGAATGACCAGCGATTTCACATCGGCAACATTGGCCAATAATGAAAATAATTCCAAGGACTCAGTGAATTTCTTAGCCGCCTCTGCGCCCCCTTTGATTTCAAAGGTAAAAATAGAACCTGCGCCATTGGGGAAATACTGGGTATACAATTCCTTCTGCCGTCCGTCGGAAAGCACCGGATGATGCACACACTGCACCTGCGGATGATTCTTCAAAAAGTCCACTACTTTCAGCGCATTTTCCACATGCCGTTCTACCCGCAGCGATAAAGTTTCCAACCCCTGCAACAATAAAAACGAGTGGAACGGTGAAATGCAAGCGCCTAAATCCCGCATTAAGGTGCAGCGGATTTTGGTCACAAAAGCAGCCTCTCCACAGGCGTCGGCAAACACGATGCCATGATAGGAAGGATTGGGCTGCGATAAACCTGGAAATTTATCGTTCTGCTTCCAGTCAAATTTGCCGCCGTCAATAATCACGCCGCCCATCACGGTGCCGTGACCGCCAATAAACTTGGTGGCCGAATGAACTACAATGTCTGCGCCATATTCGATAGGCCGCAGCAGATAAGGCGTGGCAAAGGTATTGTCAATCACCAGCGGAATGCCGTGCTCATGGGCAACTGCCGCAATAGCGGCAATATCAATGACATCCGCATTGGGATTACCCAGGCTTTCAGCATAAAGCAGCTTCGTATTGGGCTGAATGGCCGCCGCAAAGTTGGCAGGCTCGGAAGGGTCCACAAAGGTGGTGGTAATGCCCTGTTCCGGCAACGTGTTAGCAAACAGATTATGGGTGCCGCCATATAAATTAGTGGAGGACACCACATGGTCGCCCGCCGTTGCAATATTTTGTATCGCATAAGCGATAGCCGCCGAACCGGACGCTGTCGCCAAAGCCGCTACGCCGCCTTCTAAGGCCGCAATGCGCTTCTCAAACACATCGGAGGTTGGATTCATCAGCCGGGTATAGATATTGCCGTCTTCTGTTAAAGCAAACCGATTGGCCGCTTGCGCCGAATCGTGAAATACATAAGAAGTTGTGGCATAAATAGGCACTGCGCGGGCGTCGGTAGTTGGATCGGCCTGCTCCTGTCCTACATGAATTTGCATCGTTTCAAATTTGTATGGTTGTCGTGTCACGTTTTATCGTCCCCTTTTTTATAAAAATCATGCCGCTGTCAGACAAACATTCTCATTTCCTACTCAATTACTATGTTTATCATATGGTACGCCTTTTTACATACTTTGTCAATAGGTTTATTGAGAAAAAATAATGGAGCCAGCCCAATCGTCCAGCTCCCTTTTTCGTTCGCTTAAATAACATAATGATTGCCGTCTGCGGTTTCCTGTAATAAATCGGCCAGCGTTATGTCCTCAAAAAATTCATTGACCAACACATCTAATTTGGTCCACATAGGCAGTGTTTTGCAAGTTGCCGCCCGATTACAAAGATTTTTTTCTCCTTCCAGACAAGCCACCGGCGCCAGCGGCCCTTCCGTTAATTTTAAAATACTGCCCACCGTATAGCTTTCCGGC
This sequence comes from uncultured Peptococcaceae bacterium, assembly GCA_902492275.1. Taxonomy (GTDB): domain Bacteria; phylum Bacillota; class Peptococcia; order Peptococcales; family Peptococcaceae; genus UBA7185. Next base: position 18,691 of record CABUKW010000021.1, read on the forward strand.
TCTCTGGCCAACCGATACCCGCCGCCCCGTCCCCGCAAAGCCTGCACAAACCCAGCCCGACTTAAAACGGCGATGATGCTTTCCAAATATTTTTCCGAAATTTCCTGCCGCTTGGCAATATCCATCAAAACAATATAACCTTCGTCCCTGCGTTCCGCCAAATCCAGCATCACGCGCAAAGCATAACGGCCTTTTGTTGAAATCAGCATAAAATTCCCTCCTCTATCGGATAAACATAGTTTAGCACAATGTTTACCGCAATGCAAGAACGCGCCCGCGCAACCTATACCGGCTACAACAAAAGGAGCAGCGATTACCCTACAGCAATCACTGCTCCCTGCTCAACTCTGTTCAGTTGTTGTCAGCAATGGTTATTTGCTCATACCCATTGTCATAGAAGCACCGGTAGATGGCATGTTCTGTTCTGCATACTGAATCATTTTTTTCACCATGTAGCCACCTACGTAGCCGTTTTCACGGGAAGATAACTGACCTTTGTCAACTGTCTGATAGTTGTTGATTCCTAATTCATTGGCAACTTCGTATTTGAAGTTGTTCAGAAAGTTGCTTGCGTTTGGTGCAGCTGGTTCATTAGAAGTTCTGGACATCTCGTTCACCCCCTTTCAGGTTTGTAATTCTATTTTGTTCGGTTTTGTCGGTTTTATGCAATCCAATTACTGGTTTTTTCTGCTGCAGTTATCCAGACGCAGGTCGCTTTTCATATCACTTTTCAGACCTCTGCTGTCCTTGCTGCAGTTGTCCAGACAGTTATCCACGCTGTTTTGTGTTTTACTGTCCGCTTTTTGTTTGAAAGATGGCTGTTCATTGCGAGTTTTCATCTCAACTCACCTCCTCGAAACCTATTGTGGCTCTTTTCGCAGGTCTGCATACCAGGAAATATTAAACAAAATTTTTGCAATCGCTTATGCCGATCCATTTGCGTTCCATCCTCATCTTGTCCCAATAAAAAAGCCCTATGCGCTCAAAAAACGCATAAGGCTTAACCGATAAGATCACTATTTTTATTGTTCAGGCGCCCAGCACAATTTTTACAATCAGTCCGGCTACAATCACCAGCATCAACGGCCGAATCAATTTTTCGCCGTTTTTAATTGCCAACCCGGCGCCTACATAATTGCCCAGCATATTGCAAATCGTAGCTGGAATGGCAATCTGATAGACGATATTGCCCGTTGCCAAATAGCCCGCCAATGCCATATAATTGGACGCCATAATAACCGTTTTACTGTTGGCAGACGCCACCCGCAAATCATAATGGAGCAGCAAGGAAAAAATCATAATGGCAATGGTGCCGCCGCCAGGACCAAACAAACCGTCATAGGTACCCAATAACAAACCAGCTACAATCACCAGCGCAATATTCTTGCCGTTCACCGCCTGCTTGAGGATACTGCCTTGTCCCTTCTTTTTGGGAAGCAACATCATAATGGCCGCCACAGGCAGCATCACCAGCACAATATTGCGCACAACAGCTTCCTCCAAATATAATACCAACTGGGTGGCGATGGCGGAAGCCACCATCGCAGCCACAGCGGTTAGCGCCGCAAATTTTCCGTCCAGCACGCCGTTTTTGCCAAAACGCAGCACCGCCATGGTACTGCCCAAACTGCATTGCAGCTTGCCGCAGCCATAAGCCATGTGTACCGGCATACCGGTCATCAGATAAGTCGGCAGCGCAATCAAACCGCCGCCTCCGGCAATGGCATCAATCACACCGGCAATAAATAACAACGGACAAACATAAAGCAAATCGCCCAACCATTCCACAGCCCTTTTCTCTCCTCTGTACAAACATTTACAACGAAACCCTTTTTATTATACCCGCTGTTTGGGCAGAAATCAACCATTGTACCCGTAGCCTTGTGAACAACCCACCTTCGCCCATAAAAAAATTCCACCTGCCAAAAGCAACGTGGAATCCCATGCTTCTTTTATTCTCCCCGCAGCACCTTGCCCCGCAGTTGATCGCAGGCGCCGTCGATATCGACGCCCTTTTCCTCCCGCACGCTGGCCTTTAATCCAGCCTGCTGCAGCGCCTGCACAAAGGCTGCCACCTGCTTTTTGCTGGGACGGCTGAATTGGGCCGTATTGGCTACCGGAAAGAAACTGCAAATATGCTTACAGAAAGCACACTACTGGCATGGCGAAGAATATAAATAAGCTCCATCACAAGATTTATAAGGACAGAACGGAAACACACTTGCTTTCTCTGAGAAGTGCCTGAGTTTTCAATTCTCAAAGATCTCTTTCGAGCCATGAAAGCCGGTTTATTAAAGTTCGCTTTTTATAAATGATTCAAAGTATTTTCTTTGAATGTAATGATAGAAACGGTAAAAATGGGACTATCGCTTCACGAGTTTTCATTCATTAATGCGACAATCCCATTTATTTGTCTCTTTCCGTCAACGGTATTAATTCCAAAAGTGGAGTAATACCTTGCTAATACCACGATCTCATTTTACTTCAAAAACTCTTCTATCTGTAATCTTAATCTCTCCATAGTACTGTTATATATAACTGACAGCTTAAAACATTTTAAACATAATGGGTAAAGATACCACTGTGAGCAAGTATCCACACATAGCAGCAATAAAACCCCACATCATAGCATGTTTGGTCGAAATCCACTCCTTATTACCATGAAAAATTGCTGATGGAACACATCCTGCCGGACTCATCATAGCGATAGAACAACAGTTAATTAATGCAACAGTTAAAGCTGCTGAATTTACGCCAGAAATGTTTATAGTAAAAGTGTACGCAATTGGAATAAAAATCATTCCCAGAACTAGATTATTACAGAAACTAGTAATAAGCGCTGGCAACAAAGTAACCAAAATCAAAAATACGATGGTACTTCTGCCGCCCAAGATTGGCTGCATTAAAGCATTCAAAGCACCAGCAATGCCAGTATTAGCATCACCCATAGCAACAGAAATTAATTTTACCGCTGCAACTACAAATAAAATACTCCATACCTCGCCCTCTTTTACCGCATCTTGCAGCTTTGGTGCCCCATTAAAATTACAGAGCGCTATCAACGCTACCATCAAAGCCGGTACACCAGTTGTCCCTAAAGTCATAAATAACTGTGTAGAAGCCCATTCGGCTGGCAGGAAACTAGGCCATAGATACAAAATAATAAATACAACAAACAACACTGCCATTAGTTTTTGATACATCGTCCATGACTCATCTAAATCATTCTCTATATAACCCATATTAGTAAGTGCAGAAACATCAAAATGAAAAACAAACCGTCCAATCAAAATATATAGTAACAGTGCCAAAGAATTAAATACCCATTCATAAATAGTAAAAGCCATCGCATTCACAGTCATACCAGAAATCCCTTCATAAGCACTCATAAAGGATACTACAGGACCACTAAACGGAAATGACTGAGCACATAGAATACCAGTAAAAGCAACACCTGCAACCATAAATTGTGTATAACCACCCTTTTTCATTCCACATTTTTTCCAAATATCATATAAAATTTCCCACATGATCAGCATACCTGGAATAGAAATAAATGTCCCCAATACCAGAGATGCCCAAAGAAAAGCATAGGAAAACAACCACGGACGTCCCCTTACCACTTTTAAGTTGATAATTGCGTAAACCATTCTGTTTGTTAGACCAGTTTGTGTAAAATAATAGAGTAAAATGAACACAAAGAATAGCATCAAAAAATTGCTGCTGCCAAAGCTACCAGTAAATGCATCTGTTAAAGACATATAACCAGTAAAACTTACAGCAACGATCCCAAGGACACTAGGCCATACATTATCACAGAAAGTCCAACCCCAAAGCAATCCTAAAAAGACACCTAAAATTCCCATCCCTTCCGGCGTAATAGTCGATATTGGCGGAATATATTTAAATAAAAACATAAAAGCCAATACAATCAACCCATGAAGCCAAGATATGGGATTATTTTTTGATAATGGAATTTGACGTCCACCTTTTAAAAGACCCTTCATTCTTTCTGGCATTTAAATACCCCCTTAAAACAAGTTATATACGATAGGAGTAACACACCTCCTATCGTATATAACTTTCATTTTAATAATTAGAAATTATCCAAACTCATTGCAGCATTATAGCCAGTAGCTACAGCGTATTCAATATCCTTCACTTTTGCACAATCACCGATAGTAGTAAAATCCAATGCACATTGGCTAAATTTTTCGGCTTCAACAGCTTTGGCTTTCATACCAACAGCCATAACAACATTGTCTGCTGGAAACAGCTTTTCTTCACCAGTCTTTGTATCCTGAGCTTTTACACCTTCCGAAGTAATTTCAATTACATTCATATTTGCATAATATTTTAATTGTGTATTTGGCTCAGTAATATTCAATGGATCTTCAGCATGGCAAATATTCCAATTAAAGTGATCCATAAATGCCAGTCTTTCACCCATCATCATGGTGTTCAATATTCTATTTGCCTTTTCCAAAATAACGATTTTTTTGTCTTTATACAGCTTCATCAATTGCATAGCAACTTCACAGCCAACCATATTCCCACCAATAATTACAATGGTATTACCTAACTCATCAATTTTGCGACCAGAAGTAATATCCGTTGCTTCATACACGTTGTTATTATGCGCTCCAGGCAAATTCAGAATAATTGGCTCACTGCCAATAGCTACAATAACAGCATCTGGTCTTTCAGCATATACTAAATCTGGAGTAGCAGTAGTGTTCAAACGTAAATCAATCACACCTTTCGACACCTGATAATTGAGGTATTCTACATAGCTATGAAACCGTTTTTTGAACCATAGATGTTCGTATTCTTTAATTTGTCCACCAACACGATCAGTTTTTTCAAACAATATAACCTGATGACCTTGTTCCGCTGCAGTTAGAGCTGCCTGACATCCCGCAGGACCCGCACCAATGATGCACACTTTTTTGGTTCTGAGCGCTTTCTCCGGATTTTTCAAGCTTTCATTCCCAACACGTGGATTTACAGAACAATGGAATCTATGAACAACGATCCCGCGTGCAAACTGAATCATCTTATCGTTATCAGTATCATTACTTCTGCCAGTATTTGGATCCAAGCAATGGCCACATTTGATACATGGACGGATTTCTTCTGGTTTGTTTGCACGCATCTTATTTACCAAGAATTCATCAGCTAAAGTTCCTCGACCAATCCCTACACGGTCGCAAATGCCTTCTGCAAATAAATTTTCCATGACTTCCGGATCGTCACAGGAGTGATGCAGTTCTAATAATGGTTTCGCACCCAACTCTTTCATACGTTTTGCCATATAACTCTGCTGCGCCTCCGGCAATAATCCATAACTCAAACCAGCCCAGCGAGCGTGTTTATCACTTCTCTGTTGATACTGTAGGTTCACAACGTCAATGTAATCTGCCATCGCATTGATAAATTCTACTGATTCTTCTAGGGATAGCCCTTTCGCTGCACGGTCGGCTGTATCTGGAAATACCATCATAAAATCCATTGGAGATAGTTTATAGGTCAGAATGAAGTCTTCACCAACAGCTTCACGAACTTTTTTCACGACCATCAGTGGAAAACGCATCCTGTTTTCCAAAGAAGCACCGCCATATTCATCATTACGAGTATTTTCAAATGCAGAAATAAACGCTGCTAACAGCCAACTGCCGCCGTGAATCATCAAATGACGATAGCCTGCTACCTTGAACAGTGCTGCAGTATTGGCAAATTCTTTAGCCGTCTTTTCCATATCTTCTACAGTCATGCCACAAACAACAACACCATCTGGACGAGTATAGGTAACTGGTCCGCACAGTTGTGCGCCACGAGTACATTTTTCATCACCAAAAGGCCCTGCATGAAACAATTCGGCAGACGCGATCGCACCATATTCTTCAATCTGTTCACGAACATCTGCTAACGCGCGCGCATTGTAAATCCCATCATGCACATCAATGGACCATGGATGTGCTCTTGCAGCATAGTTATTTACTGGAATCTCTCCTAAACTAACAACACCAGCACCACTACGAGCACGTTCACGAATAAAATTCATATACATAGGGGAATTTGGCATGCCTTCTTTCCCAAGTTTCGGAGTATGCATTGGAGCAACCGTTACTCTATTTTTAATACGGATGCCACGAATAACCTGTGCTTCAAATACATGCGGATACATTCTTTTAATCATACTTTTACACTCCTTAAAGATTTTTATAAATAATACTTGATTATCTTTCTGCACCCTAAATAGCTTAGCGATCAACAAAAATTTTGCTTCGTGACTGCCTGCGTTCTGAGTACAATATTATTATATATTTATAAATTCCATAAGAGAATGTATTATATGTCGTATTTATGTACGGAAATATCGTACTTTCTTTACTTTTACCTTAAAAAATGCTATACTATTTATACCTTTTTAAAGATTACTACGGCAAAGGAGCATGCCATAAGCTATGAATATTGAACATTTGTTTTTGTTTATCAAAATTTGTGAACTTGGTTCTCTTTCCAAAGTTTCAGAAATTTATCATATTCCCAAAACCACATTAAGTACCATGTTATCCAACATGGAAAAAGAATTGAACACCAAATTGCTCATTCGCAGTACACGTGGCGTCATACCAACCAACAAAGGATTAGTATTTTTGGAGGATGTCCAAACTATCTGCCATATCACAGAGGGCTGGAAAAATCTTTCTGATTCCAATACCCAAGATAACATTCGTTTGGCAATCATGTCTTCTCTTAACATCGAAGCAGCACGACATCTGTTTCAAAAAATAATAAAAAAATATCCCAATATACAACTTGATATTATCGTAGCCCGTTCTCAAAATTTGATTATGCAAACCTTCTTCGAAAAACTGTATTCTATAACATTTACATTATTAGTAGATGAATATCAAATGTTACTTGAGAATTTCTCCAATCAATACCAAATCGAATGTTTATATCAAGAGCCTTTTCATCTGATCATAAGCAAAAATTCTACCCTAAGCAATAAAAGCTCTGTCCAAACCAAAGACCTAAAAAATTTAACATTAGTCATAAACGCAGGTAACGATATGCCCCACTCCATGCAACGGCATACTGCATATTTTAAAAATGTCATCCGTGTAGATGGTTTTCACCAAGCACTTGAAATCATTAAAAATGACTCAACTTGTGCAGGCCTATTTCAACCAATAACCGTACCCAACAACGATTTATATCAAACCATTCCTGTCACGGATTTAGAAGACATTGGTTTTTTTACATTAATCTATCCACCCAAAGATAAAATCAGCACTATAGAACAATTAGTGGTAGATACGATTCGATATAACTATCTCATATTGTTAAAATCAAACGGTTGACTACATACTATTTTTATTTGCATGAAAATATTTTTTAGCCTATGTACAGAAAACTGACCACCAGAATTTTTCCGGTAGAAGTTCCTATATTTTAACTCTGTTTTTTGCTGAACTATTTTTTGGCCAAAAATCTGCCATAGCAATGTTAAAATTCCCTGGCCGCCGTACAACAATCTACCAGCAGCCATAAAAAAATTCCACCCGCCCAACACGGTGTGGAATTTGCTTCTTCTTTTATTGTCCTCGCAGCGCCTTACCCCGCAATTGACCGCAGGCACCGTCGATATCGACGCCCTTTTCCTCCCGCACGCTGGCCTTTAATCCGGCCTGCTGCAACGCCTGCACAAAGGCTGCCACCTGCTTTTTGCTGGGACGGCTGAATTGGGCCGTATTGGCTACCGGATTGACCGGAATGAGATTGAGGTGGCAATCCAGCCCTTGCAAAAGCTGCTGGAGCTGCCGCACATGCAGGGGCTGGTCGTTAAAGCCGGCAATGAGCGCATATTCAAAGGAAATGCGATTGTGGGTTTGCCGCTGATAGGCCCGACAGGCCGCCATCAGCTTTTCCAGCGGATACTGGCAGTTTACCGGCATCACCGCTGAGCGCTGTTCATCGTTGGGCGCATGGAGGGAAACGGCCAGCACCACATCCAAATGCTTCTGGGCCAATTCCCGCAGCTTGGGCACGATGCCGCAGGTGGAAACGGTTATGCGGCGAATGCCGATTTGCTGACCATGGGCGTCATTCAGCAGTCCAATCGCTTTCAACACATTGTCCAAATTGAGCAACGGCTCGCCCATGCCCATAAAAACCACGTTGCCCACTGGCAGCGCGTCACCTTCCTCCGCTAAGCTGTGATTGACTGCATAGACCTGGCTGACAATCTCTCCGGCGGTCAGGTTGCGTACAAAGCCGCCCTGCCCTGTAGCGCAGAAGGTGCAGCCCATGGCGCAGCCTACCTGACTGGAAATGCACAGCGTATTGCGCTGCTTGCTCTGATCGCCCCGATACCGCATCAGCACACATTCAATATAATTACCGTCGGCCAGCGCAAACAGAAATTTTTCGGTGCCGTCCTGGGAAACCTGCTTGCGCTCCAAATTGCAAACGGTCAGTTGGCACTGCTGCTCTAGCTGTTCTAAGACCTGTTTACCCAAATTATGCATCTGACTGATTTGCTGCACCTGTTTCTGATGCACCCAGTTAAATATCTGTTTGGCGCGAAAAGCGGGCTGTTTTAGCTGCTGCAACAGCGCCGTCATTTCCGCCAAATCCATGGCCCGCAAATCCTTCTTTTCCATCACATAGCCTCCTTGCGCAGCATCCGCGCAATAAAAAAACCATCCATATCATCCACAAAAGGCAAAAACTGCACATAGCCCGTTTCCGCCTTCTCCACCTGAAGCCAGCAATCGTTTAGCGTTTCATCCAGCATAAATTGGGGATGCTGCTCCAAAAACTGCCGCACCATCTGGATATTTTCCTCCGGCGTGATGGTGCAGGTGCTATAGATTAACGTACCGCCCGGCGCCACCAATTGGGCCGCCTGCTCCAAAATCTGCCGCTGAACCTGACATAAACCAGCAATATCGGCCGCTTCCTTAGACCAACGGGCGTCGGCCCGCCGTCCCAGCACGCCCAAGCCGGAGCAGGGCACGTCGCACAGCACAACGTCGAAGGGCTGCTGCCACCGTTGGGTTAAACAGGTACCGTCCTGCAAAAACAGCTCCACGTTGTGAATCCCCAGCCGCTGGCAATTCTCGGCAATGAGTTCCAAACGGTGCTGATGGATGTCGCAGGCATAAATCTGCCCTCTGTTCTTCATCAGCTGAGCCATGTGGGTAGTTTTGCCGCCTGGCGCGCTGCACACATCCAGCACCCGCTGCCCTGGTGCCGGTTCCGCCGCCAACGCTACCAGCATGGAGCTTTCGTCCTGCACAGTAAACAAGCCCTGCTGAAAAGCGGCCAACTGATGCAAATCGACCGCTGTTTCCAGCTTCAAGCCTTCCGGCGTATAACGGCTTTCGCTGACTGCTAGGCCAGCCTGCTCCAACTGGGCTTTTAAATCGCTGCGGGATATTTTTAACGTATTGGTGCGAATCCACAGCGGCGCCGGCCGATTATACCAGGCGCAAAGCTAC